>NZ_JBDNGU010000082.1:0-9290 GCF_041689105.1 Polaromonas sp. | reverse complement strand
TTCTTCACCGACCAGGGCGTCTTCAGTCCAAGAAGGTGTTCGTACAGCGCGGTATCTTTCATGGCACGGTCAATCAATTTGGAAAACTGAATTGTGCTGGAGTGAAGGAAAATTCACAGTGGATTCGACGAAGAACCAAAATTCGTGACTATCGGCACGGGCCTCGCGGGCGTGACCAGACAGACAGGCTAATGCTTCGTCGGCTCCCGCCCCTTGATCTGGATCAAGCAGCGTGGGTCATATACCCCATCCAGGGCCAGTAAGTCAGTGCAAAGATGACCAGCAATACCGCGGCTGCCAGCGTGATCACCAGACCCGTGCGAACGAAATCCCGGGCATCAAAAGTATCAGTTCCGTAGGCAATCATGTTTTGTGGGGCGTTCACCGGCAGGATGAAACCAAAACTCACCACAAATTGCAGCAGCATGGTCATGCCAATCACGTTGATGCCCGGCGTCTGCACCGCCATCAGCACGCTGATGATGATCGGGATCATGGTCGAGGCCAGTGCCGTCGCGCTGGCAAATCCCAGGTGAATCACGATCAGGAACAGCGATAGCAGCATCAAAATGACAAAGGCACTGGCCTGCTGCAAGCCGAGGTTTTGCACAATCAGGTTGGCAAGCCAGGCGGCAGCATTAGTGCGCAGCAGCGCTGTGCCCACGCTGATGCCCACGGCGAAAAGGATCACCGTTCCCCAGGGAAAGCCGCGTTGCGATTCTTTCCAGTCCATGACGCCCAGGCGCGGCAGCAGCATCAGGGCAATGGCAGCAATCGTGGTGGAGGAAGTATCGAAGTTGTGCAGCACTTTCTCGGTGGCCCAGAAGCCCAGAAGTGTCAGCACGATCGCCAGCAGTTTCCACTCTCGCACGCTCATTTTCCCGATGGCGCCGAGCTGCAGGCGGATGGTGGCCTGACCGCCCTCAATCTCTTTCATCTCGGGTTTCATCATGCGCGTCATGATGAAATAAACCGCAACGCTGAGCAGGGCCGAGAACGGTGCACCGGCAATAAACCATTCGGTCCAGCTGATGCCGCTGCCAAACTGCTTTTCGATGAAACCGATGGCCACCATGTTCTGTGCCGCTGCCGTTTTGATACCGACGTTCCAGACGCTGGCAGTTTGCGCGGCAGTAATCACCAGCAGGCCGGCAAAGCGGCTGCGTTTGTCCACCTTGAAGGCGAGAATGAAGCCCATCATGATGGGCACCAGGCACGCCACTCGCGCGGTGGTGCTGGGCACGATGAATGAAAGCAAAAAACCCGTCACCATTGCCCCCATCACGATGTGGTTGGTGCCGGCATCCACTTTCGAGAGCACCAGCAGAGCGATGCGCCGGTCCAGCCCGGTGGCGGTCATTGCCGCGGCAATGAAGCAGGCCGCAGCGACCAGTGCAACCGCGCTGTTGGAAAACCCGGACAAAGCCAGACCCAGCGCCGCCCTGGTGCCCATGTCGGCCCCGGCGGGTTTGGCCGCATCGGGTGCGTAGGCCAGCAGAAAGACCATCAAGGCGCCGATCACGACGGAACTGACCGCATAGTCCAACGCCTCGGTCATCCAGACGATCACCGCGAAAGCGAGGACGGACAGCATCACTTGTCCGGCCGCAGGCAGCCCTTGCACGCTGGGCATCCACAGCACGGCCAGCAGGGCGGCAACTGCCGCAAGCAGCCCGACCTGTTTGAGCATGGTGCCCTTGGCGCCGGTGCCGTCCGCAGCGGCGGGGCCGGGGGAGGGGGTCGGGTTCAGCAGAGGGGTCATGCGGCTCTCCTTATTCAGGGGAAACTATCGGGCTTTTGAGGCGGCCAGGCTTGACCTTCCTCAAGAAGGCTGGCTGTAGTTGTTCCTGCTTTTGTTATGCCAGACGCGACGCAGCAGCTTTCGCAGCTCGCTGAACCACAGCACGCTGCTGCCCATCGCGGCGCAGACCAGCCACTGCGCCAGCGTCAGCGGCACGGTGCCAAAGGCCAGGTTCAGGAAGGGCAGGTGGACCACCGCGACCTGCAGCAGCCCTGACAGGGCCAGCGCGCCCCAAAGCCACGGGTTGACGAACAGGTGGTGGAAAGCGCTGGTGGTTTCCGAGCGGGCATTGAAGCAGTTGAACAGGTGCGCAAACACCAGCACCGTGAAACCTGCGGTGCGTGCGGTGTCCAGGCTCTGCGTTCCCTCAATCAGGCCGCCGGGCAGGTACAGGTCCATCGTCAGCAATGACGCCAGCGCCACCACCAGACCGATCTCCACCACGCCGACCCACATGCGCGCGTCGATCACACGCTCGTTCAGGGGACGCGGCTTGCGTGCCATGACGTCGTCCGTCGGTGGATCAATGCCAATCGCCAGCGCAGGCCAGGAGTCGGTGATCAGGTTGAGCCACAGGATTTGCGTCGCCAGCAGCGGCAGCACCACTTGGCCACCGGGTTGGGTAAGTCCGATCACCCCAGCTCCGACCACACCGAGGAACACTGTCAACACTTCACCCATGTTGGACGACAGCAGGTAGCGCAGGAACTTGCGGATGTTGTCAAAGATGTTGCGCCCTTCGCGCACCGCCTGCACGATGGTGGCGAAGTTGTCATCAGCCAGGATCATGCGGGCTGCTTCCTTGCTGACTTCGGTGCCGGTGATGCCCATGGCGACAACGATATCCGCTGATTTCAGCGCCGGGGCGTCGTTGACACCGTCGCCGGTCATCGCGACGATGTGGCCGGCCGCCTGTAGCGCATCCACAATGCGCAGTTTGTGCGCAGGTGATACGCGCGCATACACGGAGGTGGTCTGCACGACGGCGGCAAAGGCCGCTTCGTCCAGTGCATCGATGTCGATTCCGGTCAGCGCCGCTTCGCCGGCTGCCACGATGCCCAGGTCTGCCGCGATGCGCGCAGCGGTGCGCGGGTGGTCGCCGGTGATCATGATGACCCGGATACCCGCGCGCCGCGCCTCGGCAATGGCTACTTTGGCTTCCGGCCGGGGCGGATCGATCATGCCGACGGTGCCGACGAAAATCAGATTGTTTTCCAGGGCGTCGCCATCCTGCGTCTCCTCGCCGGGAGCCAGAGGCCGGTAGGCGACTGCCAGCGTGCGCAGTGCCGCGTCCGACATCGCATTGACATCAGCCAGCACCTGCTTACGCAGCAGGTCGGTCAGCGGAACCGAGTCCATGCCTATCCGTGCATGGCTGCAGCGACCCAGCAGCACGTCAGGAGCGCCCTTGGTGACCAGCACCCGGGCGTCTGCGTGTTCATGGTCGATCTCAATGGTCGACATCATCTTGCGCTCGGAGGTGAACGGGATTTCACCCATGCGTTCGAAGCGTTTGGCGCGGCGCTCGTGTGTGCCCAGCTTTCGCTCCGCCACCAGAAAAGCCGCCTCGGTGGGGTCGCCGTGAATTTCCCAGGTACCGCTGTCGGCCTGGCGCAATTGCGCATTGCCAGCCAGGCTGCCACCGCTGAGCAATGCAATCTGCTCTTGCCTCAACGGACCGGCGGTCAGCTCCTGGCCCTCATGCTCCAGGCGCCCAACCGGCGTGTATCCCACACCCGTCACATGCACGCTGCCCGAAGCGGTCATCACACGCTCTATGGTCATCTCCGAGCGGGTCAGGGTACCGGTCTTGTCCGAGCAGATAATCGATGCCGAACCCAGTGTTTCCACCGACGACAGGTTTTTCACGATGGCCTTGTGTTTGGCCATGCGCTGCATGCCGAGCGCCAGTACAACCGACAAAATTGCCGGCAAGCCCTCAGGTACCGCCGCCACCGCCAGGGCCACGCCCAGAAGCAACACGTCGATGACATCCTTGGCGTTGCGAATCTCGGTGATCAGCAAGATGGTGGTGACCACCACGACCGAGATTCCGACGATTGCCAAACCCAGCATGCGGCCTATGCGCGCTACCTCCTTCTGCAGCGGTGTGGGTGCGACCGGGGTGACCTCCAGCATCGTGGCGATGGTGCCCATCTGCGTCTGCATGCCCGTCGCCGTGACCACCGCCAAGCCGGTGCCCTGCGCCACCGCTGTGCCTTTGAACACCATGTTTATCCGGTCACCCAGGGCTGGCGAGCCTTGCAGCGTGGCGGTGCCTTTTTGCACGGCCTGGCTTTCGCCGGTGAGTGACGCTTCCTGCACGCGCAGCGACGCGGCCTTCAGCAGGCGTGCGTCGGCTGCCACCGCATCGCCCTCGCCCAGCAGCAACACATCGCCGCGCACCAGTTCGACGCCTGGCACTTGCTGGAGCCGGCCATCACGCAGCACGGCGGCGCTGGCGGTGGTCATGCGCGCCAGCGCCGCTACCGCCTGCTCGGCCTTGGCCTCCTGCGCAAAACCCAGGACGCCATTGACCAGAACCACCACGCCGATCACGATGGCATCGACCGGCCAGCCCTGCCGCCCCTCAATGGCCCAGGCGAGCAATGCAATGCCGATGGCAGTGAGCAGCAGGTAAATCAGCGGGTCCTGAAACTGCGCCAGCAGGCGGCGCCAGGCGGGAATACGCGGGGCAGCGCGAAGCTCGTTCGGACCACCGTCCAGCAGGCGGCGCGCTGCCTCGGCGCTGGTCAGACCCTTGTCGATGTTGGTGACTACCAGTTCGACAACTTCCCCGGCGCTCAGGGTGCAAGGGTCTGGCGTAGCGGCCAGGGTCATTTCGGTCGGAAAGGTGCTGTTCACCTTAGTTGCCATCAACATGGGAACTTGTCGTGCGTCGGGTCATGGGCTACCGTTCATCGTGGGTCCGGTGAACGTCGGTTCGGCGCTGGGGGTACAAATGCCCGCGGGCAGAGCCGCGAGCGGGTCCGGCGCAGCGGTTTTGCAGACGCTGTCGCCGGTGACGCGAAAAATGGCACGCGCCACTTCCTCACGATCACCAAGGCATCGCTCGAATCGCTTTGCCGGTTGGCTTGTGTATCTGTATGTTTCCATGGCAAGACCGTTGTGGTGGCTGTCATTCTGTGGGGCGCCAGCGCCGGTCTGGTTGATCTAAAACAATGGGGGCACCTTTCCCGGCGCTAAGCTGGTTTTGTCATGCGGAAATCCTGCGTGCGTGCAAGGAGTTTTATGAGCGTACGCAATCTCGAAGCCCTGTTTCACCCGGGCTCGGTAGCCGTGATCGGCGCCTCCGACCGGGAAGGCAGTGTGGGGGCCGTGGTTCTGCGCAACCTCAGGGCGGACGGGTTTCAGGGGCCGGTCTGGCCGGTCAACCGCAGGCACACCCGCGTGGGTGGCGGGCCGGCCTGGCCCGATGTCGAGTCGCTGCCGCAGGCGCCTGACCTGGCCATCATCTGCACGCCGGCAGAGACCGTGCCCGACCTGATCACCGCCCTGGGCCGCAAGGGCACGCGCGCCGCCATGGTGCTGTCGGCCGGGCTCAAGCAGGCCTCGGGCGCGGGCGGGCCCACGCTGGAGCAGGCCATGCTGGATGCGGCGCGGCCGTGGCTGCTGCGCATCCTCGGGCCCAACTGCATCGGGGCGCTGGTGCCGGGGATCGGACTCAATGCCAGTTTTGCACCTGGCAATGCTTTGCCGGGCAAGCTGGCTTTTGTGACGCAATCGGGCGCGCTGGCGACCGCCATGCTGGATTGGGCCAACAGCCGCGGCATCGGGTTTTCGCATTTCATCTCGCTCGGCGACAGCGCCGACGTGGACTTTGGCGACGTCATCGACTACCTGGCCAGCGATCCCGGGACGCGGGCCATCCTGATGTACATGGAGTCGGTCAAGGCCGCGCGCAAGTTCATGTCGGCGGCGCGCGCCGCTGCGCGCAACAAGCCGGTGATTGTTGTCAAGGCCGGGCGTGCGCCTGACGGTGCCCGGGCGGCAGCCTCGCACACCGGGGCGCTGGCCGGTTCCGATGTGGTGTTCGACGCCGCCGTCCAGCGAGCCGGCATGCTGCGGGTGGACACGCTGGAGGCGTTGTTCGACGCGGCCGAAACGCTGACCCATGTGAAGGGGTGGCACGGCGAGCGGCTGGCGATCCTGACCAACGGCGGCGGTGCCGGGGTACTGGCCGCTGACGCACTCGCACTGGGCGGCGGCAAGCTGGCGGTGCTGGATAACAGGACGCTGGAAGCGCTCAACGAGTGCCTGCCGCCCACCTGGTCTCACGGCAACCCGATCGACATCGTCGGGGACGCCCCTGTCAGCCGTTATGAGGATGCGCTGAAGGTGCTGCTGGCTGCGCCGGAGGTCGATGGTGTGCTGTTCATCCATGCCCCCACAGCCATTGTTCCGGCGGATCAGATTGCAGCGGCCTGCCTGCCATTGATACAGGCGTCCGCAAAACCGGCGCTGACGTGCTGGCTGGGCGGTGCGGCGGTGGCGGCGGCGCGGCGGGCCAGCGCTGGGGCGGGCATAGCCAGCTACAACACGCCGGAGCGCGCTGCGGCAGCGTGGCTGCAATTGGCCACCTATGCACGCAACCAGCAGGCCTTGCAGCAGCTTCCCGCCTCCGCGCTGGAAGACTTCACGCCGGACCGGCAATTGGCCCAGTCGCTGCTGGAGGAGGCGCTGGAGGAAGGCAGCGAATGGCTCGGTGACGCGCAGGCCCAGGCGTTGCTGCGGGCCTACGGCATCCCCACGGTGGAAACCGTCAGGACCGGCGATGTCGAGGAGGCGATTGCCACGGCCAACCGCATCGGTTACCCCGTGGCCCTGAAGATCGTGTCGCGCCAGGTCATCCACAAGTCTGACGTCGGTGGTGTGGCGCTCAACCTGGTCTCTGCGGAAGAACTCAGGCGCGCGGCCGAGAAAATGCGCCTGCAGGTGATCGGTCTGCTGCCGCAGGCGCAGATACTCGGCTTCACCGTGCAGGCGATGGCTGAACGTCCCGGAGCGCACGAGCTGATCGTCGGCATTGCGTCGGACCCCGTGTTCGGACCGGTGATGCTGCTCGGCGAGGGTGGCGTTGCCGTCGAGCTGCACAAGAACCATGTGGTGGCGTTGCCGCCGCTCAACACCCGCCTGGCGCAGGACATGCTCGCCGGCAGCCGGCTGTCGCTCCTGCTGGCGGGCTACCGTGGGCGCCCGCCAGCCGATGAGGCGGCGCTGCTGGCCACGCTGCTGAAGGTCTCGCAGATGGCCTGTGACCTGGCCTGGCTGGCCGAACTCGACATCAACCCCCTGCTGGTGGACGAAACTGGCGTGCTGGCGCTCGATGCGCGGGTCAGGGTACGCCCGGTCCTGGCGGGTGAGCGCAGCCGCTTGGCCATCCGTCCCTATCCGCAGACCCTGGAAGAGCATGTGCAGGTCAAGGGCCAGGATGTGCTGCTGCGTCCGATTCGTCCCGAGGATGGCCAGCGCCTGATGGCTTTTTATGCCGGCGCGTCGCCCGCCGATATGCGGCTGCGGTTTTTCATGACGCGGCGCGAGGTGCCGCATTCCGAACTGGCGCGCTACAGTCAGATCGACTATGACCGCGAGATGACCTTTGTGGCGATGGTGCCGCAGGCGGGCGGCGAACCGCTCATGGTGGCCGAGGCGCGGGCCGTCTGCGACCCGGACAACCTGGTGGCTGAATTCGCGATTCAAGTGGCCACCGACTGGCAGGGCAAGGGCCTGGGCCGGCTGCTGCTTGACAAGCTGATAGCGTACCTGCGCGAGCGCGGCACCGTGGAGGTGGCGGGGCAATGTCTGCCGGAGAACGCAGGCATGGCGGCACTGGCACGGCAAGCCGGTTTCAAGGTGTCGGCCGGTCCCATGCCGGACGCCATCGCCATGCAGCTGGTACTGAGCGAGCGCAGCGCTTAGCCTGACTGCTGGCTCACGATGCGCTGCAACTCCGGGGCGTTCAGGATACGCACCTGGCGCTGACGGACTTCAATGAGGCCGTCGTCGGCAAATTTCGAGAAGGTGCGACTCACGGTTTCGAGTGTCATGCCGAGGTAACTGCCAATTTCCTCACGGGGCATGCGCAGCACCAGCTCCGTGTCTGAGAAGCCGCGCGCGTGCAGCCGCTGCGCAAGGTTCAGCACAAAAGCGGCCAGCCGCTCTTCGGCGCGCATGCTGCCCAGCATGCAGCATGACACCGTGCTCGCGCACCATCTCCCGGCTCATGATGCGGTGCACATGATGTTGCAGGGCGCTGACTTCGCGCGCCAGATCGCCGATGCGGTCAAAGGGCATGACGCAGACCTCGGCGTCCTCCAGCGCCACCGCGCCGCAGGTGTGGCGGTCGTTGACTATCCCGTCCAGGCCAATGATTTCACCGGCCATCTGAAAACCCGTCACCTGTTCGCGGCCACCTTCGGTATTGACGAAGGTCTTGAAGCCGCCGGTGCGGATGGCAAACAGGGATTCGAAGGCTTCGCCGTTGCGAAACAGCGCGGTGCCGCGCTTGACCTTGCGGCGTGTGTCCACCACCTCGTCGATGCGGGCCAGTTCCTCCGGGCTCGTGCCCACAGGCATGCACAGCTCACGCAGGTTGCAGTTGGAACAAACCACTTTCATGGTTTGCGTGTTCATGACGTGCAGGCGCGGCGCGGATACCGGGCTCACGGGTCGCGCGGGTTGCGCAGGTAGAGGGGGTTCTTTCATGGCGGTGCCTTTTCTGATCTGGATCAAATGGTCTGACTCCGTTGTGGGGGTGCGCTTGATCCAGATCAAGCCCCCCCGGAGGTGTGCGCTGCACAGTCGGATACCACCATGAGAATCCTGCGATGACCCCTGTAATGCCCGACCTGCTGCAACGATTTGACATTCCCGGGCCCCGCTACACGTCCTACCCGACTGCTGACCGTTTTGTCGAGGCTTTCAGCGCTGCTGACTATGGTCAGGCCCTGGTCCAGCGCCGCGATGGTCCAACCGTGCTGGCATTGCCGCTGTCGGTGTATGTACACATTCCGTTTTGCGAATCGCTTTGTTATTACTGCGCCTGCAACAAGATCATCACCAAGCACCACAGCCGCGCAGCGAGCTACCTGCGCTATCTGAGTCGCGAGATTGACCTGCACACGGCCCAGCTTGGCACGGGACAGACTGTGACCCAGCTGCATCTGGGCGGTGGCACGCCCACCTTCCTGTCCGACGACGAATTGCGCGAGTTGATGGCCATGCTGCGGCGCAGCTTTGCCCTTGCGCCGGGTGGCGAATACTCGATCGAGATTGACCCGAGGACGGTTGACGCCAAGCGCCTGCGCGCCCTGGCCGATCTCGGCTTCAACCGTCTGAGCTTTGGTGTGCAGGATTTCGATCCGGATGTGCAAAAAGCCGTGCATCGCATCCAGCCGTTTGAGCAGGTCAGCGCTCTCATGGTGCAGGCGCGTGAGATTGGTTTCGACTCCATCAACATGGACCTGAT
>NZ_JBDNGU010000081.1:0-2160 GCF_041689105.1 Polaromonas sp. | reverse complement strand
CATGCCCGGCCGCCTGCCAGACGTGAACAATCGATTTCAGACTGTGACCCTGCCGCTTTGGAAGAAGTACGGCATCCGGCCCACGGCATTCTGGACGACCTATGTCGGCCCTAACAACAATGATCTTTACTATCTGCTCGAATGGCGGGATCTAACCGAGCGCGACCAGCTCTGGTCGGCCTTCGCGACAGATCCCGATTGGATCACAGCCCGAGCGCGCTCCGAAGAGAACGGGCCAATAGTGGAGCGTATCGAGAACATGATTCTGGCACCAACAGCCTATTCACCGATCCGGTAGCGCGTGTGCTGCACGTTTAGTGCGCGGCACCTGACCTTGTCGATGGCGCGATTGCTGTCGTCGAACAAACACGGCTCAGTGGTTACCATGGCCGGATGAACGGCCACACTGTCTGGCAGGGACTCAAACACCCCCATCGACCAAGCAGACGTGAAGGTGCACATGAGTGTCAGACTGGAGTGAAGCGGTGGATGAATACTAACGCGCCCGATGGAAGCTTGTGGGTTACAGCTCCCCGGCAAGGGGTCTGCAGGCCTTGCTGCTACACGCGCAATAAAATGCGCAGCGCCGCGTTGGACGAACCCTTCTCGCGATGCAGGTAGTCGCGCAGGCGTTGAAGCACCGACAGCGTCCATTAGCGCACTGGCATGTGGGAAATACTTGGTGCTCCGTGGCCTCGACCGTTCAGCGCGCGTTACACGAGGGGGAGACCCCACGGCCTTTGCAGGAGGCTACCAGGTGGTCGTGTCCGCAGTCGTCACAGCGCGCGCAAAGCCGCGGGCAGTGATACAGCACTTCAGATACTCCCTAAACGCCTTCTCCCCATGCGCTGGCGGGGTGCATGGCCACTCCCCCGGCCGTCGAACTGGCCCGTGCCTGCCAACTCTGCGCTTTGAGCCCATAGCTACGATGACGGCGTGAGCCTTTACCGCCATGACGATGCGATCGTCGGGATGGGTTGTCGAGTTTTCCCTGCGGCGGGATGCCACTATGGAGAGAATCTGTTCGTCTACCGTTATGGCTACGGGCTGTCCGCCCGAGTGGTCAAATATTTGCCCTCCAAATCAAGTCATTGAGTCTTGCTGCAGACCATCGAAGACGCAGAAGAGACTTATCGGAGACACCACAGTGCCGAGGTGATGAGCAGCCGGGCGGCGCCGCCCGGCTGCTCATCACCTGCGTTCGCGCTTCTGCGAAATGCGCCAGCGCATCAGGTCTAGCCGGTCTTGTCCAAAGAACGGTTCTCCTTCGAACACAAAGGTGGGGACGCCCCAATGGCCGGCTGCGCGAAGGTCGGTTTCGTTCTGTTCAATAAGTAGATCGCGGCGCCTCGTGTCGCTTTCAATATCGGCCTCCATCTCACGAAGATCGAGCCCTGCGCGCGCCACGGCCTTTGCGAGGTGATCACCCTGGTCCCATCCGACCACCTTGCCGTTCCATAGAAGGTCCGACACTTCGTTGATGAACTCCAGTGCGCGTCCGCGCAGCGTGGCTTCCGCTCCAAGGCGGTTCAGCCGATGGATATACGGTTGCTCGTCGGAAATCACAAGCGTCCTCGGATCCTGGGTCACTGGGTCCGGCGTAGGCCGAGCGAAGGGCATGCCAAGCTGCTCGGATATACGCTTCGTGTCGATAAGAAGATAGGGGCGCCATAGAGGGTCCATGCGTCTGAAGAAATCAGGTGTGCGAATGGCCAGTGGCCGCACGATGCGGACGTTCCATTGCACTTCGTTGGCTGCCGCGAGCTTGCGCACGTGGTGCAGCGCCAAGTAGCTGTACGGGCTGCGGAAGGACCAAAAGAGATCGACCATCGGGGCTGCGGGTGATAAGAATTGGGGCATTGGATAGACGTCGTTGCGCGGGTGAGGAGAGGGTTCGCCAATGTAAAGCAGGACTCGCCCGCTGGCAAGCGGCTATTAAGCTTTGTGATGACGCCGACCCAGAGACGTGCCGCTGGTATCGATGAAGTCGGCGACACTCTCGCGAATAGCTTCCAGCACCGCTTGCAACGCCGGTGACTCCGGTCGCGATGCGACAGTGGCACTTATAAGGGTTCGTTGAATCTGCGGATCAACCACGTAGGCGGCCGATACACTGCGCTCTGCCAGTTCGCGGTGAAAGCCCATTCGCGCAAGCAGCGT
>NZ_JBDNGU010000080.1:0-8959 GCF_041689105.1 Polaromonas sp. | reverse complement strand
CGCCTGGCATGACAGAAGCCATGCGCCAGCAGATGGGCGAAGCCGCCGTGTCTGCTGCCCGTGCGGTCAACTATGTCGGTGCGGGAACTGTCGAGTGCATTGTTGAGCAGCGCCCGGACGGCACGATGAACTTATTCTTCATGGAGATGAATACAAGGTTGCAGATGGAGCACCCGGTCACCGAGGCCATCACCGGGCTGGATCTGGTGGAATGGCAATTGCGCGTCGCCTCGGGCGAAAAACTTCCTTTGATGCAAGAGCAGTTGCGCATCCACGGCCATGCGATCGAAGCGCGCATCTGCGCGGAAAGCCCGGACAACAACTTCCTGCCAGCGACGGGCACGCTGCATGTCTACGGCCTGCCGCCGTCGGTCTCTTTTGAACGTGGCCTGGTGCGTGTGGATGCCGGCGTGCGCGAAGGGGATGCGATCTCTCCGTATTACGACTCGATGATCGCCAAGCTGATCGTGCACGGCGACACACGTGAACAGGCGCTGTCGCGTATGGATGAAGCGCTGGCGCAGGTACACATCGTTGGCCTCAGCACCAATGTGCAGTTTTTGCGCCATGTGGTGCAAAGTCGCTCGTTCGCCGAGGCTGATCTGGACACCGCGCTGATTCCGCGTGAGCAGGTCGCGCTGTTCAACCAGGAAAAGATCGGTCTGCCTGCCGCTGCGGCCGCCGCCGTGGCCTTGAGCCTGCTGGAAGAAAAAGCACTGGAAACGGCTGACCCTTTCAGCCGACGTGACGGCTGGCGCTCGCACGGGGTGGCCTTGCGGCGCTTCGAGTTTGAATTTCATGGCGAGGCGGCCAGGGCCGAACTGACCTATCTGCATGACGGTGCCTTGCGCCTCGCAGTGGGCGGTGAAGAAGGCCTGCTGGCGTTTTCGCGCGGTGGCGAAACAGTCACACTGAGCTTCGGCAGTCAACGCCTGACGGCTCGCTTGTACCGCCGCGGTGAAACCGTTCATGTATTTGCCCGCCAGGGTGCGACCCAAATCACGGTGATTGACCTGTTGGCCCATGCGGGTGAGGCCCACGGCGAGGCCGGCCGTCTGACGGCCCCGATGCCGGGCAAGGTGGTGTCGTTTGCGGTGAAGGCCGGTGACAAGGTGAGCAAGGGCCAGGCGCTGGCTGTGCTGGAAGCCATGAAGATGGAGCACACGATTGCCGCGCCAGCCGATGGCGTGGTGCAGGAACTGCTCTACGCACCGGGCGACCAGGTCACCGAGGGCGCAGAGTTGCTGAAGATGGCCGCTTAGAGCCGTGCTTCCTCGGATGACGGCTTGTCATCCCGGACTTGATCCGGGATCCATGCTTCGTGAACCGCCGCTGGTCGTGAGCGGCATGGATTGCGGGTCAAGCCCGCAATGACAGCCAGAGGCGCGGTCGTTTCGCGGGACGAGCTTGCGATGGCAGCCATGGCGACCACAGACCGCGAAGCTGCTCGCGGCACAATTGAGCCATGAATATTCATTTTTGCTGTGTTGGCACCAAGGCCGAACCTTGGGTCGCTGGCTTGCGTGCCGAGCTTCCCGCGGACAATGTCAACGATTGGACGCCGGGCGCGCCGCCGGCCGATTACGCGGTGGTGTGGTCGCCGCCGCAGCAGTTCCTCGACGAGCAGCCTCAGCTCAAGGCGCTGTTCAACATAGGCGCGGGCGTGGACGCGCTGATGAAGCTGCGCCTGCCACCGCAGGCCGCCGTGGTGCGGCTGGACGATGCCGGCATGTCTGCGCAAATGGCCGAGTACGTGAGCCATGCGGTGATCCGGCATTTTCGCGAGCTTGATGGGTATGAGGCCGACATCCGCGCCGGCAAGTGGTCGTACCGCAAACCGAACCTGCGCCCGGAATTCCCGGTGGGTGTGATGGGTCTGGGTGTGCTGGGCGCGCGGGTGGCGCGTTCGCTGGCGCAGTTTGATTTTCCGGTGAAGGGGTGGAGCCGGTCGCCCAAAAGCCTGGACGGTGTGCAGTGCTTCTCGGGGGACGCGGGGCTGCAGGACTTTCTGGCCGCCACGCGGGTTCTGATCTGTCTGGTGCCGCTCACTCCCGAGACCGAAAACATCCTGAACCGGCAAACACTGTCGCTGCTGCGGCCCGGTGGCTACGTCATCAACGTGGCTCGAGGAGCGCATCTGGTGGACGAGGACCTGATCGGCTTGATCGACAGCGGCCACCTTGCGGGTGCCATGCTGGATGTATTTCGCACCGAGCCTCTGCCTGCCGGGCACCCTTTCTGGAAACACCCGAAAATCACCATCACGCCGCATACCTCTGCGCGCACCCTGCGCGAGGAGACAATCGTACAGATCGCGGGCAAGATCCGGGCTGTAGAGAGCGGGACCCCGATAACCAGCCTTGCCGGTGTGGTTGACCCGAAAAAAGGATACTGATGTTGCCCCCACGGTCGCTCACTGCGTGTAGCTCCCTGCCCCCCGAGGGGGCCGCTGCGCCTGCGGACTGGCGAAGCCAGATCCGCGGCCCCTGCTTGACTGAAGAGTTCGGCGGTTTCCCACTGCCTGTAGCTCTTGCCCGTATCTCCTGAAAGCGCCCTTATGAAATTGCCAGTCAAAGTAAAACTCGTCGATGTCGGCCCGCGCGACGGTCTGCAAAATGAAAAGGGCTCGGTGCCTGCCGCTGTCAAGATCGAGTTGGTGCACCGCCTGCAGAATGCTGGCCTGACGGAGATCGAGGTCACCAGTTTTGTGTCGCCCAAATGGGTGCCGCAGATGGCCGACGCGGCCGAGGTCATGGCTGGCATCTCGCGCAAGCCGGGTGTGCGTTATTCGGTGCTCACGCCCAACATGAAGGGGTTTGAGGCTGCCGTGCTGTCCAGGCCGGACGAGATCGTGGTGTTCGCGGCGGCCAGCGAGGCTTTCAGCCAGCGCAACATCAACTGCTCGATCGCCGAGAGCATCGAGCGCTTCCGGCCCGTGGCCGAAGCGGCGCGTGCGAAGAACATCTATGTGCGCGGCGCGATATCGTGCGCCGTCGGTTGTCCTTATGAAGGTGAGGTGGCGCCTGAACGTGTCGCCATGGTCGCGCGCCTGCTCAAGGAGATTGGTGTGCAACACATTGGGGTGGCAGACACGATTGGTGTGGGCACCCCGGTCAAGGTCGAGCGCGCCATGGAGGCCGCGCTGCAGCACTACGGCATTGACGATATTTCGGGCCACTTCCACGACACCTACGGCCAGGCGCTGGGCAACACGCTGGTCTGCCTGCAGATGGGTATCTGGCAGTACGACACCTCCTCCGCCGGGCTGGGCGGTTGCCCTTACGCCAAAGGCGCCACGGGCAACGTCGCCACCGAAGACGTGGTCTACATGCTGCACGGCATGGGCATCAACACCGGCATCGACCTCGACAAGCTGATCGACGCCGGAAAATTCATCAGCGACTTTCTTGACCGCAAGCCCAACTCGCGTGCCGCCACGGCGCTCCTCAACAAGAGGGCAGGCTGATGAGCGCGGCGTTGGGCGAACGTGGAGGCCTATAAAGTGTGTGGTTCAGAACTCAAGACCTTGCCTGAAGGGGTACAGCGGGTTGCCGCGCTGCTGCAGGAGCGGGGGCATCCGCATTCGCCACTCATGCTGGACGACGCCGCACGCACCGCACAGCAGGCCGCCGATGCGCTCGGCATCACGCTGGGGCAGATTGCCAAAAGCGTCATTTTCCGCCGCAAGTCCGATGACGCTGCCGTGCTGGTCATCACGGCGGGCGACCAGCGTGTTGATGAAAAGAAGGTCGAGGCCCTGGTTTGCCCGGACGGCAAGCGGCTGGGTCGCGCCGATGCGGACTTCGTCAAGGCGCGCACGGGGTTTTCCATTGGCGGCGTTTCGCCGCTGGCGCACACCACGCCGCCAGTCACGCTGATCGACCAGAGCCTGTTTCGTTTTGACGAGATCTGGGCAGCCGCTGGTCACCCGCATGGCGTGTTCAAACTGAGCCCGCAGCAACTGGCTGGCCTGACCGGGGCGCCGGTGGCCAATGTGGTGGTAGACCCGGTTGAGGCGCAGATTACCCAAAATCACGCTATCGGGCTGGTCAGCTTCAAGGCGGCGTCGATCCGGGGCGAGACGCAAAACATTCCGTCCCCCTGTATTTCCATTTGCCGGATGAGTGCCGACAATGGCTGGTGCGAAGGCTGCTTTCGATCGCGCGACGAAATCGCCGCCTGGGGCCAGGCCACGGACAGTGGCAAGCGCCAGATATGGACGCTGATCGAGCAGCGCATGGCGGCCCTGCAGCCATGACAGCGCCCGCCGCCCCGGTACCCGCCGCGATGCGACATCTGACCTTCTATTTTGATGTGGTGTCGCCTTATGCCTGGCTGGCGTTTGCGCAACTGCCCGAAGCGCTGAAAGGCCTCAGCTACAGCGTGAGCTACAAGCCGCTGCTGTTTGCCGGCCTGCTCAAACACCACGGGCAACTCGGTCCGGCCGAAATTGCCGGCAAGCGCGAGTGGACCTACCGGCAGGTGTTGTGGCTGGCGCATCAGCAGGGTGTGGAGCTGCAAATGCCGGCTAGCCACCCATTCAATCCGCTGGCCTTGCTGCGTCTTGCGGTGGCCTGCGATGCACAAGGCACGCCGAATCGTTATGTGTGCGAGACGCTGCTGCGCCATGTGTGGTGCGGTGGCCTGGAGGCGACGGATGCGCAGCGCCTGCAAACACTGACGGAGCGGCTGGCGCCACGGCTCGACGTTGATGGCGCTGATGTCAAGGCGCAGTTGAAGGCGCACAGCGACGAAGCCCTTGCGCTGGGTGTGTTCGGTGTGCCCAGCATCGCCGTGGAGGGCAGGATTTTCTGGGGCCAGGATGCGCTGCCCATGCTGCGCGCCTTTCTGCTCGGTGACGCCTGGTTTGAACGGCCCGACTGGCACCAGGTGAGTCAACTGGCGACAGGGGCCTCGCGCCAGAGATAGCCTCCGGGCGCCTCGGTGACATGGTGGGCCACAAGTACACCTTCCTGATCACCATCGTGATCATGGGCCTGTCCACCTTCATCGTCGGCTTGTTGCCCAACTACGCTTCCATTGGTGTTGCAGCCCCTATCATTTTGATCGGACTGCGGATGCTTCATGGCCTGGCGCTCGGTGGTGAGTATGGCGGCGCTGTTGTTTATGTGGCCGAGCATTCGCCGCACGGCAAGCGGGGTCAGTACACGTCATGGATCCAGACCACGGCCACCCTTGGCTTGCTGTTGTCCCTGGTCGTGATTCTCGGCGTCCGCACCGCCGTGGGTGAGGCGGCATTTGCTGAATGGGGCTGGCGTGTTCCTTTCCTGGTCTCCATCTTTTTGCTGGCCGTATCGGTGTACATCCGTTTGAGCATGAACGAATCGCCTGCATTTACCAAAATGAAGGCTGAGGGCAAGACCTCCAAGGCGCCGCTGTCCGAGTCTTTCGGTCAATGGAAAAATCTGAAGATCGTTATCCTGGCGCTGGTGGGTCTGACGGCCGGCCAGGCTGTGGTCTGGTACACCGGCCAGTTTTACGCCCTGTTTTTCCTCACGCAGTCGCTCAAGGTCGATGGTGTGACTGTCAACCTGTTGGTCGGGGCTTCGCTGATCATTGGCACCCCTTTCTTTGTGTTGTTCGGCATCCTGTCTGACAAGATTGGCCGCAAGCCCATCATCATGGCGGGTTGCCTGCTGGCCATCGTCACTTATTTCCCGGTCTTCAATGCCCTCACTCAGGCCGCCAACCCGGACCTGGCAGCTGCCCAGGCCAAGAACAAAGTGGTGGTGACGGCGGATGCCAGGGAATGCTCGTTCCAGTTCAACCCCACCGGTACCGTCAAGTTCACCAGCTCGTGCGATATGGCCAAACAGGTGCTGTCCGCCAATTCGGTGAGTTATGACAATGCAGCCGGTGATGCAGGCGCGCCAGCGACCATCAGGATTGGCGAGACGATCATCACCAGCTATACCGCCGTCGGGCTCTCGGCTGACGATGCCAAGAAGAAGGACGTCGAGTTCAAGAAGGCCACCACTGATGCGTTGAGGGCTGCGGGTTATCCTGCCAAAGCCGACCCGGCGAAGGTGGACAAACTGACCGTTATCCTGATTCTGTCCTACCTGGTGATTCTGGTGACCATGGTGTATGGCCCGATTGCGGCCATGCTGGTGGAAATGTTCCCGACCCGAATCCGCTACACCTCGATGAGTTTGCCGTATCACATCGGTAACGGCTGGTTCGGCGGCTTGCTGCCTGCGACGGCGCTGGCCATCGTGGCTCAAACCGGCAACATGTACAACGGACTCTGGTACCCGATCGTGGTCGCTGCGGTCACCCTGGTGATCGGCACGCTGTTCCTCAAGGAAACCAAGGACGTTGACATCTACGCGAACGATTAAGCCTGCCGCGCGTCAAGCGAAAGCAGGGAAGTGGCCTGCCTTTCGCTGAAACTGCGCTTCAGCGCCTGAACTTGCCGTTCGGACCAATGATGGACAGGTCGGCGAAGTCCAGACCCGTGTGGTCGCCCGGCGAATAGCTGATTTCCAGACCGCCAAGGTCGAACTTGCGGATACCTTCGAAGGCGACCTGGATTTTTTCACGCGTGGGTTTGGGGCCTGCACGGCGCAGGCCCTCCACCAGCACCTTGGCCGCGGCGAAACCTTCCAGCATGGCGGGGCTGATGTCCTCCAGGCCCTTGGCTTTGGCCATTGCCTGGGCTTCCTTGACCATGCTGTAGGCAATGGAGCGCTCGGAAGGGTACACCTGGGACACAATGACTCCGCGGGAGTTATCGCCCAGGCTTTTGATAAAACCGGACGACGCATTGTTGGACAACGTCACGATTTGTGCGGCTGAGCCTGCGGCACGCAATGCCTTGGTGGCCTCAACCACAGCCTGACCCGACGCCACCATGATGACCGCTTGCGTGTTGGAGGCCACAAGCTTGGGAATGATGGGGTCAAAGTCGGGCTTGGAGCGGTTGAATTTTTCCAGCGCGGAAGGTTGGAGCTTGGCAGCCACCAGACCTTTCTGCGCGCCGGCTACACCGTCGGCGCCGAAACTGTCGTCCGCATAAACAATGGCTATCCGGGAGATGCCCGTGGAAGTGAGGTGGGTCACCGCCTTTTCAGCTTCGCGCTGGTAGGTTGCACGCACATTGAACACATATTTGTTGACGGGCTCGTGCATCACCATGGCGCCGGTAGACGGCCCGACCAGTACCACGCCGTTTTTTTCGAGCACGGGAAAGATCGCCTGGGTGTGGGGGGTGCCGCGGGTCAGGAACAGCGCCAGCACGTTCTGTTCTTCTACCAGCTTGCGGGCGTTTTCAGCCGCCTGCTTGGGATCAAACTTGTCGTCCAGAGAGATCAGTTCAATTTTTTGCCCATTGACGCCGCCCTTGGCGTTGATGGCGTCAATGTACAGCTTGGCGCCTTCGGTGGTTTCCTTCACACCGGCGCCCACGGGGCCCGTAAACCCTGCCGTTTGCCCGATCA
Source organism: Polaromonas sp. (assembly GCF_041689105.1). Lineage (GTDB taxonomy): Bacteria > Pseudomonadota > Gammaproteobacteria > Burkholderiales > Burkholderiaceae_C > Polaromonas. The sequence goes on along the minus strand of NZ_JBDNGU010000080.1, from coordinate 1,499 downwards.
GTATCTGCGCCTGGCTGGCATGGCTCAGGGCGGCCAGTACAACAGCGCCGAACCATAAATTCAGTTTTTTCATGTCTTTACTCCTCGTACGCCTAGTTTACGAGGCCAGGTGGCGCCCGAGAGTGTGGAAATTACGCGCGGGAAAACCAGCATATTTGCACCCAGCTGGGTCAGCAGCCCCGCAGTCTGAAGCCTTAACCCCACGCCCTCCAAGCCGCGCAGCGCTGTCTAGAATGTTGACCTCACCAGGAAAGCATTCACCCATGTCCCAGGGAATCATCCGCATCCGCGGCGCGCGCCAGCATAACCTCAAAAATCTCGATCTCGATATCCGCACCGGCGAAATGACGGTGGTCACCGGGCCCAGCGGCTCGGGCAAGTCGTCGCTGGTGTTTGACACCCTGTTTGCGGAGGGCCAGCGCCGTTATGTCGAGACCTTCTCGGCCTACGCCAGACAGTTCCTCGACCGCATGGACAAACCGGCGGTGGACAAGGTCGAGGGCGTGCCGCCCGCGATTGCGATTGACCAGACCAACCCGGTGCGCAGCTCACGCTCGACCGTGGGCACCATGACCGAGCTCAATGACCACTTGAAACTTTTGTATGCCCGTGCCGCGCAGTTGTTCGACAAGAAGACGGCGCAGCCGGTGCGCCATGACACACCCGAGTCCATCTACGCCGAGCTGATGACGCGCACTGCCGCATGGGAGCAATTTTCCGGCGGGCCGCCCCTAGGAAAATTAGCCCCATCCGCTGGTGAAAGGGGCAGCGAACCGCCGAAGGCACGCGAAGCGGCAAGCGTGGGGGCGCGTCTTGTCATGACCTTTCCAGTGGAGTTGCCTGGCAACACCAGTGCAGAAGAGGTGACGCAGTGGCTATCGGCCAGCGGTTTCACCCGTGTGCATGCAGAGCGGGAGGTCGCAACACCTGCTGGCCAGCATAAACTTCTGGACGTTGTGGCGGACCGCCTGCGCATCCAGACGGCCGAGAAAGCGCGCGTGATCGAGGCGATTGAGCTGGCACTCAAACGCGGTGGTCGCCTGAATGTCTATGTCCAGAGTGGACAGGGCGGCGAGAGCGCCGGGCCGCCCCAAACCGAGCCAGCCCCTGTTCTGGGTGCCAGGGGCAGCGCACCGCCGCAGGCACACGGAGTGAAAAGCGTGGGGGCGCACAGCTCAGAGCAGATGTGGCGCTTCTCCACCGGCCTGCATTGCCCCGACAGCGACCTGCGCTACGCCGACCCGACGCCTTCGCTGTTTTCCTTCAACTCCGCCATGGGCGCCTGCGAGACCTGCCGCGGCTTCGGCCGCGTCATCGGTGTCGATTACGGCCTGGTGATTCCCAACGACAAGCTGACCCTGCGCTCCGGCGCGATCAAGACCCTGCAGACACCGGCCTGGGCCGAAAACCAGGACGACCTGATGCGCCACGCAGAAGCCGCAGGCATCCCACGCGATACGCCCTGGTACAAACTCACGCCGGAGCAACAGCATTGGGTG
>NZ_JBDNGU010000079.1:0-47776 GCF_041689105.1 Polaromonas sp. | reverse complement strand
GCATTGGTGGCCATCCATTCCGTGTCTGTCACACGCCCGGTCTTGCGTCGCAGCAGCACATGCAGATGGGCGGCAATGGCAATTTTTTCGGTGGTGGACATGGCTTCTCCTTGCCAATCAGGCAATCCGCTCGGCATGCTGGGAAATGTCCATCCCATCGGATTCCGATGCCTCGCTGACGCGCAGGCTGAACAGCAGCGAGGTAATCCAGAGCACCACCGCCGTCATGAGCAGGCTGTAGCAAAGCACGGCACCGACCCCGATGGCCTGGGTGAGAACGCTGCCCTCCACGCCGGAAATTGTTTTGCTGGCAAACACCCCGGTCAGCAGGGAGCCGACAATGCCGCCCACACCGTGCACACCGAACACATCGAGCGAGTCGTCCGCATTGAGCAGGCGTTTAAGCCCGGTAGCGCCCCAGTAGCAGGCCACGCCGGCAATCAGCCCGATAGCGAGTGCAGCGCGCGGTGAAACAAACCCTGCGGCCGGCGTGATGGCCACCAGGCCAGCCACCAGTCCGGAGCACAAACCCAGCAAGGTTGGGCGTCTGCGCACCACCCATTCGGCGAACATCCAGGACAGCGCGCCTGCCGCTGCTGCGATGTGTGTCACCGCCATCGCCAGGCCCGCGCGGCCGTCGGAAGCCACGGCTGAGCCGGCATTGAAGCCATACCACCCCACCCACAACATGCCGGCGCCGGCCATCGTCAATCCGAGGTTGAAGGGCGTAAAGGCTTCACGCCCGTAGGCAGTGCGTGGGCCGAGCGCATAGGCACACACCAGCCCGGCCACACCGGCATTGATGTGCACCACCGAACCACCGGCAAAGTCGAGCGCGCCGAGCTGGGCCAGCCAGCCGCCCGGCTCCCAGACCCAATGCGCAATCGGCGCGTACACCGCCAGCGTCCACAAGCTGATGAAACACAGCATGGCGGAAAACCGCATGCGTTCAACAAAAGCACCGACCACCAGCGCGGCTGTGATGATGGCGAACGTCAACTGGAACATCGAATACACCGATTCGGGGATATTCGGGGCAATATGGCTGACCGCTACCTTCTGCGTGTCCTTGACGTAGTCCAGTCCGGCAAACCAGAGGCGTTCAGTCCCGCCTATGAAAGGAGCCATCGCGCCGCTACCGGGCGTGAAGGCCAGCGAATACCCGGCGGCGAACCAGAGCAGGCTGACCACAGCGCAGATCGCCACCACGCTGGCCATGGTGTTAAGCACGTTTTTTTTGCGCACCATGCCGCCATAAAACAGCGCAATGCCCGGAAGTGTCATCAGCAAGACCAACGCTGTCGCGGTCATGAGCCAGGCGGTGTCGGCACCACTGAGGGTGTCCGCAGCCACCATGCCAGGATGGGTCAGGGGCGCCGCGGGGGCAGGGGTGGCCACCGCCGCTGCTGCGGGTGCAGCGATGGCCGCGGGCGCCTCGGGTGGTGCGGTTGGCAACGCGGGAGTCAGCGCCGCTGCAGGCGCCGCACTGGCCGGCTCGGAGGCCGGTGTTGCAGGCGCTTGTGCCCCCGCCTGCGAGGCGGCCAACGCCAGCCAGAAACACAAACTCAACCCAGCAACGCGCCTGTGGTACATGGTGATTTCCCGTTTTTGTGCGAATGATTTCAACAACTGGTAACAACAGGCATAAGTCATGCCAGTGCCCGGGGGAGGGGAAATCCCGATGCACTATGGGGGTGCGCGGCCTATATTGGTTGACCTGCAGACGGGCCACGGCGCTCGCAGAGGGGCCGAGGAGACAAACACATTTACTAGAACAATATGCGCATCCTCCGGGATGTTTTTTGCAAAGCGCCGGGCTTGCCCGGTGCTTTTTTTTCGTTCCGCGTACCGGATCGGTGCATCTGCAAGGCGCACCTCGCCATGCAGGGCCGATGAGACAATCACGCGATGGAATTGATGATCGTGACGGTTGCCTCGCTGGTGGCGGGTTTTGTGGACTCCATCGTCGGCGGCGGCGGGCTGATTTTGGTGCCCGCCCTGTTTGCCGTTTTTCCGACCACCCATCCGGCCACGTTGTTTGGAGTGAACAAGGGCGCGTCGGTCTGGGGCACTGCGGTCGCCACCGTGCAATACGCTCGCCGCGTAGACATGCGCTGGTCGGCCCTGCTACCGGCCGCTGCGGCGGGCTTTGCCGCATCGCTCGCCGGCGCCTGGCTGGTGACCGTGGTGTCGCCGGATTTTTTACGCAAAGCCCTGCCTTTTGTGCTGCTGGCCGTGCTGCTTTACACACTGGTTAAAAAAGAACTGGGCCGCCACCACGCGCCGCGCTTCAGCGGCCATGCCGAGACCGCCGCAGCCTGCTGCATCGGCCTGGTGCTGGGTTTTTATGACGGATTTTTCGGCCCGGGCACCGGCAGCTTTTTTGTGTTCCTGTTTGTACGCTGGCTGGGCTATGACTTTTTGAATGCCTCGGCCTCGGCCAAGTTGCTCAACACGTCCACCAATCTGGCAGCCCTGCTGCTGTTCGCCTGGAAAGGTCACGTCTGGTGGCATTTCGCGCTGACGATGGCCCTGGCCAATGTGGTGGGCAGCGTGCTGGGCACCCACATGGCGCTCAAGCATGGTGCGGGTTTTGTGCGTGTGGTGTTTATCGGCGTGGTCAGCACCCTGATCATGAAAACCGGGTACGACGCTTTTCTGAAATAAAGGGTACAGCGGCCCCCTCGGGGCTGGTGCCTGCGGCTCCGGACCTGCCTGGGCAGGTTGGGACAGGCACCAGAAGCGAACCCTCTGGCGAGCGGCGGCCTGCAAGGTACAGGAAGCTACACGCAGTGAGCGACCGTGGGGGCAATCTAGTCGGGATACACGTCAAGCGCAGGCACGCCAGGCGCCAGCTTGCTCAGGGCCTCGGCAATCACCGCCGCCCTGGCCGCGCTGGCAGCGGCCGATGCTGCGCCGCGCCCACCCCCCGCGCTGCTTGCTGCCAGCAGGTCCGCCACTTCAGCAGCCGGTCGCGGCTTGCCAATCGGCGCGCCGGCAAGGCCTTTCTGCACAGCCGCCATATCAACTTCATTGGGGTACTGGCCCAGCAACACATAGTCAAAAACGCGCCGGGCAATGGGCGCCGCGTGGGCGGCGCCGAAGCCGGCGTTTTCCACCACCACGGCGAGTGCAATTTTAGGGTTGTCGGCTGGAGCAAACGCCATGTACAGCGCGTGGTCGCGCTGGTGTTCTTCAAGCTTGCGTGCATCGTATTTGTCTTTTTGGCCGACCGACCTGGCCTGGGCCGTGCCGGTTTTGCCGCCGCTCAGGTAACCCGCGCCCGTGAACACCCGCGCCGACGTGCCGTCCTGGGTCACGCTGACCAGCGCCCTCCGAACAACGGCAATGTTGTCGGGCTTGTAGCCCAGGTCTTCGCCGGCAGCCCGTGCAATCGGCTCGGTGACACGCGTCACCGGATCCTGGGTGGCAATCACCAACTGAGGCTTGTGCTTGACGCCATTGTTGGCCAGGGTGGCTGTGGCCTGGGCCAGCTGAAGCATGGTGAAACTGTTATAGCCCTGGCCGATGCCCAGCGAAATGGTTTCGCCGGCGTACCACTTTTTTTGCTCCGGCTTTTTGTAGTAGTTGCGCTTCCAGGCCTGGCTGGGCAACACACCGCTCACTTCGCCATGGATGTCGATGCCGGTCATCTGCCCGAAGCCCAGCGGCTTCATGAAATCATGCATGGCATCGACGCCCAGGTCATTGGCCAGCGAGTAGTAATACACGTTGCTGGACTTGACGATGCTCTGGTGCATGTCCACCGGGCCCAGCCCGGCGCCATGGCTGCGAAACTGGTGGCCGCCGAACATCCAGGAGCCGGTGTCGTTGGTGATGCTGCCGGGCTGGCGTTTACCGCTTTCCAGTGCAGCCATCGCCATGAACGGTTTGTAGGTAGAGCCCGGGGGGTAGGTGCCGCGCAAGGCCCGGTTCAGCATGGGCTTGTCGATCGACTCATTGAGCGCCTGCCAGCTTTCGCTGTCGATGCCGTCCACAAACAAATTGGGGTCAAAGGTGGGCTTGCTGACAAAGGCCAACACCTCGCCGGTTTGAGGGTCCAGCGCGACCAGGGCGCCACGCCTGTCGCCAAACATGTCTTCCACGAGTTTTTGCAGCCGGATGTCAATCGACAGCGTGACCGTGTGGCCAGGCGTGGCCGGGCTGCTGGCAAGCTTGCGCACGGCGCGCCCGCCGGCCGAGGTTTCCACCTGCTCGACGCCGGTGTTGCCGTGCAACTGCTGCTCGAAGCTCTGCTCCACGCCTAGTTTGCCGATGTAGTCGGTGCCGCGGTAGTTGCCCTCGTCGTCGCTTTCCTCTATCCGTTCCTTTTCGGCCCGGTTGATGCGCCCGATATAGCCCACCACGTGGCTGGCCAGTTCGCCGTAAGGGTAGCTGCGGAACAGGCGCGCCTTGATGTCAACACCGGGAAACCGGAAGCGCTGCGCGGCAAAACGCGCCACTTCCTCGTCGCTAAGCCGCGTGCGTATGGGCAGGGACTCGAAATTTCTGGATTCGTCGCGCAGCTTCTTGAAACGCCGCTTGTCGCGCGCAGAAATCTCCACCAGAAGGCCGAGCGCTTCAATGGTGGCTTCGAGGTCGGGGACTTTCGACGGCGTGATTTCCAGCGTGTAGGCGGAATAATTGGTCGCCAGCACGACGCCGTTGCGGTCCAGAATCAAGCCGCGGTTGGGCACGATGGGGACCACCGCCGTGCGGTTGCTTTCGGCCTGCGCGTTGAGGTCGTCGTGCCGCACCACCTGCAGATAAACCAGCCGGGCCGCAACCAGCGTGAATGCCAGCAAAATCACCAGCGCCATCACCAGCACCCGTGCGCGAAAACGCGAGAGGTCGGCTTCGATGTCCCGGAGTTCAGTCATGGCTGTGCGACTCGCCCACTCTTGAAAAGTGCCCGCGCCCAAAACCACGATGCAAACCGAGCGATGGCGAGATATCCATCCCCTTCAAGCAGGGGCCGCGGGTCCGGCTCCGCCGGCCCGCAGGCGCAGCGGCCCCCTCGGGGGGCAGGGAGCTACACGCAGTGAGCGACCGTGGGGGCCTCATAGTGGTCGATTCTCGTCCGGGTTAGGCGCGCGGCGTTGCGGCGCCAGCAACATCACGCTGACCACCGGCCACAGCATGGACTCGGCCAGCGGCGCCAGCAACAGCGTCCAGCCGGGAAAAATGCCACCGCTGCTCATGCGGATGACAATTTCCACGCCATGGGCTGCGGCAAACATCGGCAGGACCTGCAAGGCCTGCGAGGGTACGGTAAACCAGAGCAGTCGGCGGTGAATCATGGTGGCGAAAAAGCTCAGCGCCGTGTAAGCCAGTGCATGTTGCCCCAGCAGGGCCGACTGGTGCACGTCCATGCCCAAACCGAACATGAAGGCCAGACCGATGCCCACGCGCTGCGGCTGGTGCACGTTCCAGAACACCAGCACCAGGGCCAGAAAATCCGGCATCCACGGCACACGCCCCAGCGGCAACATGTCCAGCAGCAGGGCAATAATCAGGCTGGTCCAGATAAAAAACGGGTTGGCCGGCAGCAGCAGCTGCTGACCCGAGGGCATGATCACTTGCTGCCTCCTTTTTTGGCCGGCGCGGTCGGCGCGACCGATTCATCGGCCGGGCGCGGCGGAATCTGCCCCGAGACCGGCTTGATCACCATCACATGGAGCGCTGCGCCCACCAAGGCCTGCGGCGTGCAGTAAATCCGGGCAAAGGCCGATTCGGCGCGGCGCTCTATGCGTTCGATTTTGGCGACCGGCAGGCCCGGCGGATACACCCCGTCCACGCCGCTGGTCGTGAGCAGGTCACCCTGCTGGACGTCCGAATTGCTGCCCATGAAACGCAGCTCCAAGCCACCGCCAGACGCCGTAGGCTCGCCGTAGGCCACGCTGCGCGCGCCGGTGCGCGCGTTGAGCACGGGGATGGCCAGTTCGCGGTCTGTCACCAGCGTCACTTCACTGACGAATGGGTGTACCCGGGTGACCTGGCCGAGCACACCGGACTCGTCCACCACGGGCGACGCCAGTTCAACACCATGGGCCAGCCCCTTGTCGATGATGACCTTGCGGGTGTACGGATCGGGCGCGTCGTACAGCACCTCGGCCGCCATGCCGGTGATGGCTTTTTTCTCGCGCAGGTCCAGCAGCTTGCGCAGCCGCGTGTTCTCCAGCGCCAGCTGCTCGACCTGGCCGGCCCGCAGCGACTGCACGGCAAGTTTCTGGCGAGCGGCTTCTTCGCTGCTTTTGGCCTGGCTAAGCGCGGTGAAATAGCCGCCGCCATATTGCGCCGCACGCACCGGCTGCAGGGCCAGCCACTGCACCGGGTACAGCGCGGTGGCAAACGCGGCACGGATCGGCTGGGTGACCTTGAAGCGCATGTCGGCCACCATCAAAAACAGGGCCAGCGCACTGAAAAACATCAGTTTGGACAGGGCTGACGGCCCCTGCCTGAAGAAAGGGGGTGGCGTTCTGTCGAGCGTTCCTAAGGGCATGGTCTGCGGTCCATCATGCGCCTTCGCGGCAGCATCGGGGAGATGCTTCCTGGCTTATTCGGACGTGAAGATGGAGCCCAGCCGGTCCATGCGCTCCAGCGCGATGCCGCAGCCACGCACCACGCAGGTCAGCGGATCTTCGGCCACCAGCACCGGCAGGCCGGTTTCCTCGGCCAGCAGGCGGTCCAGGTCTCGCAGCAGCGCGCCGCCACCGGTCAGCATCATGCCCCGGTCAGCAATGTCGGCGCCCAGCTCGGGCGGCGTGTGCTCCAGCGCGGTTTTCACGGCGCTGACGATGTTGTTGAGCGGGTCGGTCAGGGCTTCCAGGATCTCGTTGCTCGAGATGGTGAAAGATCGCGGCACACCTTCAGACAGGTTGCGGCCCTTGACTTCCATCTCCTTGACCTCGGAGCCGGGAAAGGCCGAGCCGATTTTTTTCTTGATAGCTTCTGCCGTCGGCTCGCCGATCAACAGGCCGTAGTTGCGGCGAATGTAGCTGATGATGGCTTCGTCAAAACGGTCGCCGCCGACCCGCACGCTCCCTTTATAAACCATGCCGCCCAGCGAGATGACGCCGACCTCGGTGGTGCCGCCGCCAATATCCACCACCATGGAGCCGCTGGCCTCGGACACCGGCAGGCCAGCGCCGATGGCGGCGGCCATGGGTTCTTCAATCAGGTAGACATCGCTGGCGCCGGCGCCCAGCGCGCTTTCACGAATGGCGCGGCGTTCGACCTGGGTGGAGCCGCAGGGCACGCAGATGATGATGCGCGGGCTCGGCCTGAAGAAGCTGCGCGGATGCACCATCTTGATGAACTGCTTGAGCATCTGCTCGGTCACGGTGAAGTCGGCGATCACGCCGTCTTTCATCGGCCGGATGGCCTCGATGTTGCCGGGCACCTTGCCGAGCATGGCCTTGGCTTCGTGGCCGACGGCTTGAATCGTTTTTTTACCTTGCGGCCCGCCTTCGTGGCGAATAGCGACGACCGACGGTTCGTCCAGGACAATGCCGCGGTCGCGCACAAAAATCAGCGTATTGGCGGTACCCAGATCAATCGCCAGGTCGGTAGAGAAGTACCGGCGGTAAGTTTCAAACATGTTGGGGGGTCCGGTTCTGGTTTGGGCATGGAGCAAACTTCGTTGCCCTATCGCCTTTTATGATTGATCAATGGGAGCGCTGAAATGGAAGGACGAAGTGGTCTAGCACCTTGACAAATAACGCCTAAAGCGTCCATCCAACCGTGATTTCACACCAAAGGCGGGATAATAACGCATCCCCTGTGATTCACCGACCGGAACACGGCCCATTATTTCACCTTTACACCCGGTTTCAGCTGCAGTTTTACCCCATGGCATTGACCTCCCAAGACATTGAACGCGTCGCCAATCTGGCGAGGCTTGAATTACGCTCCGACGAAACAGACCGCGTTCTCGGGCAACTCAACGGTTTTTTTGCCCTGGTGGCGCAAATGGATGCGGTCAATACCGAGGGCGTGGAGCCGCTGGCCCACCCGGCCGCTGCGCTGGGCCAGGTGGCCCTGCGCCTGCGGGACGACATTGCCAGCGAGCCCAACCAGCGTGAAGCCAGCCAGGTCAGCGCCCCTTCGGTGGAGCGCGGCCTCTTCCTCGTTCCCCGTGTGATCGAGTGAGCCATGAACACAGCTGATTTGCACGACCTGAGCGTCGCCGAACTCGCCGCCAAACTCGCTACCCGCGAAGTCTCCAGCGTCGAGGTGACGCAGCACTTCCTGAACCGCATCCAGCAACACCAGGGACTGGGCGCCTTCCTGGCCACCGATGCGGATGTCTCCCTGGCGCAGGCGCGTGCCGCAGATGCACGCCTGGCCACCGGGGAGCGCACGGCTTTGCTGGGCGTGCCGCTGGCGCACAAGGATATTTTTGTCACGCGCGACTTCCCGACAACAGCCGGCTCGAAGATGCTTGAGAACTACCGCAGCCCGTTTGACGCAACCGTCGTGCGCCAGCTTGGCGTCGCGGCTGGCGGTGCCGGCATGGTGAGCCTGGGCAAGCTCAACTGCGACGAGTTCGCCATGGGGTCGGGCAACGACAACAGCGCCTACCAGCCCGCACACAACCCCTGGGACAACACACGCGTACCGGGCGGCTCCTCAGGTGGCTCGGCCGCGGCTGTGGCCGCGCGCCTGGTGCCCGCCGCCACCGGCACCGACACCGGCGGCTCCATCCGCCAGCCTGCGTCGCTGACCGGCATCACCGGCATCAAGCCGACCTACGGCCGCTGCTCGCGTTACGGCATGGTGGCGTTTGCCTCCAGCCTGGACCAGGCTGGCCCCATGGCGCGCAGCGCACTGGACTGCGCCCTGCTGCTGTCGAGCATGGCCGGCCCCGACCTGGACCGCGACTCGACCTCGCTGGACCTGCCTGCGCTCAACTACGCTACTGATTTAATAGCTGCCAGCGCAGGCGGCGCAAGGGCTGCACCCCTGAAAAGCTTGAAAGGTTTACGTATCGGCCTGCCCACCCAGTTTTTCGGCATCGGCTGCTCGGCCGACGTGCTCCAGGCCGTACGCGGCGCGCTGGCCGAGTTTGAAAAGCTGGGCGCGACCCTGGTGGACGTGAGCCTGCCGCTGACCGAGCTGTCGATCCCGGTCTATTACGTGATTGCCCCCGCCGAAGCCAGCAGCAACTTGAGCCGCTTTGACGGTGTGCGATATGGCCACCGTGCGGAGAACTACGGCGACCTGACCGACATGTACAAGAAGTCGCGCAGCGAAGGGTTCGGCGACGAAGTCACGCGCCGCATCATGATAGGCACCTATGTGCTGTCACACGGCTACTATGACGCGTATTACCTGAAGGCGCAAAAAATCCGTCGGCTGATTGCCGAGGATTTCCAGAAAGCCTTTGCGCAGTGCGACATCATCGCCGGCCCGGTGTCGCCCACGGTTGCCTGGAAAATCGGCGAGAACTCGAACGATCCTGTCGCCAGTTACCTGGCCGACATCTACACCCTGTCGTCCAGCCTGGCCGGCCTGCCCGGCATGAGTGTGCCGGCCGGTTTTGGCGCACACGGCATGCCCGTCGGGCTGCAGCTGATCGGCAACTACTTCAAGGAAGCGCAGCTGCTGGGCACGGCGCACCAGTTCCAGCTGGCGACCGACTGGCACATGCACCGGCCCCCGGGATTTTGAGGCGATTTCGACATGAGCCAACAACCCTCCCCCGTCAATTCCTTTGCAGAAATGCAAGTCGGCCGGCCTACCGGTCCGCTGGTGCAGGGCTACGAAGTCATCATCGGTTTCGAGACCCACACCCAGCTCACCACGCAGTCGAAAATTTTCAGCCGCGCACCCACGAGTTTTGGTGCCGAGCCGAACACGCAGGCTTCCGCGGTCGATTTCGCCCTGCCCGGCGCGCTGCCGGTGATGAACAAGGGCGCTGTGCAACGCGCCATCGAGTTCGGCCTGGCCGTGAACGCCCACATCGCCGAAAGCAGCGTGTTCGCGCGCAAGAACTATTTCTACCCCGACCTGCCAAAGGGTTATCAGATCAGTCAGTTTGAAATTCCGGTGGTGCAGGGCGGCTTGGTGGAGTTTTTCCTTGGTGACGAGAAAAAGTCGGTGCGTCTGGTACGCGCTCACCTCGAGGAAGACGCGGGCAAGTCGCTACACGAAGATTTCATTGGCCAGAGCGGCATCGACTTGAACCGCGCTGGCACGCCGTTGCTCGAAATCGTGACCGAGCCCGACATGCGCTCGTCTCTTGAAGCCGTGGCCTATGCCAAAGAATTGCACAAGATCGTCACCTGGATAGGCATCTGCGACGGCAACATGCAGGAAGGCAGCTTTCGCTGCGACGCCAACGTCTCGGTGCGCAAACCCGGCGCCGATCTGGGCACCCGCCGCGAGATCAAGAACCTGAACAGTTTCAAGTTCATGCAGCAGGCGATTGACTACGAAGTGCGCTGGCAGATCGGGCAGCTTGAGGACGGCCATGCGATCCAGCAGGCCACCGTGTTGTTCGACCCGGACACCGGCGAAACGCGTTCCATGCGTACCAAGGAAGACGCGGCGGACTACCGCTACTTTCCTGATCCGGACCTGCCGCCCTTAATGATTTCGCGCGAATGGGTGGAGCGCACACGTTCGGAGATGAGCGAGCTACCGCGCGTGATGGCCGCGCGTTTTGTCAAGGATTACGGGCTGCCCGAGTACGACGCCGGCCAGCTCACACAAGGCAAGGCCACTGCGGCGTATTTTGAAGCCGTGGCGGCGGCAAGCAAACAGCCCAAGCTGGCCAGCAACTGGGTGATGGGAGAGCTCTCGCGCCGCCTCAATGCGGAAGAAAAACTGATTGAAACCTCCGCCGTTCGCGAGGACCAGCTTTCGAGCCTGATCATTCGTATCGCCGACGGCACGGTCTCCAACAACGCAGCCCGGCAGGTTTTCGACGCGCTGTGGACAGGTGAAGGCAGCGAGGTGGACGCCATCATTGAAGCCAAAGGCCTCAAACAAATGAGTGACACCGGCGAGCTCGACAAGATCATTGACGACGTCCTGGCCGCCAACGCCAAGAATGTCGAAGAAGTGAAAGCCGGCAATGCCAAAGCCATGAACGCGCTGGTCGGCCAGGCCATGAAGGCCACCAAGGGCAAGGCCAACCCGGCGCAAGTCAATGAGCTGCTGAGGAAAAAAACTGGGTTGACTTGACGCTTGTTGCGTGCCTGACAAGCTATAAAAATCATAGCTGCTTGCGCCCACCACATAAGGGCCAGAGGCGGTTTTTACTTGGTAAAAATCACTTCCTCGCGGCTGCGGGCGGTGGCAGCACCTTGGTCGACACCGGGGCGGCCTGCGGCCAGAACGGCTTGAGCTTGGCCAGCTCTTCGTCGAAACGCATGTTCACGCGTTTTTTCTCGGCCTCCTGCTCGGCAATAACCCGCTTTTGCTCGGTCACGCTGTTTTCGTTTTCTTCAAGCCGGCGTTTCAGGGAGGCCGGCGCCCGGCGCGGGTCATTTTTATAAAAATCCAGGTCGGCTTTCACGGCCTTGTTCTGCTCCGCCAGCTCCGCCGAGCGTTTGGCCGAAGCCTTGATGCTCTCCTCGACCTGACTCAAGGCCTCCATGCGTTCCTTGCCATGCTCGGCGCGGGTCGGGTAACGCGCCAGCAAGGCGTCATCAAGCTTTTTCTCTTCGGCCTCCCGCGCCTTCCTCTCAATAGCGACTCTTTCCTTTTCTTCGGCGGCTGCGCGCTCATCTTTGGTCAGCGAAGGCGCAATCTCGCGCTTGACCAGACCGGAGCTCGACAACTGCTTTTGCGTGCGGTCCATGCATTCAGCGATCGGCCGGTCTGCGGTGATCCGGCGGCCTTTGCCGTCAACGCAGGTGTAGATCCCCGACGATGTCGGTTGCGCCGCGGCCAGACTGCACAGGCAGGCGGCCACCAGGGCCAGGAGTCCGCGCGGCAGGAGGGTCGTCGGCTGCAAGGCGGCCGCGCCGACAGCGCTGTACGTGTACCGATTCAAATGAAGATGCATGAACAATCAGGTCCTAGTCAACGCCGTAGCGCTGCCGGTAATCCAGCACGCGCTGGTAATGGGTCTGAAGCGTATCGCCGCCATTTGGTTCCACGCCTTGCGGGGAAGCCGTGTCCGCCTCTGCCAGATAGTGCAGCAAGTCGGTCAAACGGGCAATCGCGAAAACGTGCAGTCCGTACTCCCTGGTGACAAATTGCACGGCGCTGTAGGGCACGTCCTGCCCGTCCTCAGTGGCTTTCTCCTGGCGGTCCAGCGCGATGGACACCGCATGTGGTGTGGCACCCGCCGCCCGGATGATCGCAATCGACTCGCGCGTGGCGGTGCCGGCCGAAATCACGTCGTCGATGATCAGCACCCGGCCCCTGACCGGCGCACCAACCAGCGTGCCGCCCTCGCCGTGGTCCTTGGTTTCCTTGCGGTTGTAGGCAAAGGGCACGTTGCGGCCCAGCCGCGCCAGCTCCACGGCCACCGCTGCGGCCAATGGAATACCCTTGTAGGCTGGGCCGAAAATCATGTCGTACTGCAGGCCGCTGGTTTTCTCCTCCAGCAGCAGGCCGCGCGCATAAAATTGCGCCAGCCGGCCCAGCTTGGCGCCGTCGTCGAACAAACCCGCATTGAAAAAGTAGGGGCTCATGCGCCCGGCCTTGGTCTTGAACTCGCCAAAACGCAGCACGCCTGACGCGATGGCAAACTCGATGAATTCCTGTGCCAGGGCCAGGCCCTCAGCGCCCTGAGGGTTGTTGTACCCGCCTTGTGCTGGCGCGCCCATTGTTACGCTCATTGGAAGTCCCATGTTTAAGTTAACCAGCCTGAACCTCAACGGCATCCGTTCCGCAGCCACCAAAGGCATGCCGGCGTGGGTGGCCCAGACTCAACCTGATTGTATTTGCGTGCAGGAGCTCAAGGCCCAGGCGGCCGATGTGGCCGGGCGGTTCGAGGAAATCGCCGGGCTCAAGGGGCATTTCCACTTTGCCGAGAAAAAGGGCTATTCCGGCGTGGCCGTGTACAGCCGACATGAGCCGAGTGATGTCATCACCGGCTACGGCTCGCATGAATTCGACGGCGAGGGTCGTTACGTCGAGTTGCGATTTGACAGCCCCAGCCGCAAGCAGGCGCCCAAACTGTCGATCATCAGCAGTTACTTTCCGAGCGGCTCATCGGGCGAAGAACGCCAGGCCGCCAAGTTCCGCTTTCTGGCCGAGTTTTACCCCTATCTCGCCAAGCTGAAGGAAACGCGCGACTTCGTGCTCTGCGGCGATATCAACATCGCGCACCAGGAGATCGACCTGAAAAACTTCAAGGGCAACCGCAAGAACAGCGGCTTCCTGCCCGAAGAACGCGCCTGGATGACTGAACTGCTGCGCGACGCGGAAGTGGCCGAAGAAGCGCTTGAAGAACTGACCGACGGTTCAGGCCAGCCCACGGCGAAGGCCACACGCGGCGGCGGCATGGTTGATGTCTACCGCAAGCTGCAGCCCACCAGCACCGACGCCGCCTACACCTGGTGGAGCAACCGCGGCCAGGCCTATGCCAAAAACGTCGGCTGGCGGCTGGACTATCACCTGGCGACGCCGGCCGTGGCGGCGCTGGCGCGCACCGAACACATCTACAAGACCCAGCGTTTTTCCGACCACGCTCCGATGACGATCGAATACGACATCACGTTATGAGAGGGATTGGACACACCTCCCCGGGATGCGCTGTGTATGGATGAATACCCGAAAGCTGGCTGTCGCGGATCCCTGGAACCAGGCGGCCGTAAAGTGCCCGGCGAGTAGAAATCGCGGCTCCGTCATACGCGCTGATGGATCGCTCGCCAAAAAAGCTGTCGCTGACCTGCATTGAGACGGCGAGTTCCTGTCACCGCTTCGTCCGCACCGCTGGCGCAGCGTTGGCGCGCTTCAGGTAGCGGTAGTAGTCACTCTCGGTCGTGAGAATCACCGTGGAATTCTTGTTCTGTCCCTCCTTGTAGGCTTCCAGGGTTCGTGAGAAGGCGTAGAACTCGGGGTCTGCGCCGTACGCTGCACCGTACACCCGTGTCGCCTCGGCATCGGCCTTTCCGCGCACTTCCTGAACCCGTCGGTAGGCGGTGGAACGGATCTGACGCAACTCCTTCTCCATGGTCCCGAGGATTTCGGCGCTCTGACCTTCGCCCTCAGACCTGAACCGTGCCGCAATTCGCTTTCGCTCCGAGATCATGCGGGCGTAGACCTTCTCGCGAACGCTCTCGACATAGTCAAGGCGCTTGATGCGCACATCCACCAGTTCGATCCCGTACTGTGGTACGACCTCCCGCGCCTTTGCGAGGATGGTCCGTGTCAGCTCCTCGCGTCCGCGCACCACCTCCTTCTTCAGTTCCGCTTGCGCCTCGGCGGGCACTTCCGCCAGAAGCTCGTCCTTGGGAATCACCCACGATGCGCTGCGCACCAGTTCCACCAGTTCACTGCCCGACACCTGATCGCGCACGACGGAGTCGATGATATCGTTCAGGCGCGATCGCGCGCCGGCCTCGGTGGCGACGCTCTCCAGGAACTTCTTGGCATCGGCAATGCGCCAGCGGGCCGTCGTGTCGACCCAGATGAACTCGCGTCCTTTGGTGGGAATCTGGTTCGGGTCGCCGTCCCAGACCAGGATGCGCTTCTCGAACCGCCTCACCTCCTGCACAAACGGCAACTTGCCATGCAGCCCAGCCTCAGTGACTGGTGCCCCCACGGGCCGGCCGAACTGCACAATCACCGCTTGTTCGCCTTCTTCCAGCGTATAGAAGGTGCCCATGAGCGTCACGCCAAGCGCCACCGCCGCAACACCGCCACCGATCTTCAGTACGTTCTTCATCATGGTTGCACTCCCGTGTTGGCGCCTTGTGCATTGCCACCTGCCGCAGCGGCCGCAGGCACCTGTCCCGACTCCAGGCGCAGCAAAGGCAGCAGGGTCTTCTGGTCAGCGTCCACGATGTACAGGGCCTTGGCCACAGGCAGGATGTCCGCCATGGCCTCCAGGTAAAGACGCCTTCGCGTGACCTCCGGCGCCCGCTGGTACTCCGCGAGGATCGCGGTGAAGCGCGTCGCCTCGCCGTTGGCGCGATTGATCCGTTCGACGGCATACCCTTCGGCTTCGGTCACCGTGCGCGTCGCTTCGCCACGCGCCTTGGGTATCTCGCGATTGGCCTGCTCCTGCGCCTGATTGATCGTGCGCTCACGATCCTGTCGCGCTTCGTTCACTTCGTTGAAGGCAGGTTTGACACTGTCCGGCGGCGTTACGTCCTGCAGCTCCACGGTCACCAGCCGAACGCCGGTCTTGTAGGCGCTGAGAATCTTCTGCATCTCCGTCTTGACCTCGGCGGAGACGGCTACGCGGCCGACGGTCAGTACATCACTGCCCAGACGGTTGCCGACCACCCGCCGCATGACGGCCTCCGAGACATCGCGGATCGTTTGCTGCGACTCGCGAATCTGAAAGAGGTAGGCCACCGGGTCCTCGATGCGGTACTGGACAATCCATTGCACATCGATCACGTTCAGATCGCCCGTCAGCATCAGAGAGACGTTCTGAAAGGACTTTTTGTCGGAAGCGTACTGGGTTCGCTCACCAGCTACGTTGACGACCGTGGCAAATCCGAATTCTTCCTTGAGGACGCGCTCGGTAGGCACCCGTCGAACACTCTCGATGCCGTCAGGGAACTTGAAGTGAAGGCCCGGACCCACCGTGCGGTCCACCGCCCCAAAGCGCTGGACGACACCCGTCTCCTCAGGCTGCACCGTGAACCAGCTTGACCAGAGGAAGACAAACAGTAGCGCTGCCGCGACAGCCACAGCAATCGGGCGTTTGCCGAGGGTGGCGACGCGTTTGCGCAACTCCTCAACGTAATATTCGGGGTCCTTGGTGGGCATGCTTCGGGTCTTTCTCGCTGGTGCGTCCCGTTCATCGGCAAAGTCGCGCTTGATTCCACATCAGCCAGGAACACGCCTCACGGGTATCGAGCGAGGGTTCCTGCGAGGCGAATTCTCCGATGACAACTGTGGGCTACCCTGCGGATAGCCCTGAAGGAGACATGTTGCGCTGTAGTCAACGAGCTGTCTGTGCGCTGGCGCACCACGTACCACGCACCACGTACCAAGTAAAACGGCCTCGGCGGGGACCTGTTTTGGCCGCTGACTGACCGCGGAGCCATCAGCACGTAGCGGACGCACTGAGCCGGACCACTCACCTGATTCGCTCACACCCGAGGCTCAAGATGCTCGGCATCGTTGATGTTGTCATCCCTGCGATCCGACTGAACGCGGTCTCCGCGCAAAACACGATATGCGTCGAAGTCCAGCGCCACTCCAGGAAATTGCGGCAACCACGCTCGTCGGGCAGAGCAGACAGCGGCCTCCCGGTTCACCAAGCTCCGAACCGTGATGCTGGACGAGCTCAAGCGGGGTACCGCTCGCCTGAAACTGGCGACGCTGTCGATTGGCAGCGAAATCGGTGGATCGGGCAACGCGATAACGGTCACAGCTGCAGCGCTGGACAACTGGATCAGGGGAGGAGGCAGGCCGCAATGACCAGCGGTCATCTGCGGGCGATCTCTCTATCCACTGATGCCATGCCATATCCCCGGCGACGCTCAGGCGCCGAGGACCGTGGACCGTGGACTACGACTTCAAACTCTAGGAACCTGTCGGGCTGCCGCCCTCGGCCTTTGCGGGCGCGGTACGCAAGCTCAGCACCATGGTGAAGGTGAGGATACCCACCACCACACCCAGTGATGCCCACACCGGGATTTTGTAGAAATCGACCAAGCACATCTTGCCACCGATGAAAACCAGGATCACGGCCAAGCCATAGTTGAGCAGGTGGAACTTGTTGGCAACCGCTGCGAGTAAAAAGTACATCGCGCGCAGACCCAAAATCGCGAACACGTTACTGGTCAGCACAATGAAGGGGTCGCTGGTAATCGCGAAGATGGCCGGGATGGAGTCCACTGCAAAAATCACATCAGTCAGCGCTACCAGGCAAATCACCATGAAGAGCGGTGTGGCGATTTTTTTGCCGTTTTCAATGGTGAAGAATTTTTCTCCATCAAAGCCTTTGCTGACCGGCAATACACGTCGCAGCAGCTTGAGCGCCGGGTTGTCGTTCAGGTCGGGCTCTTTGCCAGCGGCCCACCACATTTTTATGCCGGTCAGTATCAAAAACGCGCCAAATACGTACAGCACCCAGTGAAACTCTTGCAGTAACCAGCCGCCCACCAAAATCATGATGGTGCGTAAAACAATGGCACCGATGATACCGATCATCAGCACCCGCTTCTGAAATTCTGGCGGCACAGCGAAGTAGGTGAAGATCAGCAAGAAGACAAAAATATTGTCGACCGCCAACGATTTTTCAATCAGATAGCCGGTTAAAAACTCCAGTGCTTTCTCGTTGGCGATGGCGGTGGAGCCCGTGCTGTCTTTGACGGCCCACCAAAACAGCGCGTTGAACAGGAAGCTGAGCCCGATCCAGATCAGCGACCAATCGAGCGCCTCCTTCACACGGATCACATGGGCGCCCTGCTTTTTAAGAACGACGAAATCGACAAAGAGCGAGACTAAAACGATAGCAATAAAGGTGGCCCAGAGCCAGAGCGGCGCGATGGTTTGCATGAGATATCAGAGGGTTGTTTTTTTGAAGTGGATTCGAGGCAGAAGTCAGTCGAAGATGTCATTCAGCCAGGATTTCTTGCGGCGGTCGTGATTCTCACCAGAGCTTTTATCGTAGCGGTCTTCGCGATAGTGGTCACCGCTACGCCGGTCGCCGTTGTAGCGCCCGCTTTGGGGCAGGTCGGCGTCGCGGCTGGCCGCATGAAAGGTTGGTGCGGCCAGCTCCAGCAACTTGTCGAGTTCACCGCGGTCCAGCCAGATACCTCGGCACTTTGGGCAAAAATCAATTTCAACACCTTGCCGATCCATCATCGACAGGGTGGTATCCGGGCAACAGGGACATTTCATGATGCGTTCCTTTTGCGCGTGGGAGGCTATTCAGAAGACCCACCGAAACCAAACAGGCTCAGCAGGCTTGTGAATAAATTGAAGACCGATACGAACAAACCGACGGTAGCCAGCACATAGTTGCTCTCGCCCCCGTTGACGATGCGGCTGGTTTCAAACAGGATCAAGCCCGATGACAGCAAGGCGACCATGGCCGACACCGCCAGACCCAGCGCCGGCATTTGAAAGAACATCGCGGCCAGGCCAGCCAGAATGGCGATGACCATACCCACAAACAAAAAGCCGCCCATAAAGCTGAAGTCTCGTTTGGTCGTCAGTACCCACGTTGACAGTGCCAAAAAGGTTGCGCCAGTCGCGGCGAGCGCCATCATGACGATTTGCCCACCGGCCGGCAGTGACAGTGTTTTGGCCAACATCGGGCCGAGGGTGTAGCCCATGAACCCGGTGAGCGCAAACACCACGGGTATCGCCCAGCCACTGTTTTGCAGCTTGTGCACGGCGTACAGCAGGCCAAAGTAACCCACCAGCGTGATGACGATGCCCGGGGCGGGCAAGCGCAACGCCAGGGCGGTCGCGGCCATGGCCGCACTGAACAGCAACGTGAGCGACAGCAAGGCGTAGGTGTTGCGAAGCACACGCGCCACAGCCCGGGAATCAGGTGGCGCCGCGTCCATTGGCTGACCAATGCGGGAGCCGGTGGTTTGACCTTGCGATAGAGCCCGGTCGGCAGTTTGTGTAGGGGTGTTCATGACAGTGTCCTGAGGGAAAGGTTGATCACGGGTTGGTAAGGCTTGAAGCTTAGGGTGCCAAGGACTACATTAAAAGCAGAAAATCAAGAACAAATACTTCTGTTAAACAGATGTATTGATCGACAATCAACCCATGAACACCACCACGCCTCTCAATTACCGCCACCTCTATTACTTCTGGGTGGTTGCCAAAGAAGGCGGGATGACGCGTGCCGCAAACCGCCTCGGCATGGCCGTACAGACCGTCAGCACTCAGGTGCGGGAACTCGAAATGGCGCTGGGCCACACCTTGCTCAAACCGGAAGGGCGCGGTTTGCGCCTGACCGAGGCGGGCGTCGTCGCCATGCACCAGGCCGACCAGATTTTTCAGCTGGGCGAGCAACTGCCCGCCGCCCTGCGTGACGCCATGAACGCCCCCAGCGTGCGGCTGGGTGTCGGCATTTCTGATGGCCTGCCCAAGCTGGTGGTGCGGCACCTGCTGGAGCCGGTACTGCTGGAGCCCAACCTTCGGCTGCTTTGCCATGATGGTGAATTCGAAGACCTGCTGGGCGAGCTGGCGCTGCACCGTATCGACATGGTGATTGCCGACCGCCCGGCGCCTTCCAACCCGGCCATGCGCCTGTACACCCACCCGATGGGCTCTTCCCCGATTGCGTGGTACGCCACACCCGAACTGCACCAGCGGGCGCAAGCGGGTTTCCCAAAGTCGCTCGGTACTGTGCCTGTACTGCTCCCAACGGGCCATACGGCGGTTCGCGCGCGCATCGACCATTGGCTGATGAAGCACGATCTCAAGCCGCGCATTACAGGCGAGTTTGAAGACAGCGCCCTGCTTAAAACATTCGGGGCCAGCGGCATGGGCGTGTTCCCCGCAGCCAGCCTGGTCAATGACGACTTGACCCATCGCTACGGCGTTCTCAAACTCGGCGACTGCACGGGGGTAGAAGAACACTTCTTCGCCATCACCAGCGAAAAGAAAATACAGCATCGACTGTTGGCGCGGGTTTTGAAGCGCTAGTGAAAACTAGCCGTTTCTGGGGCTAAAAGTTATTACGCCTCGGTGCTCAGGGCGCCTGCGCGCTGAGCCGCCGTGCCAGATGCACCTGGCGCAGGGTGATTTTGCGCACCTCGACGAATCCTTCCTGCTGCAGCCGCTTGTGCGGGCTGGTGACGTAGAAGGAGGCCTCGCCGATCACCGTCGACTACGCACTCACGCTTTGAGCGAGTTCGTCCTCCGCAATGTAGAGATCGACCTGGCGCCGGAGGTACGGCCGGCGGAAAGTCAGCGTGACACGCCACACCGCGCCGGCCACGGGCTGAAAGACCTTGATCTGTGGGGCCGGGTCTGGAGTCTGTAGGGGGCCCACTACAAAGGGAAAAGTTGCTTGTCCTGCAACCGTCCCGTGGCACGCTGTTTGCATGCTAACCCTTCGCGCAACCACCCCGTTTGCGCGGCAAGCGTTGCCTCTTCAGCCCCTCTACTCCAAGGAATATTGCATGATTTCCACACGACGTTCAATGTTGACCAGCGCATCTGTCGCCGCAGTTGCCGGCACCACGCTCGGCTTCCCGATGATTGCCAGCGCCCAGCAGAATTTCAGCTGGAAGATGACCAGCGCCTACGGCAAGGGTTCGCCGTTTTACATGGAAGGCCCGGGCAGCGCGACCGACCTGGCCAAACGCATCGACGTGATGTCGGGCGGACGCCTGAAGATCCAGGTGTTTGGTGCGGGCGAGCTGATTCCGGCCCTCGAAGGTTTCGACGCCGTGCGCGCCGGTACCGTCGAGATGAACCACGCCAACAGCTATTTCTGGACCGGCAAAACCTTTGCGGCCCAGTACTTCACCGCCGTGCCCTTCGGCCTGAACTTCCAGGGCATCAACGGCTGGCTCTACGACGGCGGTGGCCAGCAGCTGTGGAACGAGGTGTATGCGCCCTTCGGCATGGTCGCCATGCCCTGCGGCAACACCGGCGTGCAGATGACCGGCTGGTTCAAGAAAGAGATCAAATCGAGTGCTGACCTCAAGGGCCTGAAGATGCGCATCCCCGGCCTGGCCGGCCGTGTGTACGCGGCGCTGGGCGTCGATGTGAAGCTGCTGCCCGGCGGCGAGATTTTTCCGGCGCTAGAGCGCGGCGTGATCGACGCGGCCGAATTTGTCGGCCCCTTCCAGGACCGCAAGCTGGGTCTGCACAAGGCCGCCAAGTATTACTACACCACCGGCTGGCATGAAACGGCAACGGTGTCGGAGCTGCTGATCAACAAGGCGGCTTGGGACAAGCTGCCCAAGGACCTGCAGGCCGTGGTCGAGAACGCCTCGGCCGCCTGCAATGTCATCAGCGAAGCCTGGTGCCAGCGCAACAACGCCGAGGCCATGGACGACCTGGTGAAAAACCAGGGTGTGATCGCCAAGCCGCTGCCCGACGAGGTGCTCAAAAAGCTGCGCGAGGTCACCAACCAGGTGCTGGCCGAAGCAGTCGCCAAGGACGCGATGACCAAAAAGGTGCACGACTCCTACATGGCCTACAAGAAGAAGTACGACGCCTGGGCTGGCTACAGCGAAGGTCCGTACCACAGCAAGATCCTGACGGCCTGACCCGGTCATGACACGAAGAGAGACTGACGGCGCCCTCGGGGGCGTCGCCGGGCCGGCACGCGCCTTTGTGGCGCGCGTCGAGTACGCGGTGGACCTGATTGGCCGCACCGCCTCCTGGCTCACGCTGGCGATTGTGGTGCTCATGGCCATCGACGTGCTGCTGCGATACGCCTTCAGCATCGGCTCGGTCTGGGCGCAAGAGCTGGAATGGCACCTGCTGGCGCCACTGGTGCTGTTCGGCATGACCTACGCGCTGCTCAAGGGTGAACATGTGCGCGTGGATGTGCTCTACGCGCGCTACACGCCGCGCACGCAGGCTGCGGTAGACCTGCTGTCGGCGCTGCTGGCCGTCGCCATGGCGGGGCTGGTGATCCGTTACTCGATCCAGTTTGTGACCCAGTCCTATGTGATCAACGAGATTTCGTCTGACCCCGGGGGCTTGACGCACCGCTGGGTGCTCAAGGCGCTGATTCCCGTGGGCTTTGCGGTGTTTGGCCTGATGGCGGCGGCGCAGGGCGTGGGCGCTGCGCTGCGCCTGTTTGGCCCCCAGCCGCCCACCGCCCCGGAGGCCCGGCCATGAGCATGGATGAATGGCTGGCCATTGGCCTGCTGATCGGTTTTTTCCTGATGCTGATAGGCGGCATTCCGGTCGGCATTACGCTGGCCGCGAGTGGCTTCATCTTTGGCTTCATGGGTTTCGGCGAGTCGCTGTTCAACCTGCTGCCGGCGCGCATTTACGGCGTGGTTGCCAACTACCAGTGGCTGGCGATTCCACTGTTTGTCTTCATGGGTGTGATGCTGGAAAAATCGCGTCTGGCCGCAGACCTGCTCGACGTGATCGGTCATCTGGCGGGCGGACTGCGTGGCGGCATGGCGCTGGGCATCATCGGGGTCGGTGTGCTGATGGGTGCCACCACCGGCATCGTCGGTGCCACCGTCATCACCCTGGGCCTCTTGACGCTGCCGACACTGCTGCGGCGCGGGTATGACCCGGCGATTTCCTGCGGCGCGATTTGCGCCTCGGGCACGCTGGGGCAGATCATTCCGCCCAGCCTGGTGCTGATCCTGCTGTCGGACATCATGCAACTCTCGGTGGGCACGCTGTTCGCAGCAGCGGTGATGCCCGGCCTGATGCTGGCCGGGCTCTACGTGAGCTGGATCGTGGTCTACGGCATGATCCGGCCCGACTCGATGCCGCCGGTGCCGAAAGCTGAGCGCGACGCGGTGTCACGCTCGCAGTTGTGGCTGCGCGTGCTCAAGGTGGCGCTGCCGCCATTGGCGCTGGTGCTGTCGGTGCTGGGCTCCATCATCGGCGGTATTGCAGCGCCGACCGAGGCCGCCTCGATGGGTGCACTGGGTTCCATCCTGGTGGTGGCGCTGGCGCGCCGGCTGTCGCTGGCGGTGCTGCGCGACGTGATGCAGACCACCACGCGAATATCGGCCATGGTGCTGTTCATCCTGATCAGCTCGCAGGTGTTCAGCCTGGCGTTTCGCGGCCTGCACGGTGAACAACTGATCGAGGACCTGTTCGCCTTTTTGCCAGGCGGCATCAACACGGCGGTCTGGTTCCTGATGGGACTGATCTTCGTGCTCGGTTTTTTCATCGAGTGGATAGAAATCAGCTACATCGCCGTGCCGCTGTTTTTGCCAATCTTCGCGGCGGCTGGCGTGGACATGGTCTGGCTGGCGATGATGATCACCATCAACCTGCAGACCTCGTTTCTCACACCCCCCTTCGGCTGGGCGCTGTTCTTTCTGCGCGGTGTGGCGCCGCCGGGGGTGACGACGCGACACATCTACCTGGGTGTGCTGCCCTTTGTCGGGCTGCAGATCGTGGGCATCGTGCTGGTGTTCTTCTTTCCGGCGATTGCGACCTGGCTGCCCAAAGCCATTGGCTGGTAAAGGGCAGCAACCAGGCGAGGCGGCGAAGCTTGCACAGGGCGGCCTGCGCGGGTTACCCCGTACACACCGCTTCGAACCGCTCGAGTGAGCATGTCAAGCATGCGGGTCAACACCGCCGTGCTACCGGCGGCGTTTTGCCGAATCATGGGGAACATCGCGTCTTTGACCCCGCCGTAGTCTGCGCCGGGGACAAGCAGACAAGTTTTGCCATCGCTCAACCAGACCCCACTCGGCAGATTTCGACCGACCATGTCGCATAACGATGCCCCGAGCCGGTCCAGCACGCTGATGGCGGTGTGCGGGTCGTTGATGCCGGCAGACAGCGCCCGCACCGCGACTTCGACGAGTTGGCGGATGGTGTATTCCAGGTCCGCGGAACTGGCGCGCTCACCGCCCAAACCGGTGGCAGAGCGGATGGCCTCGCCGACGTCGTCGGCACCGTCGTTCAGCGATTTAACGAGGGCAATCGGCGCGCCGGGGAACACATGGTCGCCAGGCTTGACCAGCAGCCTGATCGATAGTTGGCGACAAGCCGCCCAATCGGCCAACACTGCTTGATCGAAATGCTGCAAATAGCCCCGTCGTGCATCCAGCTAGAGAAACTGAGGCAGCGGCAAGCCCTGACACCTCGTGGGCGAAAGACCCGTTTTATTCGTCAGCCGGACTTCACCCGTCAAACGGATCTTGCGTGCCCCTAACGCGCCTTGGCGCCAAACTGCCGCGCCAGATGCACCTGGTGCAGGGTGATCTTGCGCACCTCAGCCTGGCTGGTCTGGATGTGCGAGCGCAACAGCAAGGCCGCCTGCTCGCCGCGCTTGCGCTGGATCGCCTTGAGGATCTTGGCGTGTTCGTCATAGGTGGCGTCGATGCGCGGCTGCTTGGTGAAGTCGAGCCGGCGGATCACACGTATGCGTTCGGTCACGTCGCGGTGCACCCGCGCCATCTCGGCATTACCAGCCGCGGCCACCAGTGCGCAGTGAAAGGCTTCGTCCCACTGCGCCACCTGCACGGTGTCGCTACTGCGCTGGTCCGGGCTGACCATCCAGATCGCGGCCAGCGCCTCCAGCAGGCTGTTGTCGATCTTCAGCGCACCATCACACAGGCGATGCGCCGCCGTGGTTTCCAGCACCATACGCAAGTCATACAACTCTTCAAACTGGTTGAAGTCGAAGGGCAAAACGCGCCAGCCGCTGCGAAACAGAACCTCGACAAAACCCTCCTGCTGCAGCTTGAACAGCGCCTGGCGCACCGGCGTGCGCGACACACCCAGCCGCTCGCTGATTTCAGTTTCTGTAAAGCGGTCGCCGGGAACGAGCTTGAACTCGGACACGTCGCGCTTGAGCTGCTCATACACCTCGTCGGCGCGCGAACGGTGGACAGGCGTGCCGGCAAGGAGGACAGGATGGCTGGCGGCAGTGAGCATGGGGAAACTCTAGCAGTGTTGGGACTGTGCCGGGAGGGCCGCCAGCGCGGGCAGCAAGTCGCCGCTGGTGGCGGTCCAACCAACGATGGCACCCTGGGCCCGCATCATCTCGACCGCAGCGGCCTTGAACTGAGGAAAGTAGCTCTCGGTGCAGTCCTCCAGCAGCAGGCCCTCGTAGCCGCGGTCATTGGCTTCACGCATCGAGGTCTGCACGCAGACCTCGGTCGTCACACCCATGAAAATCAGGTGGGTGATGCCGGCCTGCTGTAGCCGCTCATGCAGGCCGGTGGCGTAGAAGGCGCCCTTGCCGGGTTTGTCGACGGCGATCTCGCCGGGCAGCGGCGCGAGTTCGGCAATGATCTGGTTGCCCGGCTCGCCAGCAATCAGTATGCGGCCCATCGCGCCCACGTCACCAATGCGCAGGGCCGGGTTGCCGCGCCTGCGCTTGGCAGGCGGGCAATCGGTCAGGTCTGCCCGGTGCGCCTCACGGGTATGCACCACCAGACCACAAAGGCCGCGCCAGACCTCCAGTACGGCCTTGCAGGCAGGAACAATCGCTTGCAACAGCGCGACGTCGTTGCCCAAGGTCTCGCCGAAGCCGCCCGGCTCGATGAAGTCGCGCTGCATGTCGATGATGACGAGCGCTGTGGACTTCAACTCAAAGTTGTAGGGGAAGGGTTGGGCGTGGTCTAGTTGCATGATTGTGTTGATGAGCGATTCATGCGGAGTGTCGCGCCGCGAGTTGTGGCGTGATCGCGGGTGCAAGCTTTTGAAATACTTCCAGCAAGCCTCCAGCGCGTAAGGCAACGACAGCTTCAACAGGCTCAATGCACTTCACTGCACACTCTCCAGCACGGGAGCGTGGTGCCCTCCCCCCATATGCGCCCCCAACACCTGCCGCTCAGCCCCGGCGGCGGTCTCGAAGACGATGCGGCCCTCGCTCATCACCACGATGCGATCGGCCAGCTCCAGCAACTCATCCAGATCCTCGCTGATCAGCAGCACGGCAGCGCCCTGATCGCGCACGCCGCGCAGCCGGGTGTGAATTTCCTTGACGGCCGCAAAATCCAGCCCGAACACCGGGTTGGCGGCGATCAGGACCTTGATCTCGCCAGCCAGCTCGCGCGCCAGCACTGCGCGCTGCACGTTGCCGCCGGACAGGCTGCGAATCGGCGCGTTTTCGCCCTGCGTCTTGATGCCGTAGCTGGCAATCCACTCGCGCGCGCGGCTGCGCCAGGTACCGAAACGCAGCCGTCCGCCCAGGCACAGCGGCGGTCGGTCGAAGTCGCGCAAGGCCATGTTCTCGGCCACAGACAGCTCGCCTACGCAGGCGTTGCGCAGCGGCTCCTCGGGCAGGCTGCGCACCTGCAGGCGATGATTTTCTTCGCGCCGGGCGGCATAGGGCTGGCCCTGCACCAGGACCGCACCGGCTGCGCGTTCGCGCTGACCGACCAGCGCCTCCACCAGCTCGCGCTGACCATTGCCAGAGACACCGGCGATGCCGAGGATCTCGCCCTTGGCGACCTGCAGGCTCAGCTCACGCACCGCGAGCGTGCCCCGGTCGCCCATCACCGAGAGCCGCTGCACCTGCAAAGGCGGGTTCAAACCATCATATGCTATGTTTTTAGTAGCATATTGTGTAGGAAGAAAAAGGGCTGGGGCCGTATTTTGCTCTGAATCTGCGGCCTCATTGCCGACTGCCGCAACTGCGGCTTCACCCATCATGGCCCGGGCCAGGGGCGCGGGGCCGGTGATCGCCACAGCGGTGCGATGCACTGCCTTGCCACGGCGCAACACAGTCACGTCGTCGGCATAGGCCATCACTTCACGGAACTTGTGCGTGATGATGAGCACGGTGCACAAGCCGCTGCGCGCGAACTCGCGCACATGGCCCAGCACCTCGTCGGCCTCTTGCGGGGTCAGCACCGACGTGGGTTCATCCAGAATCAGCAGGCGTGGCCGCAGGTAGAGCTGTTTGAGCAACTCCAGCTTTTGCTTCTCGCCCGCCGCCAGCTCCGAAGGTCGCGCGTCCAGGTCCAGGCTAAACGGCGTGTGGGCGAGAAAGGCCTTGAGTTCGGCGCGCTTGGCGCGCCAGTCGATCACCGCTGGTATCTGCCCACTGGCCAGCAGCAGGTTTTCAGCCACAGTCATGCCCGGTGCCAGCGTGAAGTGCTGGTAGACCATGCCGATGCCCAGAGAGCGCGCCACCATGGGGTTGTCAATCGCCTGCTCACGGCCGTCGATCAGGATGCTGCCTTCCGAGGGCCGTTGAAAGCCCGCCACACATTTGACCAGCGTGCTTTTGCCTGCGCCGTTTTCTCCGAGCAGCGCGTGCACCGTGCCGGGTGCCACCTTCAGGCTGACGCTGTCGAGCGCGGTGAAGCTGCCAAAACGCATGCTCATGCGGTAGGTGTCCAGCGCCAGGGCGCCGGTGACCGGCGGCAGACCGCCGATGGCTGCGGTTGTGCTGCTCATGGCGTTGCCAGTGCGTCAAGCACAGCCTGTGAGGTCGCATGCGCGCCGAACACCCCACCCTGCATGGTGATCATCTTCAATGCGGCGGCGTGGTTGCCGGTGTCTGTGGCGGCGGTGCAATCCGACAGCAGCAGGCATTCGAAACCCCGGTCGTTGGCGTCGCGCATGGTGGTGTGTACACACACGTCGGTGGTGATGCCGGTGAGGATCAGGTTGCTGATGCCGCGCGTTCGCAGCACCATCTCCAGATCGGTGGCATAGAACGAGCCTTTGCCGGGCTTGTCGATCACCACCTCGCCGGGCAGCGGCGCCAGCTCGGGAATGATCTCCCAGCCCGGCTCGCCACGCACCAGAATGCGGCCACACGGGCCGTCATCACCAATGCCGACGCCGCCGCTGCCGATCTGCTGCGAGCGCCAGCGCTTGTTGGCCGGCAGGTCACTGAGATCCGGCTGGTGGCCCTCCCGCGTGTGCATCACGGCGTACCCGGTCTGGCGCATCGCGGCCATCAGTTTTTTCAGGGGTGCTATCGGTGCGCGCGTCAGCGAGATGTCGTAACCCATCTTGTCCACATAACCGCCCACGCCGCAAAAATCGGTCTGCATGTCGATCACCAGCAGCGCGGTATTGGCCGGTCGCAGGTCGCCGTTGTAGGGCCAGGCGTAGGGGTTGGCTTGAATGAAGCGCGGCATGGTGGTTCGCTTTCAGGCGGCCTTCTTCATGGGCGGGGGCAGCGAATCAGGCACCAGCGGATGCGCTTCAGGCCCTTTGTAATGGCGTGTCGGTGCCTCAAAGCCGCAGGGGCTGCCATCGGTGACCGCCACTTGCCACGGCAGCCGGTAGGTGCCGGCCGCCATGTCGTGCATATACGTGTAAGGGCAGTCCTGGGCACCGCCTTTCACCGCTACATAGCCCCGGTGGTACAGCTGGTACATATTGTTTTCCACACCCCAGCCGATACGCGCTTCACGCACCAGGTCGGGCCGCACTTCGCAGGTGATGATTTCGTCGGGCCGCCCACTGCCCTCAACCAGCACCGTGCCATCGAAGTTGCAGAACATGCCCTCGCCCATGGAGTCAAAGCTGCCGTCGCTGCCACACATACACACGTTGGCCGTCACGGCCAGGTTGCAGAAGGCGTTGGCCTGGTTGGTGATCTTCCAGCTGTGACGAATCGGCGCGGTGTAACCCGCAGTGCGGATGATGACCTCCGCACCCTTGTAGGCGGCCTCGCGCGCCATTTCGGGAAACATGCCGTCGTGGCAGATGATGAGCGCAATTCGGCTGCCATTGGGGCCATCACACACCGGTATGTCCAGATTGCCGGGCTCCCAGGGCTCGACCGGCACCCACGGGTGCAGCTTGCGGTAGTACAGCTTGATGGCACCGGTGTCGTCAATGATCAGGCCGCTGTTGTACGGGTTGCCACCTGGGTTGGCCTCCATGATGGAGAAGCAGCCCCAGATTTTGTGCGCCACACACGCCTGCTTGAAGGCCGCGACCTCAGGTCCGTCGAGTGAACACATGATGGCCGGGTTGATGTCCATCGACAGGCCATGCAGCGAATACTCCGGAAACACCACCAGGTCCATGCTGGCCTGGTTGCGCCTGGCCTTGCCCACCATGTCGCAGATGCGCTGCGTTTGTGCCGCCAGCTGTGCGGGGGTTTCCACCACCGGCAGTTGCAGTTGCACCAGGCCCATGACCACGCCATGTGCCGATTTGTTGAGTCCGCCTAATCCTGTCACGTCTGGCTCCTGAAGTTTATTGCCGGGAAGAAAGCTCACCCGGGCTACCGCTGACGGCGCTGCCCGGTCGGCAGGTGATGACAAGAATCAACAAGGTGAGCACATAAGGAACGATGTTGAACAGGTGGTAGCCCCAGCCGAGGCCGATGGACTGCAGGGCCGGGCCAATCGCGCCGGCGCCACCAAACAGCAGCGCTGCGCCTATGCAGCGCAAGGGGCTCCAGCGCGCAAAGATGACCAGCGCTACCGCAATCAGCCCCTGCCCGCTGGAGATACCCTCGTTCCAGCTGCCGGGGTAGAACAGCGTCAGACAGGCGCCGCCCAGGCCGGCGATCATGCCGCCACCGGCCGTGGCGGCAATCCGGATGGCAGACACCGAATAGCCAAGCGCCCGCGTGGCGTTGGCCGAATCACCCGCCATGCGTACCAACAGGCCGGCGCGGGTGTTGGCAAAGGCCCACCACAACGCCAGCGCAATCGCCAGACCTATCGGCAGCAAGGCGTTGACCTGCAAGGCCGAACGCACCGCCGCCGAATCGCTCCAGTTGCCCAACGCAATAAATGGCAGCTGCGGTGCCTGCGGCTGAATCAGCGGCTTGCCCAGATAAAACGCCAGCCCCATGCCCAGCAGCATGAGTGCGATACCCGTGGCGACATCGTTGACTCGCGGCAGGGAGCAAAGCACGCCGTGCAACGTGGCCAGCAGCGCACCCGTGGCCGCTGCAGCCAGCACGCCTATCCACGGCGAGCCGCTGAGGTAGGACCCGCCAAACGCAGCCATGGCCGACAACACCAGCACACCTTCCAGACCCAGATTCACACGCCCGGACTTTTCAGTCAGGCATTCGCCCAGACTGACAAACAGAAAAGGCGCCCCCACCCGCAGCGCACCGCCCGCGATACCAGCCACAAAAATGAGCATTTGATCGGCTGTCATTGGGTGATCTCTTCGGTCTGTGACCGTGGGGGTGTGGCAACGGCAACGCGCGGCCCTGCAGAACGCAGCACCCGTGCCCACAGCGCTTTCCAGTCGGTGTCGCGCAGCGCTTCACTGGCCAGAATCAGTACAAAGGCAATACCCTGCAGCAGCAGCACCGAGGCGTCGGGTAGCCCAAGCCGGCGCTGCAACAGGCTGCCTGCTGCACCGAACCCACCGAACACGATGGCCACTGGAATCACGGCCACCGGCTGGTGCCGCGCAATAAAGGAAACCAGAATACCGGCGTAGCCATAACCTGCGATCAACGATGCGTTGGCGCTGTAATGCACGGCAGCCACTTCAACCGCACCAGCCAGCCCGGCACAGGCGCCACCCAGCGCACAGGCCAGCACAATCAGGCGTGACGCGGGCAACCCCACCAGCTGGGCAGCACGCGGGTTGCCGCCAACCACCCGCACCGCAAAGCCGGACGGCGTGATGCGCAGCCACAGGCCTGCCACCAGGCAAACGACCACCCCCAGCACCAGGCCCCAGTGCACATCGGAGCCCGCGATGCCGCCGATGCGCAGGCCCTCGGCCAGCGAAAACGTCGAGGGCTTGTTCAAACTGGCCGGGTCGCGCAGCGGCCCTTCCACCAGATGCTTGAACAAGCCAATAGCCACATAAGCCAGCAACAGGCTGCTGATGGTTTCGTTGATACCCCGGTACTGGCGCAGCCAGCCGGCCAGTGCAATCCACACCGCCCCGGCGAGCGCACCCGCCAGGCAGACCAGCAGCGTTCCGACGACGCTGGCGGGCAAGGGCACGGCGTGCGCCAGCGCTGCCGCAGCCAGACCGCCCAGCACCAGCGCACCTTCGGCCCCGATGACCACCAGCCCGGCGCGCGCCGGAATGGCCACACACAGGGCAGTCAGCATCAGCGGCGCAGCGCGCTGCAGTGTGTTCTGCCACGAGTACCAGTCGCCAAAAGCGCCCTTGAACAGCAGCAGCCAGACCTCCACCGGGTTCACGCCGGCCACCCACACAAACACGCCGAACAGCAGCAGGGCGGCAGCGATGGCGCCTATGGGCAGGAGGATGCTGGAAAGACTGTTACGCATGGTTGGCCTTGTCTGTCACAACGGGTTTGACCCGCCATGACAGCCACTTCAGATGGAACCCATCACCCCTTCCACCAGGTAATTCATTTTTTCCAGCTCGAGATCGGTCTGCTTGAAGGACTTGCCTGCCGCTGCAACCACGCCGCCCTTGTTGTCCTTGAGTGGGCCCTTGAAGATATCGAACTTGCCGGCCACCATTTGTGCCTTGACACCGTCTGCCTGCTTTTTTGCGGCGTCGGTGACCATGGGGCCATAGGCAGACATCTTGACGTAGCCCTCCTTCAAGCCGCCGCGGATGAAATTGGGGTGCGGCTTGCCGCTGCGCGCCGCTTCAAGGAACGTGGTGTAGGCAGTGAGCCAGTTCCACTCGGCCCCGGTCAGGTAGGCATTGGGCGCGAGCTTGGCCTGGCTGGCGTGATAACCGCAGACCATCTTGCCGCGTTTGGCCGCGGTCTCGACCACCACCTTGGGGCCGTCCACATGCATGGTGAATACATCCACGCCCTGGTCGGCCAGGCTGTTGGTGGCTTCGGCTTCCTTGACGGGCATGGACCAGTCGCCGGTGAAAATCACGCTGGTGGTGATGCCGGGTTTGACCGAACGCGCACCCAGGGTAAAGGCATTGATATTGCGCAGCACCTGAGGAATCGGCTTGGCGGCAACAAAGCCGATCTTGCCGCTTTTGCTCATATGACCGGCGATCACACCGTTGAGGTACTGGCATTCGTCGATGTAGCCAAAATAACTGGCGGTATTCTTCGGGTGTTTGCCCTCGGTCCACATGCCACCGCAATGGGCAAACCGGGCTTCCGGAAACTTCGCGGCAACAGCCAGCATGTGCGGATCAAAATAGCCGAACGAGGTCGGAAACACCAGCGACGCGCCGTCCTGCGCCACCATGCCGGTCATGCTTTTCTGCACCGCTGCAGTTTCGGGGACGTTTTCTTCTTCCACCACTTTCACACCGGGCATTTTCTTGAGCATGGCGGCGGCTTCGGCCTGCGCCTGGTTGTAGCCGTAGTCGTCACGCGGGCCAACATAGATCACCCCGACCGTGATGGGTTTTTGCGCAAAGGCGAAGGGGCTTGCGGCGACAGCGCCGAGGGCGGCAAGGGTCTTGATGGAATCGCGGCGGTTGACGTTGTGGGTGACCATGGGTCTCTCCGTAGGTGAAGTTGATGAAGTGCTGACGGAAACTGAAAACAAAGTCATTCATGCGAGCAGACTGACATGCGCAGCGACCACGCGCCAGCCTTCTGCCGTGCGCACCCAGGTCTGGCTTTGTCGGCCGGTCGTGCTGCTGCCTTCGCGCAGGAATTCGCAGTCGGCCGTGGCAGAGTCATGGCCATAAGTCGTGATCGCGGTCTTCAGCAGGGTGCGCGCCAGCCCTTGTGCAGGCCGGGACGCGCGAAACGCCTGTATCGCATCGAAGCCATACAGGTTTTCGCCGACGCCGTAGCGGCGTGTGTGAGGACTTTTCCAGAACAACTCGTCAAGCACAGGGACGTCGTTGGTGATCAGTGCCTGTTCATAACGGTCGAAAACCGCAGTGACTTCGGCCAGCACATCGGGCAGATTGATGTCCATTACAAGGGCGTCTTTCTCAGGTGGGCCACACCGGCCATTTGCAGGACCCCGGCTGCACGCAGGCAGAGGTCTTCGCGCCAGGGCGGCGCGATCAGCTGTACACCGATCGGCATGCCTCCTGTGCCCTCGGGCCATATCGGCGCCACAGCCACCGGGCAGCCGGCAAAGGAGATCGGTTGTGTCAGCAGACCCACTGTGGGCCGGCAGGGCATTTGGGTGCCGTTGATGTCCAGCCACTCGGTGCCGATCTCCGGCGCACTGACCGGCGTGGCTGGCGCCAGCAGCAAATCCCAATCCTTGAACAGGGCATTGACCTTATCCCTGTAAATGCGGCGAAAGCGCTGTGCCTGTACATACCAGGCGCCGGGCTGCAGGGCACCGGCAATAAAGCGGTCCACCGACAGCGGTTCGAACTCGGCCACGCGGGTACGCAGGTCATTGAGATGCAGGGTGCCACCTTCACTGGCGCCGACAATGAACGCTGCGGCACGCGCTAGCGCCGCGTCAGGCCACTCGACCGTATCACTCGCACCGAGTGCGGCCGCCGCACTGGCGACTGCGGCGCGCGCTGCGGGCGTCGCATGATCGCTGAAATAGCCCCCCAGCACGCCGATACGCAGACCGAGCATGCCCGCACCGAGGCCCGGGCTCACTGCTTGTATTTGCAACGCGTGGCAGCCCGGGTCCAGCGCGTCGGGGCCCTGCATGGCGTCGTAGGCCAGCGCCAGCGTCTCGACGCTGTCTGCGAGCGGACCAAGGTGGTCCAGGCTGTGAACAAATGGGTAGGTGCCACGGCGCGACAGGCGACCAAAGGTGGGCTTGAGGCCCCATACACCGCACAGCGATGCGGGCACGCGGATGGACCCGTTGGTGTCGGAGCCGAGTGCCAACGGGACCTGCCCCGCAGCTACCGCTGTGCCCGATCCGCCCGACGAACCGCCGGCAATCCGCGTGAGGTCGTGCGGGTTGCGGCAGGGGCCGTAATGCGTGTTTTCGGTGGTGAAGCCGTAGGCGTACTCGTCCATGTTGAGCGAACCCACCAGCACGGCGCCGGCGGCCTGAAGGCGCTGGACCAGAAAGGCATCCTCGCTGGCTGGCGCGTTGCTGCGGTTGATGGTGGAGCCCGCCAGCGTTACTTCACCGGCAATGTCGAACAGGTTTTTTACTGCATAGGGCAGTCCGGCCAACGGTCCCAAGGCCTCTCCCCGTGCGCGCTTTGCGTCCACTGCGGCGGCTTCGGCATGTGCACGAGAGAAACTTCGTCCAGTGAATGCATTGACCCGGGCATTGGTCGCCTCGATGTGGTCGATGGTCGTCTGCAAGGCTTCTACTGCGCTGATCTCGCCGATGGCGATGGCACGGACTGCGGCGAGACCGTTCAGTGCTTCAGTTTTCATAGCTGCTCTCGCACGGAAGATGCGGTCGGGAAGGGTAGAGGGCAATAGATTTCGGCAGGCTCGTCAGCCACGGTGAGCGGAACAGCGGCAAGCTGCGCCGCCATCCCGGCGGTACGCGCCAGATGCACTGCCACGCGCTGCTGCTGGGCCTCGTCCAGCGACAGGCCGAGCGCTACGGCCGAGGCTTTGACGTACATGAGAACTTCTTCATCGGTCATCGGGGTGCTCCTCAGCGCCTGACTTCGCGCTGGAAGATTTCGAGGCTGCGTTTTTTGGTCGCGATGAAGCTGGCCTCGGACAACGTCTCTACGGTACGTGGACGAACGTCGTTGTAGTCCAGGATTTCTGCGATTCGCGTGGGTCGCTTGGTAAGCAGCAGCACCTGGTCGGCCAGGTACACCGCCTCCTCCAGATCGTGCGAGACCAGCAGCATGGTGGTGCCGGTCTGCATGAACACTTCCTGAAGTTTTTCGCGGATGAACAGCGTCATCTCGAAATCGAGGGCTGAAAAAGGCTCGTCGAGGAACAGCACCTCGGGGTTGTTCGCCAGCGCCCGCATGATGGAGGCGGTCTGCTGCTGGCCGCCCGAGAGTTCGTAGGGGTAACGCTTGAGGTCGAACTTCACATCGAAGGATGCAACCAGCTCGGCCATGCGCCTGTCCACCTCGGCCTTGGACCGGCCTTCGAGCTTGAGCGGGTAGGCGATGTTGTCGATGGTGCGCATCCACGGAAACATCGCTTCGCGGTAGTTCTGGAAGACGTAGCCGATCTTGGTGTCTTTCAGCGATTTGCCGTCGAACAGGATTTCGCCTGCGTCGATAGGCACCAGTCCGGAGATCATGTTGATCAGCGTGGACTTGCCACAGCCATTGGGGCCAAACACCGACACAATTTTGTGCTTGGGTATGTCAAGGTTGAAGTCCTCATACAGCGGCCAACCGGCGAAATACTTGGTCAGGCCGCGTATGGTGATATGGGTACCTGCCGGGCCGGGCTTGAAGTCGCGCACGGGCACATCGACGAAGACCGGGGCGTTGATTACAGCGGACATGTCGAACTCCAGTGGGTTCCATGGATCAATAAGGCAGTAAGCAACATTGAGGACTCTTCTCTTTTCAAGCAGGGGCCGCGGGACCGGCTGTACCGGGCCTCTGGCGAGCGGCGGCCTGCAAGGTGCAGGAAGCCACGCGAAGCGACGAGCGTGGGAGCCATCTACCTGCCACTCCAGTGAACAATCCGCCGCTCAAGCACCAGGAAAAATATGTTGAGCGCGT
This sequence comes from Polaromonas sp., assembly GCF_041689105.1. Lineage (GTDB taxonomy): Bacteria > Pseudomonadota > Gammaproteobacteria > Burkholderiales > Burkholderiaceae_C > Polaromonas. Next base: position 12,595 of record NZ_JBDNGU010000079.1, on the reverse strand, counting down.
AGCCCAATGCGCCGGCGGCGAGGATGGACGCATACATGTCCTTCACATTCATCACCTGCTGGGAGTTGATGATGCGGTTGCCCAGGCCAGTGTCTGCGCCGATGAACATCTCGGCAACGATCACGATCACCAGCGCCATCGACACCGCTGAACGCAGGCCGACAAAACTAGGCTGCAGGCTTTCCCAGATCAGCACGTCCTTGAACACCTGCCAGCGCGATGCGCCCATGACTTTGGCGGCCATCACGCGTTGCTTGCGTGCATTCATCACGCCATAGGCACTGTTGAAGATCACGATCAGCAAGGCCCCAAAAGCGGCAATCGCCACCTTGTTGATGTCCGACACGCCGAAGATCATCAGGAACAGCGGGATCAGTGCCGACGAGGGTGTGGAGCGGAAGAAGTCGATGAGGAATTCCACGCTGCGGTAGGCCTTCTCGGAGCTTCCCAACAGCACACCGAGCGGCATGCCGACGGCTGCGGCGATCAAAAAGGCCTGAACCGTGCGCCACACGGTGACCGCAAAATCCTTGAGCAGCGGGCCACCCGCCAGGCCGTTAACCAGTGCGCCCAGCGCATCGAGCGGTGGCGGCAGCAGGATGGCCTTGATGAAGCCCAGGCGCACCACCAGGTCCCAGACGATGAACAGCACCACCGGGCCGATGAAGGGCAGGGCCCTCTCCAGCACCGGCGTGCGCTGCACAACCGCCGCCGCTGGTGCGGTGGCCGGCGGCGCCCAGGGCGTTGCAGACGCCACCGGCGCCGCCGTCACGGAAGAGGTGCCGTCCATCACGTTCAACCTTTGTAGAGCATCGAGTCCACCATGAGGCGAGAGCTGAAGATGCCTTTTTCGTGGAACAAGTCAAAGAACTTCTGGAAATGCGCGACGTCCGCCGGCTTGAATTCGTTGTACATGGTGTAAGCCGCCAACGGCACTTCGCTGGTCAGTGCGCCTTCGATGGGGGTGTATCCCTTCAGGTACTGGCGCGCCTCAGCCGACTTGCTTCGTACGTAGGCCACGCCCTTGCCGTAGGCAGCCACGAACTTCTTGGCCGCGTCGGGGTTCTTCTTGATGAAGCTGCTGGTGAGCGATGCAGAGCCCCCGAACCATGGCGCCTTGGGGTTGCCCAAAATGTAGTGCGCGATCACGCCGGCCTCAAGCGTGCGGGTGGTGCCGTTGAGACGGCCAATTGTTCCCGTCGGCTCCAGCGTGTAAGCGCCATCAATTTGTCCGCCAGCGATCGCCGCCACATGCTGCCCGATGGGCAGCTCGACCACGGTAGCGCCTGTGGCACCTCCGCGCTCCAGCACGGTCTTGGCGAGGGTGACGTTTTGAATGCCGGGGCCGGAGGCGATACGTTTGCCCTTGAGGTCGGCAATGGTCTTGGCCGGGCTGGCGATCGGCACGATCACTTCGTCGAGCACGTTGTCCACATTGCTCGGGTTGGCGCAGAAAATCTTGAAAGTGCCTGGCTGCGCGAGTTCGCCGATGGCAATGTTGGCCGACCCCGTGCCATTGGCGCTGCCGTCGCAGCGGTCAGCCAGCATGGCCTCCATGATCTGCTGGGCACCTGCGAACTTGAGCACCTCCACATCCAGGCCAGCCTCCTTGAAGTAGCCGAGCTCAACCGCTGCATAAAAAGGCAGGCCGGCCGCGATGGGCCAGTAGCCGACGCGGATCTTCGGTCCCGATTGCGCGCGAACGATGGCGGGCATGCCCATCACGCCAAGCATCGCTGCGCTGGTGACCAGGACTTTCCTGCGGGTTGCGGTGGCGGGAAGGTGGGTGCTGAGGTTCTTCATGAAAGCTCCTTGGATGAAAGTGGTTGGGTAAACAGTTGAGTGAAGGCGTCAGGCCGCCAGGGGCTTGAGCGACTGGGTGTAGGCACGCCAGCCGCCAAGATGCGAAATATCCAGGGCACCGTTCTGCAGGGCCTGGGCCTCACAGACAAAACCCTGCACGTTGCTGCCGTCGTCGAGCTGCAGCGTGCCTATGCCCAGCGGCGCTGGAATCATCGCCACAAAGGAGCCGTAGTCGGCCAGCGGCATGTTCCAGACTTCCAGCGCAATGCGCTCGCCCTGGTTGTCTGCCACGCGCAGCAAGCCAGGTTTGGGTGGGGTGGTGCCAGGCAGCGCATACAGCCGGTAATGCGGCGCGGTGGCGGCGCTGCCAGCCAGCGTGGCACCACGCTCGGTCAATTGACTATTGAGCGGCATGCCCGACAGGTGGGCACCAACCACGGCCACGCGCACCATCGCCGGGCGTCGCAGGCCGGCCACCGGATGCATCTCAGGCAGCGGCGCGCCGGTTGCACCCTGCGTGAGCCCACTGAGGTGGTGGTAACGCTGGCCCAGTTCGGCCAGCTGCCAGTCGCTGCCTGCGGGCCCGATCAGGGTGATGCCAAAAGGCAGGCCGTCGGGCCGGATCGAACTCGGCACCGAAAGCGCCGCGTAGTCGAGCAGATTCACGAAGTTGGTATACGCGCCGAGGTTGCGATTCAGGGCCACCGGGTCCTGCTGCATCTGTGCGATCGTGTAGTGCGTGGGCGCGGTTGGCACCAGCAGACAATCAATCTGCGCCCACATGGCATCGGCCTGCTGGCCCAGCAGTTTGATGCGGGTCTGCACCTCGTAAAGATCAGCTGCGCTGTAGTTGCGGCCGGCGGCAATGATGCTGCGCACGGGTTCAACCACCTGCGCTTCATGCGCATCAAAAAAGCCTCGAATGGCGGTGTAACGCTCGGCCACCAGGGCACTTTCATACAGCAGCGCCGCCACATCGGCCAGCGGACTGAAATCAATCGGCACGGCGGTACCACCCATGGCCTGCACGCGGGTGATCGCCTCCTTGAAGGCCAGTTCGGCGGCTGCATCGCCATGAAACAGCAGCGCCGACGGCACGCCAAAACGGAAGCTGGCGGGATAGGGCTGGCTGGCCATCACCGGCTTGCGCGACCAGGCATCCAGCGGGTCATGGCCCATGGCCGCCTCCAGCACCTGCACCGCCGTGGCCACCGTGCGCGCAAAGATGGACACGCAATCCACACTCTGGGCCGCCGGCACCACGCCGCGTGCGCTGATCAGCCCGCGCGAAGGTTTGAGGCCGACGATGTTGTTCAGGCCGGCCGGCACACGACCGGAGCCGGCGGTGTCAGTACCCAGCGCAAAGTCCACCTGGCCAGTGGCCACCACGTAGGCTGAGCCGGAACTGGAGCCACCCGAGACATACAGGGGATTGATCGCGTTGGGCACCGGGCCGAAGGGCGAACGCGTGCCGTTCAGGCCGCAGGCAAACTGGTCGAGGTTGGTTTTGCCAAGCAGCTGCGCACCAGCATCGAGCAGTTTTTGCACAACGGCAGCGTGAGCCGTGGGCGTGTAGGCAAAAGCCGGGCAGGCAGCGGTGGTCGGCCAGCCAGCCACGTCAATATTGTCCTTGACGGCAAAAGCCAGTCCCGCCAGCGCGCTCGACGACCCGGCGGCGGCAGTGTTCCGCAGCGGCTGGGCCGGCCGGTGAATCCAGGCCGCGCTGGCAAGCGCAGCGTCGTGGGCACCGGGATAGGGAGTCAGTTGAGCTTGAACCAATTTAAAGCATCCATACTTGTGTACAAGATGATTTGCAAGGTGCGTGCCAGGTGGCGGAGACGGAGCAGCGTGTGAATTCGCCGTTAGCTTGAATGCGTCATTCGCTACTAAATTAATAGCTATTGGAGCTTTCTGGACAAGGGCTGCTGCCTGATTTGATCACCAATCAGCCTGCTCGCTCTCCTGGCTGCTCCTTCATTAGAGGTTGAGGCTGGCCGGGGGTTGCCCGGCGGCAACTCACTTTCTTTTTGAGTCGCCAAAAGGAAAGTAAGCAAAGAAAAAGGCAACCCGATGGTCTGGGTCCCCCTGCGCTGCACAGCGGGGCAACCTGCGGTGCTCGCCAAAGCGGGGTCTCGCGCGAACTCGGCTTCGCCTCAGACAATCGCGAGCCCTGATCCGCTTTCGGCTGCGCTCCTCGGCCCAGTCCGACGGGTGGGGCAACGGAATCAGAGCCGGGATCGGGGATGGATTCCGGCCTTCGCCAGAATGACAGAAGGTGTGTGCGCAAAGCGCACACACCGGTGAAGACACGACCGTCATGTTTGCACGCGAGGGCAGCACACGCGGCCAAATGAGGCTCCCTTCTCTCGCCCAGAGGGGCCGGGGGGTTGGGAGTGGGGAGTTGCGCCCACTGTCTAATGCAGACCGCAGGCGCAGCGTGCCGCAACAACAAGGCCAACAAACAAAACCTATCCCTCCACCACACTCCGCGCAACGACCGGCGGTGTCTCAGGAAGATGAAACGCCAGCTTGCGATCCCGCAGTGCGACATCACCCGCAGTCACGCGGTCAAAACGGCGCAGGTGTTCGGTCCACGACTCGTCGGTGATCTGCTCGATGTAGCGGCCAGGGTCGGAGATGTCGCGCAGCAGCTCCCAGGCCAGCGCGCCCTGGCGCAGTCGGCTGCGCCGGCTCTCCTGCATGAGAGCGCGAAACTCCGGGGCCTTGGCCGGATCGATCTGGTATTCGATGGTGATACGTACATGCCCTGTCAGGGGCGGTACAGCGGCGCTGGGCACCTTGAACTCGCGCGAGGGGGTCATGTCTTCCTCGATGCTGCGGTCCTTGAAGAACCACTGCGTGGCGAAGTTCGCCAGCGCGCCGGTCAGAGCCGCCACCAGCATGGCAGCCGGCACGCTGCTCACAGTGGCCACCTGGCCCCAGACTGCCGCGCCGGCGGCGCTGGCGCCCATGATGGCCATCTGGAACATCGACATGCCCCGCGCCCGCACCCAGTCGGGCAGTGCCACCTGCGCGGACACGCTCAGGGTGTTGGCGGTGGTGAGCCAAGCCGCGCCAGCCAGCGCCATGGCGGGTGCCGCGACATACACATGGGGCGCCACGGCCACCAGGGCGGTAGCGGCCGACTGCAGCAGCACGCCGCCCAGCACCAGTGCATCGCGCGACAGGCGCTGGCGCAGCCGTGGCAGCACAAACACAACCGCTATCGCGCCAACCCCCATGGACGCGAGCAGCAGCGTGAAGGTGCCAGCCCCGCCGCCCAACCCGCGTGCCACCAGCGGCAGCAGGGCCAACAAGGCGGTGGAGTGAAAGAAAAACAGCGCCACGCGCAGCAGCACCGCGCGCAGGCGCGCCGACTGCCGCACAAACTGCACGCCCACCCGCATGGCGCTGACGAGGCGCTCGCGGCCCAGCGGGCTGGGCACGTGTTCGCGGCGCCAGCGCATGATCACAAAACCCGAGATCAGCGACAGCACCGCGTTCAGCACAAACACATACGCAGTGCCGGCGCTGGCAATCAGCGCGCCAGCCACCAGCGGGCCGATGATGCGTGAGGCGTTCATGGCGACGCCGTTGAGCGCGAGGGCAGCGGGCAATTGATGCCTGGGCACCAGCTCCGGCACGATGGCGGCAAACACCGGCCAGCGCATCGCCAGCCCCACGCCGTTGGCAAAGGTCAGCGCCAGCAACAGCGGCGCGGTCATGGTTCCCCAGACAATCGTCACGCACAGCAGCATCGCCACCGCGGCGACCCAGAATTGGGTGATGATGAAGTAACGCCTGCGGTCCAGGATGTCGGCCAGCGCACCGCTGGGCAGGCCGAGCAAAAACACCGGAAGGGTGGACGCAGACTGGACCAGGGCCACCCAGATCGGCGAGGTGGTAAGCGACGTCATCAGCCAGGCCGCTGCGACGTCGTTCATCCACATGCAGATGTTGGCGGTCAGCCAGGTGCCCCAGAGCATGCGGAAAACCGGCGAACTCAGAGGCGCCCACGCTGACTGGGGGTCAGTTTCTGTTGGAGGGGGCGCAAGCGAGGCGCCGCCAGAACCGGGTTCAGGCATGGCCTATTGTCCCCAAAGTCCCAGTCCGCCGCCCATGCCGGCAACAGGCCCTCATCCGCCTTTGAGCGCCCAGATACGGCCTATTTGCGCTGACAGCTCCATCGGGTCAAACGGCTTGTGGATCACGTCGATCGCGCCGAGTGCCATGTATTGCGCGATTTCCGTGGTTTGCACTTTGGCCGTCATGAAAATCACCGGCGTCTGCGCCGTGGCCGGCAACCCGCGCAAGGCCTTGAGCGTGCTGGGCCCGTCAATGCCGGGCATCATCACATCAAGCAGCAGCAGATCTGCGGCTGCGCCTGGCGCGGCGGCGAGCGCCTCACTGCCGGAAGCGCAGGCAGTCACCGTGAAGCCGCCGACGGCCTCCAGCGCCATTTGGGCGACCATGCGGATATCGGGTTCGTCTTCCACATACAGGATGCGGGCAAGTGGTTTGGGCATTCAGGTGTTCCTTGTCAGTAACGTCTCTTGGTGGGCCATGCCGCCAAGAATAGGGCAAGTATGCAATTGAAACGATGCAGCGGCAACCTGATCAGTCCACCGGGAAGCTGGCCTGCAGCGCGGCGACGGCCCGCGCGATATCCGGGCGCTGCGCCGGAGTCAGCGACGCAACCGGCCCGTTCGCTTCGGCCGCCCCGGCCAGCACAATCTCCAGCAATTTGGCAGCCTGACCAAGCTCGCGAAAACCCAGGGTGCCGGCCGTACCCGCCAGGCTGTGCGCCAGGCGCTCCAGATCGGCCAGCGGCGGTGCCCCGGCGCCGCCCGCTTCTGCCGCCGCCCAGAGCACCTGAATTTGCGCGGCTTTTTCCGGCAGGCTTCGCCGGTAATCGACCCGTTGCTGGTCAAGAAATTTCTGGAACTCCTCTTGCGGAGTGCTCACGGCTCGGGCTCCTTGGGTGGCGTTGGGGGTTCAAACAGGGCCGCCACCATGTCGGACTGCGTGACGATGCCGACCAGTCGCCCGTCGTCGCCAATGATGGGAATATGGTGATGGCCTTTTCCGCCAAACAGCGGCACCAGGTCCACCAGGTAGCGCTGCATGCCGGCCACCCGCACTTGGCGCGTCATGATCTGCCCGACCACCGCCGGCTCGCCGGAGGCGCCGATCGCACCCAGCAACTTGCGCAGCTTGGCATCCATGCCGTCATAACTCTCAAGCTCGGCCGCGCGCATGAAGTCTGCCAGCGTGACGATGCCGACAACGCGAAAGCCGGCATCCACCACCGGCAGCGCCTTGATGCGGCGCTTCCGCAACAAGGTCCAGGCCTGAGCCAGCGGCGTACTGTGGGTCACCGTCACCAGATCACGCGACATGATGTCTGCGCAGCGTACGCCAGCCAGCTTGCGTTGGTAGGCCTGCCATTTCATCTGTTCCAGCAGAGCCTGCAAATCGTCACGGCTGACGTCGAGCACTTGGTTATAACGCGCCAGTACCGCATCCAGATCGGCTTCAGCGTCGCGTACCTGGGGTGGCTTTTCCTTATCGGCTGGCCGCTGCGCATGCGGATAGGGCCGATACGTGGCATTGTTGTAGGCGATGCCAGCCATGGCCAGCAGTGCGGCGTTGAGCAACACGGGAAATACGGCAAACCAAGGATCGGTGATGCCGCCCAGCACCATCATCAGCGCGGCCGCCCCACCCGGCGGATGCAGGCAGCGCAGCGCAAGCATCAGGCCAATGGCCGCACCCACCGCCACCGCGGCCGCAAGCTCGGGCGGCCCGAGCCAGCGCGCGCAGGCTATGCCGACCAGCGCCGACAACGTGTTGCCACCGACCACCGACCAGGGCTGGGCCAGCGGACTGGAAGGCACGCCGAACACCAGCACGGCGCTGGCCCCCATGGGTGCCACCAGCCAGGGCAAACTGGCCATCGCCGCGCCGCCAGCCAGGTGGCAGATCACGCCCGTCAGCAGAATGCCCACAAAAGAGCCGGACACAATGCGCCAGCGCTCGCGGGCATTGATGCGGGTGCGGGCGGGGCGAAGCGACTGCAGCCATAACAGGACAGCTTGAAGCAGCTTGGCGCCCGGGCCGGGACCGGCGTTTGGTGAAGGAGGGCTCATGGGGGATCGCACAGCTTACCGCAGCCCGGATCAGGCAAAACACCCGGAGGCGTGCTTGAACCGGACTTCAGCCTTTGCGCGCCCGCTCGAACAGCGGCATGACCCGGGGCAGGTTGCGTTCCATATCGGCAATCCGGGTGGCACCGGCCGGATGGGTGCTCAGCCACTGCGGCGGCGCACCCTTGTTGGCCGCCGCCATTTTCTGCCACAGCGTGATGCCAGCGCGTGGATCGAAACCGGCGCGTGCGCCCAGCTCCATGCCCACAAGATCAGCCTCGGACTCGTCTTCACGACCGAAACGCAAATTCAGCAATTGCACGCCATACCCGGCTACGGTCTGGCCCAGATCGCCCAGCCCAAACAGCTGCGACAACAGACTGGCACCGATGTTGGTGGCGGCCGATTTGCCCATGCGCTCACGCGCGTGTTCACGCAAGGCATGGGCCATTTCGTGGCCCATGATCATCGCCACCTCGTCGTCGGTCAGCTGCAACTGCTCAAGAATGCCGGTATAAAAAGCAATTTTTCCGCCGGGCATGCAAAACGCATTGATCTGCCTGCTGCCGATCAGGTTGACCTCCCACTGCCAAGCCTTGGCCCTCGGGTTCCAGGCTTCCGCATGCGGAATGATGCGCTGGGCAATGCGGCGCAGACGCTGCAATTGGGCATTGCCCGGCGGCGCCAACGCATTCTGCGCCGCCGCCTCCTGAATCATCTTGGCGTACTGCTGCCTCGAGGCCTGTTCGATCTCCTCGGCCGGGACCAACTGGGTGAAGCCGGAATTACGGCCCACCTGCACCCCCTCGTTCTGGGCCCACGACGGGCTGCTGCCCAGCAACAGGGCCGCCGACAGGGCGGCAAGGTTCAGCGTGGAAGCAAGTCTCATGGCATCTCCAGATTAGGTCACAGCGTATTATTCCCGCATGAGCGACACCGTATCCGAGAACCTGCAGGCCGCGCGTCAGCCATCGCCGCTTTTGTCCGTCGCTCTTGTGCCCGAGGCCGCTGCGCCCAAGCCTGGTTGGGGCGAGACGCTGCGTGTTTACCTCGAGGCGCCCTCGCTGCGCATGCTGCTGCTGGGCTTTTCCGCTGGCCTGCCCTTGCTGCTGGTCTTCGGCACGTTGAGTTTCTGGCTGCGCGAGGCAGGCATTGACCGCACCACCATCGGCTATCTGAGCTGGGTCGGGCTGGCCTACGGTTTCAAATGGGTCTGGGCGCCGCTGGTGGATCGCCTGCCGATTCCGGTGCTGACACGGCTGCTTGGGCGGCGACGGAGCTGGCTGCTGCTGTCGCAGGTCGTCATCATGGCCTCGCTGGTCAGCATGGCCCTGACCGATCCGCGTGCCGCCTTGCTGCCCGTGGTCTGGTGCGCGCTGGCGGTGGCGTTTGCGTCAGCCACGCAGGACATCGCGCTGGACGCCTTTCGCATCGAGTCGGCCGATGCGCAGCGCCAGGCGGCGCTGGCCGCGTCCTACCAGACCGGCTACCGCATCGCAATGATCTGGGCCGGCGCTGGCGTGCTCTGGATTGCAGCGCGCGCCGAGGTGGCAGGCGGCGGCGCCTACCAGCATGGCGCCTGGCAAACCGCTTACCTCGTGATGGCCGCGTCCATGCTGCTGGGCATGGTCACGGTGCTGTGTTCACCCGAACCGGCTCCGCGCGAGATACCGCCGGCACGCAACGCCGCCGAATGGCTCAAAAGCGCGCTGGTCGATCCGTTTGCCGACTTCCTGCGCCGCTACGGCAAACACGCGCTGCTGATCCTGGCGCTGATCGCGGTGTACCGCATCAGCGATGTGGTGATGGGCATCATGGCCAACCCGTTTTATGTAGACATGGGTTACACCAAGGACGAGGTGGCCACCGTCACCAAGATCTACGGCGTGGTCATGACGCTGGTCGGCGCCTTTGTGGGCGGCGCGCTGGCCATGCGTTTTGGCGTGATGAAGGTGCTGATGCTGGGCGCCGTGCTGAGTGCCGCCACCAATTTGCTGTTTGCCTGGCTGGGCTCGCGCGGGCACGATGTGACAGCGCTGATCTTCGTGATCTCGGCCGACAACCTGTCCAGCGGCATCGCCTCGGCTGCCTTCATCGCCTACCTCTCCAGCCTGACCAACATCAATTATTCGGCCACGCAGTACGCGCTGTTCAGCTCCATGATGCTGCTGCTGCCGAAGTTCCTGGCCGGTTATTCCGGCAGTTATGTGGACAGTTTTGGCTACACCCACTTCTTCACGGCGACCGCATTGCTGGGCCTGCCGGTGCTGTTGCTGGTCTGGCTGGCTTCACGCATGAAATCGCCCTCCAGCCCCTGATTTACGGGCGCTATCAGCTATCGTAACGATAGCAAACCACAGACATCAACCCGGTCGCAACTGCGGTTTACCTAACTTTACAGCCGCTTCAACGCGACTTGTTGCGGCGGGCGCAGCATGAATCGTCTGTCATTGACCGAGAACCCCATGAGCGATCACCGCAGCAGCACCCCCCCATCCGCCGATGCCCCCAGCCCCTTCACCGGCGCCGACGTGCTGGCGCCTGACAGCGCCGCAGCCAATGGCTACACTGGCCCTGATCCCTCCCCACGTCCAGCGAGCCAGACCATGACGCAGCAACTCTTGATGATTGAGGACGACACCCGCCTGGCGACCATGGTGGGCGAATACCTGCGCCAGTCGGGGTATGGCTTCACCCATGCCGTCGACGGCGCCCGGGGGTTGGAGGCGCTGGAGGCCTGCAAGCCTGACCTGGTGATTCTCGATTTGATGCTGCCCGACATGGACGGTCTGGAAGTGTGCCGGCGCATCAAGAACACCGGTGGCGACACCGCCCGCACCGCAGTGCTGATGTTGACCGCCAAGGGCGACCCGATGGACCGCATCGTCGGCCTCGAAGTCGGTGCCGACGACTACCTGCCCAAACCTTTCGAGCCGCGTGAGCTGCTGGCGCGTATCCGCGCTGTCCTGCGCCGCGGAACTGACGCGAGCGCGGGCGCCGGGACGCAGAAGACCATGCGCTTCGGCTCACTCGAGATTGACCGGGACGCCCGCACCGTGCAGGTCAGCGGCAAGACCTGCGACCTGACCTCTTACCAGTTCGACCTTATGGTCGCCCTGGCTGAACGTGCCGGCCGCGTGCTCAGCCGCGACCAGATCATGGAGGCCGTGCGCGGCCGCGAACTCGAAGCCTTTGACCGCTCCATCGACGTGCATATGGGCCGCATCCGCGGCGCCATCGAAGTCGACGCCAAGGATCCCAAGCGCATCCTGACGGTGCGCGGCGTGGGTTATGTTTTTGCCAAGCAGCAGGATTGAGCGCAGCTGTTTATGTGGAGACGATTTACCTCGCACTTGTATGTGCGCATCTGGCTCGCCGTAGTGGCGTCTGTGGTGATGCTGGCCTTTCTGGTGGGCGCGGCCTGGCGGCTGAGCGCGGATCTACCGCAACTGCCCATACGGGAAGTGCTGGTGCATAACAGCGCGGGCGAGGTCATCGGGACTGCGCAAACCAAGCCGGACCGCAAGCGTGGCGACGACATGGAGTTTGACCTTGTCACCAAGGACGGCCAAGCCCTGAGTTTGTTCCTGCCCCGACCCCAACGCCCCCCCGGCAGCGTGTGGAGCCGACCGCCGTTTGGTTTTGGCTGGATGCTTGGTGTGGTGGCGCTGGCCGTTGCCCTGGGCGCGTACCCGATCATCCGCCGGTTGACGCAGCGGCTCGAAAGCCTGCAGCGCGGTGTCGAGCGATGGGGCAGCGGCGACCTGTCGGCCCGCGTCGCGGTTCAGGGCAGCGACGAGGTCGCCTTCCTGGCGGAACGCTTCAACCATGCCGCCGAGCGGATTGAAACGTTGATGGAAACTCAAAAGTCCCTGCTGGTGTCGCACAAGTCGCTGCTGGCCAACGCCTCGCACGAGTTGCGCTCGCCGCTGACGCGCATACGCATGGGCCTGGAACTCATGGCTCACCAAGCCCCCACGCTTGTCGCTGCGCGTACCTCCGGCGTTGCGCTGCCCCTTGCACCTGGAGAAAGGGCTGATCTTTCTCGGGGCGGCCCTTCGCTGCATTCGCCGCCGCCGGAACCTTCGTCTGAGATCAGGAATGAACTGTTTCGCAGCATCAACGAGCTCGACCAACTGATCGACGAGATCCTGCTGGCCAGCCGGCTGGACGCGCGCCAGGCGGACGTCGAGCCGTTTGAAACCCTGGACCTGACCGGCCTGGCCGCGGAGGAATGCGCGCGCGTGCAGGCCGAGCTGGGTACTGCCGGCCAGACCCACAGCCTCACGGTGCAGGGTTCGGCGCGGCTATTGCGGCGGCTGATTCGCAACCTGCTGGAAAACGCCAGACGTTACGGCACCGGCGAGATCAGCCTGGAGCTGTCCCAGTCGGGCATGGGCACCAGGGAACACGCGGTGATCCGCGTCAACGACCGTGGGCCAGGCGTGCCGCCAGACCAGCGTGAACGCATTTTCGAGCCCTTTTACCGCCTGCCGGGCGCCAGCGAACGCGAAGGCGGCGTCGGTCTGGGCCTGGCACTGGTCAAATCCATCACCGAGCGCCACGGCGGCACGGTGCGCTGCGAAGACAGGCCGGGGGGCGGGGCTTCTTTTGTGGTGGAACTGCCGGTGCTGGCCACCACCTAG
>NZ_JBDNGU010000078.1:0-40030 GCF_041689105.1 Polaromonas sp. | reverse complement strand
CTCATAGGGGATGCGTTCGTATTCGCGCTCCAGCGTCTCGCGCCGCACCAGGTGCACGATCAGCTTGAGCCGCATCTTGCGCCGAACCGCCGTCTCGCCAAAAATCGCCTTGATGTCGAGCAGGCCGATGCCGCGCACCTCAAGCAGGTTCTGCAGAAGCTCCGGGCAGCGGCCCTCGATGGTGGTCTGGTTGATCCGGTAGAGGTCCACCGCGTCATCGGCCACCAGGCCGTGGCCACGCGAAATCAGCTCCAGTCCCAACTCGCTTTTGCCCAGGCCAGACTCGCCAGTGATCATCAGCCCCACGCCCAGAATGTCCATGAAGACACCGTGCATGGAGGTGCGGTCGGCAAAATGTTTGGACAGGTAGGCACGCAGCACATCGATCACGAAGGCCGCCGACTCTTTCGTGGCAAACATCGGGATCTGCGCGCGTTCACACATGGACAGCAAGGTATCGGGCGCCACCTGACCGTCGGCAATGATCAGCACCGGTGGCTCCAGCGTGACGATGCGCGCAATACGGCGGGCGCAGTCCTCCGGGCTTGCATTGGTGAGGTAGGCCACTTCGCGCTCGCCAAGCAGCTGCACGCGGTAAGGATGGATGTAATTGAGGTAGCCGACCAGGTCGGCGCCGGAACGGGCGGCACGCACCGCCACCTCGTCAAAGCGCCGCTCCGAAGCGCCCAGGCCGGCCACCCACTCCCATTTGAGGGCGGCGCGGTGATCCTCGAACAGCACATCGGCGCTGACGACGGTGGGTTTCATGCCCGGCTGGTTCCTGCGCGAAAAACCGGGGTCATGAAGTCAGGGGGTGACGGCGTGGCTGGACTGCCAGGAGGCAATCAGCTGGTGCAGGGTTGCGGCGTCGGTGCTGGCAACGAGCCGCTCGCGCAGCGCGCTGTCGCTGAGCAGTTCGGCGATCTCGGAGAGGATTTCAAGGTGTTTATGGGTCGCTGCTTCCGGCACCAGAAGAAAAATCAGCAGGCCCACCGCCTGTTCGTCTGGCGCATCGAAGCCGATCGGCGTGTGCAACTGGAAAACCGCCGCCATCGGCGCCTTCAGTCCCTTGATGCGCCCGTGCGGAATCGCCACGCCGTGGCCCAGACCGGTCGAGCCGAGGCGCTCACGCGCGAACAGGCTGTCGGTGATCAGGGCGCGGTTCAGGCCATGCTGGTTTTCAAACAGCAGTCCGGCCTCTTCGAAGGCGCGCTTTTTGCTGGTGGCTTCAACACTCACCAGAACTTGGGTAGACGGCAAAATTTGCGAAAGACGGTTCATAACGATCTTTTAGTCGCCGAATTATGCACTTTCATAAGCATGGATACCGTCGGGGACGCAAAAAAGCCGCCTGAGGGCACAGGCGGCTTTTACGCATCAACCCGGAGCAGCCGATCATGCGGCTGACCACCCATCAGGCCTGGCGCTTGGCGGCAACGTGGTGGTGATCCTGGGTTTTGGTCTTGTAGCGGCCGACCTGGCGGTCCAGCTTGTCGGTCAGCTCATCAACCGCAGCATACAAATCAGCATGCGAACTCTCGGCAAACAGATCGCGCCCCTTGACGCGAACATTGCACTCCGCTTTCTGGCGTCGCTCTTTTTCCTTCATGTTGTCAATCGTCAAGAGGACCTTGACATCAACCACCTGGTCAAAATGCCGGGTAATCCTATCCAGCTTGCTCGTCACGTAGCCGCGCAGGGCGGGGGTAACTTCCAGATGGTGGCCACTGATCGTCAAATTCATAAAGAGACTCCTTTTCCATGGCAGGATGAGGGTTAAAAACACCGCCTTGCCGATGGTGGCTTGACGGTGGACGGGCAACGCTCTTGGATTCACTGTGCGCCCGAAGCCGGGCAAACGCAATCTTGCGCTGCACAAAAATATGAAACGGTCTGAAAAGGCGCTTGACCCGCGCCGCGCGTGTTTACAAGTGCGTTTGTCTCCAAGCGCTGGAGAGGCTTGATTTTCATGATTTTTTTTCAAAACCTACCCTCTCGGCGGCAGTGCCGAACGGCAGCAGCATCGGGTTGCGTGACACCTTCATGTCGCTTGAAACGATTATTTCAAGCGACCTGACGCGCCCCGATGAGGAGCTCAACGCACTGGTGTTGATGGGCGGCGGCGCCCGCACCGCCGACCAGGCCGGCGTGCTGCAGGCGCTGGCCCGCGTGCTGAGCCTTGAGGGCGGCACCGGCAACCGGCGTTTCCCCTTCAGTATTCTGGTGGGTACCTCGACCGGAGCGCTCAATGCCTGTTATCTGGCGAGTCGGGCGTTTGAGCCGGGTTTTATCAAGGCGCTGATGGCGCTGGGCGAGCGCGATGCCTATGCGCGCAAGGACGAGCTGCTGGCTTTTTTCGGAGCCACGCAGGGCCGTTGAGCCGGGGCCAAAGTGCCATAATCACGGCTTCTTGACGACCGGAGAAATCCTTGGAAAGCAGCCCCAGTCGCTAGCTTTCAGCACCGCAGACTGATGCTAGAGGCGTCCCGGGGTTGAAAGCGATGCCACCATCCACAACCCCGCCGATTGCCGCCGACTGACAGGCGGCGCCGGCGCCCCACACCGATTGGGAGCCAGTCATGCTCAATATTTTCACGCTCGCTAACGGGCGCCTGTTCCAGGAAGAGATCGAATCGCTCGAAGAGCTCTCGCGTTTCCAGCCGATCTGGGTGGATCTTGAATCGCCGACGCTGGAAGAAAAACGCTGGATCAAGCAGTACTACGGACTGTCGATTCCCGAAGACGTGATGGACGAGGACATCGAGGAGTCCGCGCGCTTTTACGAGGAAGACAACGGCGAGCTGCACATCCGCTCGGACTTCCTGATTGCCGACGAGGAGGAGCCCCGCACCGTGCGCGTGGCCTTTATCCTGAACCTGGTCAACGACAACCTCAAAAGCAAGGGTGTGCTGTTTTCGATCCACGACGAGGATGTCCCGGTGTTTCGGCTGCTGCGCATGCGGGCGCGGCGGGCCCCCGGCCTGATTGAAGACGCCAAGGAGGTGCTGCTCAAGCTGTTTGACGCCGACGCAGAGTACTCTGCCGACACGCTGGAAGGCATTTACATCGATCTGGAGAAGGTCAGCACCAAGGTGCTGTCCGGCGACGTGACCGACGTGATGGCCGGCGAGGTGCTGGGCGCCATTGCCCGCCACGAAGACCTGAGCGGACGCATCCGCCGCAATGTGATGGACACGCGCCGCGCGGTCAGCTTCATGATGCGCAGCAAGATGCTCAACAGTGAACAGTTCGAGGAAGCGCGCCAGATCCTGCGAGACATCGACTCGCTGGACTCGCACACCGCCTTCCTCTTTGACAAGATCAACTTTTTGATGGACGCCACCGTCGGTTTTATCAACATCAACCAGAACAAGATCATCAAGATCTTTTCAGTCGCCAGCGTCGCCCTGCTGCCGCCCACGCTGATCGCCAGCGTCTACGGCATGAACTTCAAGCTCATGCCCGAGCTCGACTGGGCGCTGGGCTACCCGTATGCCTTGCTGCTGATGGCGGCCAGCGCGGTGGTGCCGATGTGGTACTTCAGGAAGCGCGGCTGGCTGAAATAGCTGCGTTGAACCGGATCGGCTGGCGTCAGCTCAGTACCACGCTGCTAAGGCGCCGCCGGTAGGTGGCCACCGTCGGGTCATCCGGCGGAATCTGCCCATCGGCCACCTTGACTTTGGGCGGCTCGATGATTTCGAGAATCGACACAAAGGTCTTGCGTGCCAGCTCGTCGTTCCAGGCCTTGTCGCGCATCAGGATTTCCAGCAGCTCGTCCATCGCCAGCACCCAGTGTTGCTGGCTCATGTGTAACTGGGCCAGCGCATAACGCGTATCAAAGTCCCGCTTGTTGGTTGCAATTTTTTCATCAAACCCGGTCTGAGCTCCCGCCAAATCTGCGTAAGCGGCTCCTGAATCAATAGCATTGAGCCAGTGCTGTAGCGCCTCGAATTTGCGTACCAGCGCCACTTTGGGCAGTGCGGGCGCAAAGGCGGCCCTGGCATGCGCCACCTGGCCATGCTGCAGCAACATGCGCACGTAGTCGAACAGCGCGTTGTCGTTGGACGGGTCGTTGGCGACCGCAGCCTTGAGTTTTTCCAGCACGGCGGCGGGGCTGGTGTCCTCGGGTTCCGGCGTTTGCTCCTCGTCGTCGGGCGGCGGCAACTCGTCGGCCGGCGGCAGGTGTTTATCGAGGAATTCCTTGACCTTGCCCTCGGGCAGCGCGCCCTGGAAGCCGTCGACCGGCTGACCGTTGACCATCAATATGCAGGACGGAATGCTACGGATGCCGAAAGCGGCGCCCAGCTGCTGCTCCTGGTCCGAGTCGATCTTGACCAGCTTGAAGCGGCCGTTGTAGGCGAGCTCCACCTTCTCGAGGATGGGCCCGAGCGACTTGCAGGGGCCGCACCAGGGCGCCCAGAAATCGATCAGGACGGGCGTGATCATGGAAGCCGCAATGACTTCCTCTTCAAAGTTGGCAATGGTGACGTCGATCATGGTGCTCAGAAAATAGAGGTGAGAGGGGAAATTTTCAAGCGCTGGGCCTGTCGGATGAGACGATAGCACGGGCCCTGTGAGCCCAGCCCTTAAAATCAGGCAAGCCCCCACCGACCAACCCCGACCTCGAAGGTCCCTATGACAACAAGCCATCCTTCCGTCAGCCCCCTGGTGGGCGTGCTGATGGGCTCCAGCAGCGACTGGGACACCATGCAGCACGCGGTGCAGATCCTGCAGCAGTTCGGCGTACCGCACGAGGCGCGCGTGGTGTCCGCGCACCGCATGCCCGACGAGTTGTTCGCCTATGCCGAGCAGGCGGCCGGACGTGGTCTGCAGGCCATCATCGCCGGCGCCGGCGGTGCCGCGCACTTGCCCGGCATGCTGGCTGCCAAGACCGCCGTACCCGTGCTCGGCGTGCCTGTGGCCAGCAAACACCTGCAGGGTGTGGACTCGCTGCACAGCATCGTGCAGATGCCCAAGGGCATTCCGGTCGCCACCTTTGCCATCGGCAACGCCGGCGCGGCCAATGCGGCGCTGTTTGCCGTGGCCATGCTGGCCACCCATGACAAAAGCCTGGCCGACAAACTACAGGCCTTCCGCACGGAGCAGACTGCCGCCGCGCGCGCCATGACGCTGCCTTCGGAATGAGTTCTTTGCCGATTTTCCCCGGCTCGGTTGACGCGTTGGGCCAGCCCTCCACCCTGGGGGTGATGGGGGGCGGTCAGCTCGGCCGCATGTTTGTGCACGCGGCCCAGCGCCTCGGTTATTTCACCGCCGTGCTCGACCCCGACCCAACCAGCCCGGCCGGCCGCGTCAGCCATCATCACATTGCCACCGGCTACAGCGACGCGCAAGGCCTGAAGCAGCTGGCCGCGCTGTGCGCCGCCGTCACCACCGAATTTGAAAACGTCCCCGCCGATGCGCTTGCGGCACTCGCGACCAGCCGGCCGGTGGCACCGGGTGCGGCTGCCGTTGCGATTGCGCAAAACCGCATCGAGGAAAAATCCCACTTCACGGCCAGCGCTGGCGTGGCAGGCGTGACCTGCGCGCCCTATGCGGTGATTGAAACACCGGCGCAACTTGACGCGGTGCCCCCAGACCTGCTGCCTGGCATCCTGAAGACCGCCCGCATGGGTTACGACGGCAAAGGGCAGGTGCGCGTTGGAAACATGGCCGAACTCGCGGTAGCATGGGCTGACCTGAGAGGCGTTCCCTGCGTGCTCGAAAAGCGGCTGCCGCTCAAGGCCGAGTGTTCGGTCATCATTGCGCGCGGCTGGGACGGCGCGATCACCGGCTTTGCGCCGCAGTACAACGTGCATGTCGACGGCATCCTGGCCCTGACTGCGGCCTATGAAGGAAACATGCCGCCAGCCCTGGCGCAGCGGGCGCGGGCAGCGACAGAATCCATCGCAAGCCACATCGGTTACGTCGGTGTGTTGTGCGTTGAGTTTTTTGTCATCGACGACGGCAGCGACGACGGCGCACTGGTCGTCAACGAGATGGCGCCGCGCCCGCACAACAGCGGCCACTACACCCTGGACGCCTGCGATGTCTCGCAGTTTGACCTGCAGGTGCACGCCATGGCGGGCTTGAGCCTGCCGCAGCCGCGCCAGCATTCACCGGCCATCATGCTGAACCTGCTGGGCGATGTGTGGTTTGACGCCGCAGGCCAGACGCGCGCGCCCGACTGGCAGGCGGTGCTGGCCCTGCCGGGCACACATCTGCACCTGTACGGCAAGCTCGAAGCCCGCGCCGGCCGCAAGATGGGCCACCTCACCATCACGGGCGCCAACATTGCCGGCGTGACGGCGGTGGCGCGCCAGGCCGCGCACATCCTGGCGCTGCCCGGACTGGATGCGCTGGGATGATTCGGGACGGCAGGGACGCAGCGGCGGTCGCTGAAGCGGCAAACGTGATCCGGGCCGGCGGCCTGGTCGGCTTTGCGACCGAGACCGTTTACGGCCTCGGCGCCGACGCGTCGAGCGACAGCGCGGTGGCCGGCATTTTTGCGGCCAAGGGGCGCCCCAGCGACCACCCGCTGATCGTGCATGTCGCCGAGCCGGCTCAGGTCGCCGGTTACGCGGTCGATGTGCCGCCGTTCGCGCAACGCCTGATGAAGGCGCTGTGGCCCGGCCCGCTGACCGTGATCCTGCCGCGCCAACCGGGTGTGGCCGCTGCCGCAGCCGGTGGCCAGGACTCCATTGGCCTGCGTTGCCCGGCCCATCCGGTGGCGCAGGCCTTGCTCAGGGCCTGTCTGGGTCTGGGCATTGCTGGCGTGGCCGCGCCCAGCGCCAACCGCTTCGGCCGGGTCAGCCCGACGACTGCGAAACATGTCGCAGAAGAATTCGGCGAGGCGCTGCTGGTGCTTGACGGCGGCCCGTGCGAGGTCGGTATCGAGTCCAGCATCGTTGATTGCACGCGTGGTCGCCCGGTGCTGCTGCGCCCCGGCGTGTTCACGCGCGCGCAGCTTGAAGCGGCCTGTGGCGAGCCGGTGCTGGACAACGACGAACTCCGGGGTGCTGGCGCCCCGCGCGCCTCGGGCACGCTGGAGTCGCATTACGCGCCGAACGCCAAAGTACGGCTGATGGACGCCGCCGCGATCCAGGCCGCGCTGGACCTGCTGGGTGCGGATGCGGCCCACATCGCCGTGTATGCCCGATCCATCGTGCGCATCCAGTCGGAAAAAGTGGTTTACCGCCGCATGCCTGACGACCCGCTCGCCACCGCCCGGCAATTGTTTGCGGTGTTGCGCGGTTTCGACGCGCTGGCCGTCAAGCTGATCTGGGTTGAGCACCCGCCGCCAGCCGCCGGGTGGGACGGCGTGCGTGACCGGCTGGGCCGGGCCGCTGCGGATTGACGGCCGGATGCAGCGCGGTGCATAGTGGGTCGCGGGGTGGGCTTGCCGCAGCCGGGGCGGTCCACTTCGCAGTGTCACTGTCAGTGGCAGTGCGCTGCATCACATAAACCGGTAAAAGAACACACATGACCTCTCCCATCGACGCGGACGCCACGTCGGCCATCGCCCAGCTGCTGCAGCAATTGCGTGAAGGCCGCGAGCCTGACGCCGCTGAGCAGGAGATCCTGCGCATCACCTCGGGGCTTGAAGCGCAGTTGCGCCAGCGCGCGGCCGATCTGGTCGCCGCCAACAGGGAGCTGGAGTCGTTTTCCTATTCGGTCTCGCACGACTTGCGCGCGCCGCTCAGCACGATTGACGGCTTCAGCCGGCTGCTCGAAGGTTCGGCGGCCAAGGGGGATGCCGAGCGGAGCAAACATTACCTGCAGCGACTCAGGCTGGGCGTGGCCAACATCAACGAGCTGATCGCCGCGCTGCTGGTGGTGTCGCGCCTGCTGCGCGCACCCATGGCGGTGCAGGCGGTGGACCTGGGCGCGCTGGCGCAGGGCGCATTTTCGGCGTTGCAGGCGGCCGAGCCTGAGCGCGCCATCCACCTCGATGTGCAGCCTGACCTGATGGCCCAGGGCGATCCGGCGCTGCTCAAACAGCTGGTGGACCACCTCGCCGGCAACGCCTGGAAGTTCACTTCCAAGAAGGACAAGGCATCGGTGGCGGTCGGCCGCCAGCCCGGCACGCAGGGCGAAACGGTGTATTTTTTCAAGGACAACGGCGCCGGCTTTGACATGACACATGCCGAAAAACTGTTTGGCATCTTTCAGCGTATGCATGTGTCGACCGACTTTCCAGGCCTGGGCGCCGGCCTGGCGACGGTGCAGCGCATTGTGGCTCGGCACGGGGGACGGGTCTGGGCGGAGGCGGCGCCTGAACAGGGCGCGACGATTTATTTCACCTTGCCAGGGGCCTGAGCCAAACCTTCGGCAGGTGCCATGGCCACTGGCAGGCGTTGCCAACCACCGGCGGTCAAGCCAACTTATTGAGCGTGATCGGCAGTTTCTGTCATGGCAGGCAGCGCAATGCTTTGGTCAGACCATCCCGCCCACTGGCTGCGCGCGCCAGCAACGCACCCCCCGGTCGAGTCGATGACGCTCTGTATTTGATAGCACCCTGAGCTTTTCAGTCAAGGGCTGGAGACCGATTTGACGCGTGGCTGGTGACTGTAAAACGCGTGTGGACATGCCGAGGCCGTCCGATGTCGTCAACGATGGTCACCGCCAGGTCGGCCACCGGGATGCCAGCGGTCTGCCCGCCCTCCCCGTGCAGCAGCGGGTCGCGGTGCCGACGCGACTCAGCGCGGCTTGATCAGCCCGCCCAGCATCACGCACCCCAGCGCTGCCACCACCAGCGTGATGCCGGCCCACTGCCACGGTGTGATGGCTTCACCGAGCACCAGCATCCCCGTGGTCAGGCCCACCACCGGCACGCCCAGGCTGAAGGGTGCGACCCGGTTGGCGGGGTGGCGCTTGAGCAGGCCAGTCCACAGGCTGTAACCCAGGATGGTCGCGACCCAGCCGAGATAGGCCACGGCCAGCCAGCTGGAGGGGCGTGCCTGGGTCCACTGCCAGCGCGCCGCCTCGGGGTCGAACGCCAACGACAGCAGCATGAAGGGCAGGACGGCGAACATGCTGCTCCACACCACAAAGGCCATGGGTGTGTAGGCGCGGCCGCCCTGCTGCACGTGGCGCGCCACGATGTTGGACATGGCCCACATGGCGGCGGCACCCAGCGTCAGCACAAAGCCCGCCAGCGTGGTTGCAGCGCCAGCGCCTGCGGCGGCCGGCGCCAGGTAATTCAGCGCAAAGCAGGCCAGGCCCAGCGCCGCCAGCACCATGCCGGCCTGCAGCGGCCGGCTGGCGCGCTCGTGCAGCAGCACAAACCCAAACAGTGCGGTGAAAAACACCTGGGTCTGCAGCAACACTGATGCCAGCGCCGCCGTCATGCCGACTTTTAACGCGAGGAACAGGATGCCGAACTGCCCCACGCCCTGCAAAAGGCCATAAAACGCCAGCCACTTCCACGGAACGTCGGGTGGCCGGACAAACAGCACCAGCGGCAGCACCGCAAAAACATAACGCGCCGCGCCCAGCTGGAAGGGCGTGAAGTCGCGCAGCGCGAATTTCATGACCACAAAATTGACACCCCAGACCACAACCACCACGAGGGCGGCCGCCAGATCCCGGCCAGTCAGCACGCCCGGCCGCATCAAACGCCCGGCAGCGCGGCGCGTGCGGCGTTCAGATGGGTTCTGACGTGTTGCGCCAGGGCCATGTCCCCCGGCGTTTCGGGCAGCCAGGCCTCGACGGGAAGGGCCTTGCCCTCGGTGTCCACGGCCACAAAGACCACCACACATTCGGTGATGACTTCCATGTGGCCGGTTTTCATGTCTCCGGCGCGCACTTCGACAGAGATATTCATGCTGGTTGTGCCGGTGTAGGCCAGCCGCGCCTCGACTTCGACCAGGTCGCCGATCATGATGGGCCGTTGAAAACGAATGCTGCCCACCGAGACGGTGACGCAGCAGCGCTTGGCCCAGCGCGTGGCGCAGGCATAGCCGGCCTCGTCAATCCATTTCATGACGGTGCCGCCGTGGACCTTGCCGCCAAAGTTGATGGTGCCGGGGTCGGCCAGAAAACGCAGGGTGATCGATGACATGGAAACTCCAGCCGGCTCAGGGCGTCAGGGGGTGGGCGTAGCACGGGGCTGCAAGACGTCCAGGCGTTTGTGCATCAGGGCAAACCACAGCGGCGGCAACATTGCCAGCATCAGGCAACCAGCGTAGCCGGTGGGCAGCTGCGGGCCAGGCAGCGGCGCCAGGCTGGGGTACGGCTTCCACGCATGCATGTGGTGATCGGAGTGGCGCTGCAAATTGGCCAGCATGGAGTTGGTCAGCACATGGTCGGCATTCCAGGCATGCATGAGACCAAAGGCTTCGCGTCGCCCGTCCTGCTGTCCGCGCTGCAAACCGTAGTGCTCGATGTAGTTGACGACTTCGAGCAGCAGGAAGGCCACCACCGCCTGGGTCGCCAAAAACGCCATGATTTTAATAGCTGCCGGCGCAGGAAAATAAAGGGCCGTGAGCAAAAAAGGCATCAGGGAAGCAATGGCACTCCAGGCCAGCGGGCTGCGCAGCCAGCCGCTGCGGAACTGCGCCAGGCGCTGCGCTTCCAGATGCCAGCCGCTGGCCAGGCTGCCCCACACGGTGCGTGGCAAGAAGCGGTAGAGGCTCTCGCCGCGCCGCGCCGAAGCCGGATCTTCAAGTGTGGCGGCGCGCGGGTGGTGCCCGCGGTAGTGCTCGACCATGAAATGGCCATAACAGACGCTGCTCATGAGAACCCAGGCGCACAGGCGGTCGAACTTCGATTTGCTGTGGCCAAATTCATGTGCAAAGGTGATGCCCTGTGAGCCAGTGATGAAACCCACACTGAACGCGACGCCGAGCAGCGTGAGCCAGTCCGCCTGCATTGCCATGTGGGCGCCGGCTGCGATTAACGCCAGTTGCAGCAGCACGTAGCCGCGCAGCACCCAGCGGAAGTAGGGCGAGTTGTCGGGCGCCCCGGTCGGGCCGGGCGACCGGTCGCCGCCTGGCACCCAGGCATCGGCCAGGGCAATTGCCAACCAGAGGGCCAGGGTCCAGAGCGCGGCCTGGGCCGGGGCGTACAAGATGGCGTAGAGCGTCAGCAGGGGCAGCAGCCATGCCAGCAGAAAGCGGAGGTCGGAAAGACGCATGGCAGCTACTTTCTCACGCCGCGCCAGGACTGGCAAGTTTTTCGCTTGCGCGCAAAGCGGGGCGGGGCCGGCTCTGGCCGGGCTTCAGGCCAGCGTTGCCCGTTCAGGACTGAAGCAGCCGCTGCAGGTAGCGCCCGGTATGGCTGGACGGGCTGGCCGCGATGTCTTCCGGCGTGCCCACGCCCACCACCGCGCCGCCGCCCGCGCCCCCCTCGGGCCCCATGTCGATCAACCAGTCGGCGGTCTTGATGACGTCCAGGTTGTGCTCGATCACGACGATGGTGTTGCCGGCGTCGCGAAGCTGGTGCAACACCTTGAGCAGCAGGTCAATATCGGCAAAGTGCAGGCCGGTGGTCGGTTCGTCCAGGATGTAGAGCGTGCGGCCGGTGTCACGTTTGGAGAGTTCGAGCGCGAGCTTGACACGTTGCGCCTCGCCGCCCGACAGCGTGGTCGCGGCCTGGCCGAGCTTGATGTAACTCAGGCCTACGTCCAGCAAGGTGTGCAGCTTGCGCGTGATCACCGGCACCGCCTTGAAAAACTCGGCGGCGTCTTCGACCGTCAGGTCGAGGATCTGCGCGATGTTTTTGCCCTTGTACTGGACTTCCAGCGTCTCGCGGTTGTAACGCATGCCGCGGCAGACGTCGCAGGGCACATACACGTCGGGCAGAAAATGCATCTCGACCTTGACCACGCCGTCGCCCTGGCAGGCCTCGCAGCGGCCACCCGCCACGTTGAAACTGAAACGCCCTGGCCCGTAGCCGCGTTCACGCGCGGTGTTCATCTCGGCCATCAGCTCGCGGATCGGCGTGAACAGTCCGGTGTAGGTGGCCGGGTTGCTGCGCGGCGTGCGGCCAATCGGCGACTGGTCCACGTTGATGACCTTGTCGAAATGTTCGATGCCTTCAATGCTTTCGTGCGCCGCCGGCTCTTCGTGTGCGCGGTACAGCGTGCGCGCCACTGCGGCGTACAAGGTGTCATTGACCAGTGTGGATTTGCCCGAGCCCGAAACGCCGGTCACGCAGGTCAGCAGGCCGACCGGGAAATCGACACTGACGTTCTTCAGGTTGTGGCCGCTGGCCTTGATGATACGGATCGCCTGCAGCTCGCCCTGGGTCAGCAGGTGCTCCGCCTCGCGCGCGGCGCGTTTGATGCCAGCCGCGCTGGGCGCAAATTTTGAGGGTTTGGAAGGGTCGCGGTACGACGCTTTCACCACCGTCGGCAACCAGGGGGTACGGCGCTTGGGCACGGCGATGGCCAGTGTCCCGGCCAGGTATTGGCCGGTCAGCGACGCCGGGTTGGCCAGCACGTCGGCATAACTGCCCTGGGCCATCACACGCCCGCCGTGAATGCCGGCACCCGGCCCCATGTCGATCACATGGTCGGCAGCGCGGATCATGTCCTCGTCGTGTTCGACCACCAGCACGCTGTTGCCGATGTCGCGCAGGTGTTTGAGCGTGCCGATAAGCCGGTCGTTGTCGCGCTGGTGCAGGCCGATGCTGGGTTCGTCCAGCACATACATCACGCCGGTCAGGCCTGAGCCGATCTGGGACGCCAGCCGGATGCGCTGCGACTCGCCGCCCGACAGGGTCTCGGCGCTGCGGTCCAGGCTCAGGTAGTTCAGGCCCACGTCGTTGAGAAACTTCAGTCGCAGGCCAATCTCGCGCACCACCTTGCCGGCGATTTCGGCTTTGGCGCCTTCCATGGACAGGGTGTTGAAGTAGTCAAAACTCTCGCGCAGGGTGATGCCGCTGATCTCGTAGATCGCCTTGCGCCCGGCCACGCCCACCAGGTAAACATGGCGCGCCTCGCGGCGCAGGCGTGTGCCCTCGCAATCGGGGCAGGGCTGCAGGCTGCGGTAACGCGCGAGTTCTTCCCGCACGGCGGCCGAGTCGGTCTCGCGGTAACGCCGCTCGAAGTTGGTGATCACACCTTCAAACGGGTGCTTCTTCGTGTGTTTCCTGCCTGCGTTGGCGCCGGAGTCGAGGATGTAGCTGAACTTGATCTCTTCGTCGCCCGAGCCGTGCAGCACCACCTGCTGCACCGCATCCGGGAGTTTTTCAAATGCCGTGTCGATATCAAAGGCGTAGTGTTTGGCCAGGCTCTCCAGCATCGAAAAGTAGTAGGCATTGCGCCTGTCCCAGCCCTTGACGGCGCCGCTGGCCAGGCTCAGCGACGGAAAGGCCACGACCCGCGCCGGGTCGAAAAACTCCATGTGACCCAGGCCATCGCAGCTGGGGCAGGCGCCGACCGGCGAGTTGAAGGACAACAGGCGCGGCTCCATCTCGCTGAGCGAGTAGCTGCAAACCGGGCAGGAAAATTTCGCACTGAACAAGTGCTCCTTGCCCGAATCCATTTCCATCGCCAGCGCCTTGCCGTCGGCCAGCCGCAGCGCAGCCTCGAAACTTTCGGCCAGGCGTTGCTGCATGTCGGGCCGTACCTTGAGCCGGTCGATCACCACGTCGATGTTGTGTTTCTCGGCTTTTTTGAGCTTGGGCAGATCGTCGAACTCATAGGCCTGGCCATCGACGCGAAAACGCACATAACCTTGGGCCTGCATCTCGGCAAATACATCGACAAACTCGCCCTTGCGCTCGCGCGCCACTGGCGCGAGGATCATCAGTTTGGTGTCTTCGGACAGGGCCAGCACGTGGTCCACCATCTCGCTGACACTTTGCGCCTGCAGCGGCAGGTCGTGGTCGGGGCAGTAAGGTGTGCCGGCGCGCGCAAACAGCAGGCGCAGGTAGTCGTGGATTTCGGTCACCGTGCCCACGGTCGAGCGCGGGTTGTGGCTGGTCGCCTTCTGCTCGATGGAAATCGCTGGCGACAGGCCCTCGATCATGTCCACGTCGGGCTTGTCCATCAGCTGCAGAAACTGCCGCGCGTAAGTGCTCAGGCTTTCCACATAGCGGCGCTGACCTTCGGCGTACAGCGTGTCAAAAGCCAGACTTGATTTGCCCGAGCCGCTCAGCCCGGTGATCACCACCAGCTGGTTGCGCGGGATGTCGAGGTCGATGTTTTTGAGGTTGTGCGTGCGCGCGCCGCGGATGCTTATTTTTTGGGCCGCAAGTGCCTGGGCCAGATAGCGGCTGGCGTCCGGCTCAGCCGCCAGCCTGCCTTCAGGCGCTGTCGGAGCGAGGTATTTGCCGTCGTTGGGAGAGTTCACGTGTAAGGGCGCCGCAAAACCCTCCATCATAGACGCGTGCGGTTCTTTCGGCATCCCTGCGGCCAGTGGCCTTTCCCCGGGGGGGCTCGGCCCGCCGGAGCGGCGCACTTCCTGCTTGCTGCAGGTGGCCGGAAAAATGTCCCGCAATTCAAAGACAATAGTCTGCTGCTCCGCTGGCTTTGCCGCGTAGTCCCCCAACAGCCCATTGCCAGACCGTGCCTCCAACCCCTTCCGCTCTCCCCTCTTACCCCATGACCGCGACCGAGCGGCGCGCCAGCGCTTCGCTGGCCTCGATCTTTGCCTTGCGTATGCTGGGTCTGTTTCTGGTGCTGCCGGTGTTTGCGCTGGAGGCGGCGCGTTATCCCGGTGGGGACGACCCGGCGCGTATCGGCCTGGCCATGGGCATTTACGGTCTGACGCAGGGCCTTCTGCAAATCCCTTTCGGCCTGGCGTCCGACTGGCTGGGCCGCAAGAAAGTGATTGTGGCCGGGCTGCTGATGTTTGCGCTGGGCAGCTTTGTGGCGGCTTGGGCGCCGGACCTGACCTGGCTCATCATTGGCCGCTCGCTGCAGGGCGCCGGTGCCATTTCGGCGGCGGTGACAGCGCTGCTGGCAGACACCACGCGTGACGAGGTGCGAACCAAGGCCATGGCACTGGTCGGCGCCGGCATCGCCCTGATGTTTGCGCTGTCGCTGGTGCTGGCGCCGGTGCTGGCTGCGCATATTGGTCTGGCTGGCCTGTTTGCGCTGACCGGTGGGTTGGCGCTGGCCGGTATCGCGGTGATCATCTGGTGGGTGCCGCCCGAGCCGGCGCGTCCTGGCAACCGGCCCCGCGGCAGCCTTGCCGAGGTGCTGAAAATCCCGGCCTTGTTGCGGCTGGACGCGGGTGTTTTCATCCTGCATGCGGTGCAGCTGGCCATGTGGGTGGCGGTTCCGGCCTTGCTGGTTCAAGCCGGGCTGGCCAGTGCCAGCCATTGGCAGGTCTACCTGCCGGCGGTGCTGGCGTCTTTCCTGGTGATGGGCTTGACGCTGTTTCCGCTTGAAAAGCGAGGCTACCTGCGCGGCGTTTTCCTGGCGGCGGTAGGCCTGATCGCGCTGGTGCAGTTTGGCCTGATGGCGGCGGCCCTTCAGGGCGCGCCATCGCTGGCCAGTCTCGGCGCGTTGCTATTCCTGTTTTTCTGCGGTTTCAACATTCTTGAAGCCTCCCAGCCCAGCCTGGCCTCGCGGGTGGCGCCCGCCCATTCGCGCGGTGCGGCGCTGGGTGTCTACAACACGCTGCAGTCGCTGGGCTTTTTTGCCGGCGGCGCGCTGGGGGGCTGGCTGGCCAAGGTGGCCGGTCCGCAGGCCCTGTTTGCGGCCTGCGGCGGCCTGATGCTGCTGTGGCTGCTGATCGCGTGGCCGATGCGTGCGCCGGGCAAGCGCATGACGGTCGCGCCAGCCTGACCCACAACGCGCGTCACGGCCCGGTGGCCCTGCCAGACGTTGCGCCCGGAGCGGCGGGCGCGGGGGTCGGCGGGAGCTGGCCGATCATGTAGTCGGCCAGCGTCGCGTAGAGCGGGCGGCTGATCATGCGCGAGACCAGGCTGGCAAGCATCGCTGCCATCATCAGGCTGAGCACCATGGCCCGGCCGTCCACCATCTCCATCACGATGATGAACGCCGTCAGCGGCGCCTGGGTGACAGCCGCCAGAAAAGCCGCCATCCCCATGGCGATCAGGGCGGCACTGATGTCGGGGCTAGTCATTGCAGCGATGTTGTGGCCCACGCCTGCACCGATCGAAAGGGCGGGCGCAAAGATGCCGCCCGGCACGCCGCACCAGGCGGCCAGCCAGGTGGCTACAAACTTGAGCAGTACAAACAGGGAGGGGACGGAGGCTTCGCCAGCCAGCATCTGCGTGACGGCGTGCGAGCCCGCGCCGAAGGTGGCGCCGTTGCTGACCAGTCCGATCACGGCGATCGCCAGGCCGCCGGCTGCGGCGAAACGCACCGGATAACGGCTTCGCCACTGGTTGAAGCGCTCCGGGGAGCCGGTCAGCGACGCGGCGAGCAGCCGGGCAAACAGGCCGCCCAGTACGCCGCAGCTCAGCGCCACTGCCAGGCCGGGCCACAGTGCCGCCCAGCCCAGCACCGGGACACGGATCACGCCGAAATAGGTCACGTTGCCGAACGCGGAAACCCCCATCAGGCCGGCCAGCACGATGGCCGTGATGATCAGGCCGCTGTTGCGCGACTCCAGCTTGCGCGACAACTCCTCGATGGCAAACACCACCCCGGCGAGCGGGGCGTTGAATGCCGCGGCAATGCCGGCTGCGCCCCCAGCCACCAGCAGGGCATGGTTGCTCATGCTGGAGTCGGGCCGCAACCAGCGCCGCGCATGCTGCATCACACCGGCGGCCACCTGTACCGACGGGCCTTCGCGGCCTATCGACAAGCCAGCCATCAAGCCGGCTGAAGACAGGCCAATTTTCGCCAGCGAGAGGCGCAGGGAGACAAAACGTCGTCGTTCATGATCCGGTAACGCCGGGTCGAGCGCCGCCATCACCTGCGGGATGCCCGAGCCGGCGGCCCCGGGAAAGTGGCGGCGCGTGAGCCAGACAATGGCGGCTGTCAGCGCCGGTGTCCAGACCAGCAGGAGCCAGCGGTTGTAGGTGTGGACCTGTTCAAACAGGCTGAAAGCCCATTCGCTGAGCATCGTGAAGGCCACGACGAACAGGCCGGCGGCCACCGCATAGAGCAGCACGATGCCGCGGTCAAACCAAAGCCGCCCGTTGGAAAACTCGGCTTGAAGGTTCTCTAGAAAGTTGGGTTCGCGGTGGTCCATGGCGAAGGTTCATTGTGACATGGCAAACGCATCGCCCCGGGCGCAACTGGCACGGACTGGCGTCGCACAGAATGCGGCACAATTGTGCTTGCGGCGCCTTGGGGTGCCTTTTCGAACTCTCCCGATTCCATCACACCAAGAGGCGGCACCCATGGCATCAGTCAATAAAGTCATCCTCGTCGGCAACCTGGGCCGCGACCCCGAAGTGCGCTACATGCCCAGCGGCGACGCCGTAGCCAACATTGCATTGGCCACCAGCAGCAAGTACAAGAACAAGGCCGGTGAAATGGTCGAAGAGACCGAATGGCACCGCATCAGCTTTTTCGGCCGCCAGGCCGAGATCGTCGGGGAGTACCTCAAAAAGGGCCGCTCGGTCTACATTGAAGGCCGCCTGAAAACCCGCAAGTACACGGACAAGGACGGCGTTGAAAAATACGCGACCGACATCATTGCCAGCGAAATGCAGATGCTGGGCAGCCGCGAAGGCATGGGCGCCCCCGGTGGTGAGGGCGACGGTGACGGCGGCGAGCGACAGTACTCGCGTCCGCCGGCCGCTGCCCCCCGGGCACCCGCTGCGGCACCGCGCGCACCCGCACCGACCAAGGCAGCCAGCGGCTTTGACGACATGGACGACGACATTCCGTTCTGATTCCGGTTTTTCGGGTCCATCCCAAGCTCTGCCTGGCCAGCGTCTCGCGGGCCGGGCAGATGCATTTTTAAACAACGTTTTTTGTCAACCGGTGCCTTGGCGCGGTGTAGGCGTTTGCCTTGTTTGCAGGCGCCGACGACTGCAACATCGCGTTGTTGGCTACGATGACTTTCTGCCAACCAGGAGGCGCCGCCATGAGCCCAATCCCCGACTCAAAAAACCCCATGACCCGCCGCCGCTCGCCCTGGCTGGGCGCTGCCTTGTTGACAGCCGGATGGCTGGCCCTGGCGCCAGCGCATGCCAATACCGAGCCCCTCAGCGACCTGCTGGGCGCGCCCGGCAGTGCGGGGCTGGGTTTCGCTGTGCGCGCCGAGCAGTCACCGTATGTCGGCGGTGGCACGCGTTACGACCTGCTGCCGTTGTATCTCTATGAAGGCAAGCGCGTGTTCCTGCACGGCAGCCGCGCCGGCCTGAAGCTGCTCGATGATGGCAGCCAGCGCGTCGACCTCTTCCTGGACCAGCGTTTCGAAGGCCATGCCGATGACCGTACGCCTCCTGCCCTGGCCGGCATGTCTGAGCGTGGTTCCGGCCTGGACACCGGCGTGGCTTACCGTTACCGCCAGTCCTGGGGCACGCTGCAGGCCGAGTTTCTGCATGATGCCGCCGGATTTTCAAAGGGCAATGAGCTGCGCCTGTCTTACAGCTACGAATGGCGTTCCGGGCGGTTCGCGCTGCGGCCCAGCCTGACGGTGGCGGCGCGCAGCGCCAAGCTGAACAACTATTACTACGGCGTGCGGCCCGGTGAGGCCACCGCCACAAGACCCGCCTATGAGCCCGGTAGCGGCATCAACACCACGCTGGCGCTGTACGGCACCTATGCCTTGAGCGATGGCTGGCGGCTGTTGGGTGGTGTCACGCGGACCGTGCTCGACGGCAGGATCAAGGCCAGCCCGATTGTCGGCAGTTCGGCGCAGACCGGCGTGTTTGTCGGCGCCGCCTATGACTTCGGCACGTACAAGGGCCATTGGGCCGAAGAGACCTCACCGACCTACCTGAAAGTGCTTTATGGCAAATCGACTGCGGACGGCTGCCACCTGGCCAAGATCATCACGCTGACCTGCGCCTCCACCGCCAAGGTCAACTCGACGCGCATCGCGGGTGTGCAGATCGGCAAACCCTTTGTCGAGCAGCTCAATGACTGGCCGCTGGACATCGTGGGTTACGTCGGCCTGCTGCAGCACGACGACCGTGGCCTGGCACGAAACGGCGTGCAGGTCGATGCCTTCATGAAGGCCTATTACTACGGCTTCCCGTGGAGCGAGCGGGTCAAGACCCGGCTCGGCCTGGGCATCGGGGTGTCGCTCGCGCAACGTGTGCCCTACACCGAGTCGAGCAGCCAGGCGGCGCGTGGGCGGCAGACCTCGCGGCTGCTCACCTACCTGGACCCGAGCATTGACTTCAGCGTGGGCGATCTGGTCGGCTCGCGGGCACTGAAAGACACCTACCTCGGTTTCGGCGTGTCGCACCGCTCGGGCATCTTCGGCGCCTCGCGGCTGCTGGGCAACGTCAACGGCGGCTCCAACTACATCTACACCTATCTGGAAACCGTGCTCTAAAGACAATGCTGTTCAGTTAAGGAAGCGCTGAACAAGTCCCCTGCGGCGCTTTCCAAGCATCAGGCGCGGATAAATAGCTATAAGTTTGATAGCTAACTATGCATATGGAATAAGGGCTAGAGCTCAATATGATCCCTATTCCCAGGCGCTGACGGGTTTCCACCCCATAAACCGGGGATGGTGCGCACGGCGGCAAATGTTGAAACTGCGGCTTCCCCGCTGGCCGCCGCGTTGGAGATATCCACGTACAGCACCGCGACTTATCATCAGCTGCCATGCAGCCAAAACCAAAGATCAAACCCCCGCCTATGGCCCTCTGGCGTGTATTGATTGTTGAAGACGATGTTCCAACCCGGGACTTTTTTGCCGACAGCGTGTCGCGCAGCCATGAGCTGCATCTGGTCGCGGGTGTCGGAACCTTCGAAGAGGCGCGCGCACTGATAGAAGACGCCAGCCAGGGCATCGACATTTTGCTGACCGATCTGGCGCTGCCCGATGGCAACGGTCTGGATCTGATCCGCTTGGCCGGGCGGGTGCAGCCGGCTTGCGAGGCGCTGGTGATCTCGATGTTCGGCGACGAAGACAGCGTGCTGTCCAGTGTGGAGGCCGGTGCACTGGGCTACATCCACAAAGACTTCACGCCTGGCAACATCGCGCACACCATTTTGGAGATGAAGGCCGGGGCCTCGCCGATCTCGCCCATGATCGCGCGCCGCGTGCTGGCCAAATACCGTGCCCTGCACCAGATCGATCAGCGAGCCGTAACCCCAGCCCCCGACGAGCGCTCGGCCAGCGCTGGCGAGCACGCGCCGGATGGCCGGGCGTTGCTGTCGGGCCGCGAGCAGGAAGTCCTTGAGCTGATCGCCCGCGGCTTCTCCTATGGGGAAATTTCAAAACTCAAAGGCGTGAGCGTGCACACGGTGCAGTCGCATATCAAAAACCTCTACACCAAGCTGGCAGTGCACTCAAAAAGCGAAGCGGTGTACGAAGCGACCCGATTGGGTCTGCTCCAGCCGCCCACATCTGGCCGCTGATGCCGATTCGTGCAACGTGTCTGCACTGGCCATTCGGGCTGCGCCTGTGGGCGTGCCTGATTGCATGCGTGATGGCTCATACTGCATGCTGGTCAGCGGTTTTGCCATTGAGCAAGGCAGCGGCCCTGGTCACTATCGATGGCGTGGCCACGCAGCAAGATGTCATCCTGCCGTATCACTGGGACCGCCTGCACCCAGGCAAAGCCGGGGCTGCCTCGTTTGTGATTGAGTTTGAACGGCCCGCCACGCTGGCCGACGCCTACGCTGTCTACATTCCAAGGCTTGGCAATGCTTACGAAGTCTGGCTCAATGGCAACCTGCTTGCAAAAAACGGGAGTCTGACCCAGCCCAACGGTAGCGACTATGCCAAGGTACCGAGGTTGATTCCGATAGCTGCCGACCAGCTTGAGGACCGCAACCAATTTCGCATTAACGTCCGCACCGACATTGGCCGACGTGGCGGGCTGGCCGCCCTCATCCTCGGACCTGACGAGGAGATCAGGCGCATTTACAACAACGACTACGCCTGGCGCGCGACCGGGACGCTGGTTGTGATGGTGCTCAGTTTCGTAGTGGGTTTGGTGGCGCTGGCGCTGTGGTTGACGCAGACCACACCTGACGCCAAACGCGGCTTTACCAGAGACCCGCTTTACCTGTTGGGTGGATTGGCCGAGTTGTTCTGGACCTTACGCATCAGTGATGCGCTGATTGAAGAACCACCCCTGATGTGGCCCTGGTGGGGCGTCGTCACGGCGCTCGCGCTGGGCGGCTGGTTGAGCTGCATGGGCAGTTTTTTTATTCTGGTGGCGGGTTGGGCTGAGCGCAAGGCTGCGATCTGGTTTAACCGGGTCACCTGGGGCCTGTTGATCCTCGGGATCCCGCTGGCAATGTGGGCGCTTGGATTTTCGGAACCGCGGGTACTGACCGCCTGGTATGGCCTGTACGCTGTCCCGTATGTTGCATTTGTCGCGGTCTTTTGCTGGCAGGCTGCGCGGCGCGCTGCGGCCTCGCATCGGGTGGTCGCGGCCGCGTTGATCGTCAATATGGCAGTGGGTCTGCGCGATTGGTTTGTGTTCCGGATCAGTCCCTCATACGCCGACAACACACTGCTGCGGTATTCGTCGGTTCTGTTCGGGTTGGCCCTGGCCTACATCGTGATTAGCCGGTTCCGCGAGGTGAGCGCGCAGGCAAGGGACCTGATGATCAATCTGTCAGCGCGCGTTGCCGAAAAAGAGCGCGAGCTCAATCAGAGCTACCGCCAGGTCGAGCAGCTGGCGCGCGAGCAGGAGCGTGTCAGCGAGCGCACCCGCATCTTGCGCGACATGCATGATGGCGTGGGTGCCCACCTGAGCACCGCGATCCGCCAGTTACAGTCGGGAAAGGCCACGACCGATGACGTGTTGCAGACACTGCGTTACACGCTGGACCAGCTCAAGCTGTCCATCGACGCGATGCACCTGCCGCCGGGTGATATCGCGTCGTTGCTCGCCAACCTGCGCTACCGGCTGGAGCCGCGTTTTGCGGCGTCGGACATCGAGCTGCAATGGGTGGTGGGCGCGCTGGAGCCGGTGCCCCATGTGGACGCCAATGCCATGCGGCAGATCCAGTTCATGGTGTTCGAGGCGCTGTCCAACGTGTTGCAACATTCGCACGCGACCACACTTGCGATCGAAGCAGAAATGGACGGGGCCGGCATCCGCCTGCGCATTGTCGACAACGGACGCGGCTTCGACGCCGCCTTGCCGCCGCGCAAGGGGCTGCTGTCCATGCGCGAACGTGCGACAGCGATTGGTGTGGCGGTTTCGATCACCAGCCAGCCCGGCCGTACGGTGGTGGAAATCCGCATACCCTGAGCCTGGGCGCGCCGTAATTGCTACTAAAAAAGTAGCTGCTTGCACATATGCAACAAGGGCTGCAGCCCGATTTGATTGGAAAAATCAGCCCAGGAGGCGTTCAGTGCAGGTTCTGCACGTTGCTCGAAGCAATCACGCCGCCGCCCAGGCAGACCTCGCCCTGGTACAGCACGGCCGACTGGCCGGGGGTGACGGCCCATTGCGGCGCTTCAAACCGCAGTTCGGCCTGGACGGCCGATGGCGCGACCAGCTCGCAGGCGGCGTCAAGCTGGCGGTAACGGGTCTTGGCCGCCATGGCCCCTGCGGCGGGCGGCGCGCCGGCGACCCAGCTGCAGTCCTGCGCCTGCAGCACCGTTGACTGCAGCCACGGGTGCCCATGGCCCTGCACCACCCAAAGGGTGTTGCTGTCCATGTCCTTGCGTGCGACGAACCAGGGCGCGTGTTCACCGGCACCGCGCTGGCCCTGCGCTTGCAGCGCCTTGAGTTCGGCGCCACGCGCCTTCACGCCGCCTATGCCCAGGCCCTGGCGCTGGCCCAGGGTGTAAAAACTCAGGCCCACGTGTTCGCCCAGCACGCGGCCCTTGTCGTTTTTTATGGGCCCCGGCGCCTTGGCGATGTAGCGGTTCAGAAAATCACGGAAAGGCCGCTCGCCAATAAAGCAGATGCCGGTCGAGTCTTTCTTTTTTGCATTCGGCAGACCGATCTCGTCGGCGATGCGCCGCACCTCGGTCTTTTTCAGCTCGCCGACCGGAAACAGCGTTTTCGACAGCTGGGCCTGGTTGAGGCGGTGCAGGAAATAACTCTGGTCCTTGGCCGGGTCCAGCCCCTTTAGCAACTGATAGTGTCCATCGAAGGGGCGGGCGCTATCCCGCGCGGTCGCGTGGGATTCATCAATATGCCCAAAGGGCATGGAGCCAGAGGGAGCCGCAACGCGGCGAACCCTGGCGTAATGCCCGGTCGCAATTTTTTCTGCGCCCAGGCGCATGGCGTGATCCAGAAAAGCCTTGAACTTGATCTCTGCGTTGCACAGGATGTCAGGGTTGGGCGTGCGGCCGGCCTGGTACTCGCGCAAAAATTCGGCAAACACCCGGTCCTTGTAGTCGGCGGCGAAGTTGACGTGTTCGATCTCGATGCCGATCACGTCGGCCACAGCGGCCGCGTCCACGAAGTCGATGTTGGACGAGCAGTAGTTGCTGTCGTCGTCGCCGTTGTCGTCATCTTCCCAGTTTTTCATGAAGATGCCGACAACCTCGTGCCCCTGGGCCTTGAGCAGGTGTGCGGTCACGGCGGAGTCCACGCCCCCGCTCAAGCCGACAACAATGCGCTGCTTTTTCATGGCCGAATTTTAGGCGGGTAGGCTCTATCCGTCAGGGCTAGGGTTTTGCAGCGTACACGCTGGGGTCGGTGGTCACAAGGTCAATCGGATAACGTTTGCCGGCCAGGTAGTCGTCCATACAGGTCAGGAGCAAGGGGCTGCGGTGTAAGGGGACGCGGGCCCGGATTTCGTCGGGACTCAGCCACAGGGTGCGCACAATGCCTTCGTCCAGCGCCTGCCCGGCCACCTCGTCGCCCAGCGTGCCGCAAAAGGCAAAACGCAGATAGGTGATGTCCAGCGGGTCCGCCTGGCCGCTTACCTGCCGCTCGAAGCGCGACATATAGACACCGACCAGCGCGTTGGGTGTGAAATGAAAGGCGGTTTCCTCCAGCGTTTCGCGCCTGCACGCCTGTGCCAGGCTCTCATCCGGATCCAGATGGCCCGCCGGGTTGTTCAGGCGCAGGCCGTCCTGCGTGTGTTCTTCGACCAGCAGGAATTTGCCATCGCGTTCAATGATTGCGGCGACTGTGACGCTGGGTTTCCATCGTGGTTTCATGCGCGCATTATCCGGTGCGTCTCGCGCGGGACGGTCGGGCTGTACCGCCGTGGTTACCGCAGGGCCAAAACAGCGGCAAACTCATGTAAGCTAGCCGACAGCTTGAATTTCACGTAGAACTACTTACACGCAACGAGGAGACACCCATGCGAATCGGGGTACCGGCCGAAATCACGGCGGGGGAAACACGCGTCGCCGTCACGCCCGAGACGGCCAAAAAACTGAGGGCCCAAGGGCACACGGTCGTCATCCAGACGGGAGCGGGCGTGGCCGCCAGCGTGCCTGACGAGGCCTATGTCGCCGTGGGCGCAGAGATCACCGATGCCGCCGGCGCTTATGCCAGCGACATTGTGCTCAAAGTGCGCTGCCCACTGGACAGCGAGATCGGGCTGGCGAAAGCCGGCACGGTGCTGGTCGGCATGCTCAATCCGTTCGATGCGGCTGGTCTGCAGCGCCTGGCGGGCGCGCAGCTGA
The DNA here is from genome assembly GCF_041689105.1 of Polaromonas sp. GTDB lineage: Bacteria > Pseudomonadota > Gammaproteobacteria > Burkholderiales > Burkholderiaceae_C > Polaromonas. The sequence goes on along the minus strand of NZ_JBDNGU010000078.1, from coordinate 15,416 downwards.
CTTCGTTTGCGCTTGAAGCCGCGCCGCGAACCAGCCGCGCACAAAGCATGGACGTGCTCTCGTCGCAAGCCAACATCGCCGGCTACAAGGCGGTGATGATGGCAGCCAACGCCTACCAGCGTTTCTTCCCGATGCTGATGACCGCCGCCGGCACCGTCAAGGCCGCCCGCGTGGTGATCCTGGGCGTCGGCGTGGCTGGCCTGCAGGCCATTGCCACGGCCAAGCGTCTGGGCGCGGTGATCGAAGCCAGCGACGTGCGCCCCAGCGTCAAGGAGCAGGTCGAGTCGCTGGGCGGCAAGTTCATCGACGTCGCTTACGAGACCGACGAGGAGCGTGAAGCCGCCGTCGGCGTGGGTGGTTACGCCAAACCGATGCCGCCGAGCTGGCTGGAGCGGCAAAAAGCCGAGGTCGCCAAACGCGTGGCCCAGGCCGACATCGTGATCACCACCGCACTCATCCCCGGCCGCCCCGCGCCGGTGCTGGTGACCGAGGACATGGTCAAGGCCATGAAGCCGGGCAGCGTGATCGTTGATCTGGCCGCGCCGCAAGGCGGCAACTGCCCGCTGACCGAGCCCGGCAAGATCGTGGTCAAACACGGCGTCACCCTGATCGGCGAGACCAATGTGCCGGCGCTGGTGGCCGCCGATGCCAGCGCGCTCTACGCCCGCAATCTGCTGGATTTCCTCAAGCTGATTGTTGGTAAGGAAGGCGCGCTCACCATCGACCTCGAAGACGACATCGTGGCGGCTTGCCTCATGACGCAGGCTGGCGAAGTCAAAAAGAAATAACCACTTTCAGGGCAGGCGGCCACGCCGCCCTAGCAGGAGAACAAGACCATGGATGCCGTGTCACCCACCATCATCAACCTCATCATTTTTGTGCTGGCCATCTACGTGGGTTACCACGTGGTCTGGACCGTCACACCCGCCCTGCACACGCCGCTGATGGCGGTGACCAATGCGATTTCTGCAATTGTCATCGTGGGCGCCATGCTGGCCGCCGCGCTGACGGTCACGCCGCTGGGCAAAACCATGGGCGTGCTGGCCGTGGCGCTGGCTGCGGTCAACGTCTTCGGCGGCTTCCTGGTGACGCGCCGCATGCTGGAGATGTTCCGCAAGAAGGAAAAAAAAGAGGTATTGAAATGAACTCACTTCGCTTTGAAGAATTAGCAGGGAGCGGCCGCCGCGCCGGGCCGCCCCAAGCAAGGCCAGCCCCCTCGGGGGGCAGCGCAGTACGCAAAGCGACAAGCGTGGGGGCACCATCAAAATGAGCATGAACCTCGTCACGCTGCTGTACCTGGTGGCCTCGGTCTGTTTCATCCAGGCACTCAAGGGCTTGTCGCACCCGACCACCTCGATCCGCGGCAACCTGTTCGGCATGGTGGGCATGGCGATCGCCGTGTTGACCACGGGCGCGCTGATTGTGGAAATTTCCGGCGGCAAGGCTGCTGGCATGGTCTATGTGCTGGGCGCGCTGGTCGTCGGTGGTGCCGCCGGCACCCTCATGGCCAAGCGTGTCGAGATGACCAAGATGCCAGAGCTGGTGGCTTTCATGCACAGCATGATCGGCCTGGCTGCGGTGTTCATCGCGGTGGCCGCCATGGCCGAGCCGGACGCCTTCGGCATTGTGGCCGCAGGCCTGCCCACGGCGGCGATTCCGGCCGGTAACCGGTTGGAGTTGTTCCTCGGTGCGGCCATCGGCGCGATCACCTTCAGCGGTTCGGTGATTGCTTTCGGCAAGCTCAGCGGCAAGTACAAGTTCCGCCTGTTCCAGGGCGCGCCGGTCACTTTTGCGGGCCAGCACATGCTCAATCTGGTGCTGGGCATTGCCACACTGGCATTTGGCCTGGTGTTCATGCTCACCGGCAACTGGACGGCGTTTTTCGCGATGCTGGCGCTGTCTTTTGTGCTGGGTGTGCTGATCATCATTCCGATTGGCGGGGCTGACATGCCGGTGGTGGTGTCCATGCTCAACAGCTACTCGGGCTGGGCTGCGGCCGGCATCGGTTTCTCGCTGAACAACGCGATGCTGATTGTGGCCGGTTCCCTCGTGGGCTCGTCGGGCGCCATCCTGTCCTACATCATGTGCAAGGCGATGAACCGCTCTTTCTTCAACGTGATCCTGGGCGGTTTCGGCGGCGAGGCCGGTACGGCAGTGGCTGGCGCCAAAGAGCAGCGCCCGGTCAAGTCGGGGTCGGCCGACGACGCAGCCTTTATCCTGGGCAATGCCGAAACCGTGATCATCGTGCCGGGTTATGGCCTGGCGGTTGCACGCGCGCAGCACTCGGTCAAGGAGCTGGCGCAAAAACTGATCGACCGCGGTGTCAGCGTGAAATACGCGATCCACCCGGTGGCCGGCCGCATGCCGGGCCACATGAATGTGTTGCTGGCCGAGGCCGAGGTGCCTTACGACCAGGTGTTCGAGATGGAAGACATCAACGCCGAGTTCGGCCAGGCCGACGTGGCCATCATCCTGGGCGCCAACGACGTGGTCAACCCTGCGGCCCATGTCAAGGGCAGCGCGATCTACGGCATGCCGATTCTGGAGGCCTACAAGGCCAAGACGGTCATCGTCAACAAACGCTCCATGGCCGCAGGTTATGCCGGCCTGGACAACGAGCTGTTTTACATGGACAAGACCATGATGGTCTTCGGTGATGCCAAAAAGGTGATCGAGGACATGGGCAAGGCCATTGAGTGAGAAGCGGGCAGATAACACTTTGTACCGCCTGAATAACAGGAATTAGAGGGCTCGTCCTCCTGTTTTTTTGATTTCCTAGGGAAAACGCAATAGCCCCGCAGAGGGTGCGCCATGAAAATCCGGCCAGTTGTTCAATCGTTATCTGGAGACAAGCATGAATGCATCTACCCTAGACCGCCCCTGGCTCAGCGCCTACCCCCCGGGCGTGCCCACCGACATTGATGCATCGCAGTACGCGTCGCTGGTGGCGCTCATGGAAGAAAGTTTTTCTAAAAATGCTTCGGCTGTGGCTTACAGCTTCATGGGCAAGGAAGTGACCTTCGGCCAGACCGACAGCTTGTCGCAGGCGTTCGCCGCTTACCTGCAGGGCCTGGGTCTTGCCAAAGGCGACCGCGTGGCCATCATGATGCCCAATGTGCCGCAGTACCCTGTGGCGGTAGCCGCCATCCTGCGCGCCGGTTATGTGGTGGTCAATGTCAACCCGCTGTACACGCCGCGCGAGCTCGAACACCAGCTCAAGGACTCTGGCGCCAAGGCCATCGTCATCATCGAGAACTTCGCCAGCACGCTGGAGCAGTGCATTGCCAATACGCCGGTCAAACATGTGGTGCTGGCCGCCATGGGCGACCAGCTTGGCATGCTCAAGGGCGCGCTCGTCAACTACGTGGTGCGCAACGTCAAGAAGATGGTGCCGACCTTCAATCTGCCGGGCGCGGTGCGCTTCAACGACGCGGTGGCCCAGGGCACGCGCGGCACGCTCAAGCGGCCTGACATCAAGCCTGATGATGTGGCCGTGCTGCAATACACCGGCGGCACCACCGGGGTTTCCAAAGGCGCTGTGCTGCTGCACCGCAACGTGATTGCCAACGTGCTGCAGTCCGAAGCCTGGAATCAACCTGCGATGGCGTCCATGGCTGCTGGCGTGCAGCCGGTGTATGTGTGCGCACTGCCGCTATATCACATCTTCGCGTTCACGGTGAACATGATGCTGGGCATGCGCACCGGTGGCAAAAACATCCTGATCCCGAATCCGCGTGATTTGCCGGCCGTGCTCAAGGAGCTGGCCAAACACAAGGTGCACAGTTTCCCGGCGGTCAACACCCTGTTCAACGGCCTGGCCAACCACCCGGACTTCAACACCGTGGACTGGTCGCACCTGAAAGTCTCGCTGGGCGGCGGCATGGCCGTCACCGGTTCGGTGGCCAAGCTCTGGCTTGAAAAGACCGGTTGCCCGATCTGCGAGGGTTATGGCCTGTCGGAGACTTCGCCTTCGGCCAGTTGCAACCCGACCAACAGCAAAACCTTCACCGGTACCATCGGCGTGCCAATTCCCAGCACGTATTTCAAGCTGCTCGACGATGACGGCAACGAGGTGCCACCCGGCCAGCCCGGCGAAATCGCCATCAAGGGCCCGCAGGTCATGGCCGGCTACTGGCAGCGTCCCGACGAAACCGCCAAGGTCATGACGCCCGACGGCTACTTCAAGTCGGGCGATATCGGCACCGTTGACGAGCGTGGCTTCTTCAAAATCGTGGACCGCAAAAAAGACATGATCCTGGTCAGCGGTTTCAACGTCTACCCCAACGAGGTCGAAGACGTGGTGTCGGGCATGGATGGCGTGATGGAATGCGCCTGCGTCGGTGTTGTTGACGACAAGTCCGGCGAGGCCGTCAAACTTGTCATCGTCAAGAAGAACCCGGACCTGACCGAAGCGCAGATCCGCGAGTTCTGCAAGACCAACCTGACCGGCTACAAGCAGCCCAAGGTGATCGAGTTCCGCACCGAACTGCCAAAAACACCGGTCGGTAAAATCCTGCGCCGCGAACTGCGCGACAAGAAGTAGGTCTGGCGCGAGACTGAAAAAAGGCGGCTTCGGCCGCTTTTTTTATGGGGACGTCGCAGTTTGCGGCAAACTTCGGGCCATGACCATCACCGCCATTCTCAGCGCCCTGGCCGAAGAGCAACAAGGCCTGCTCGATTTGCTGCAACAGCCGCAAAAAACCAGCCATGCCGGGCGCGACTTCTGGCAGGGCCGCCTGCACGGCCAATCGGTGGTGCTGGCTTTGTCGCGTATCGGCAAGGTGGCGGCCGCTACCACCAGCTCGGCGTTGATCGAGCGCTTCAAGGTCGGCCGCATCCTGTTCACCGGTGTGGCTGGCGGCTTGGGCGAGGGCGTGCAGGTCGGCGACGTGGTGGTGGCCACCGAGTTTATGCAGCATGACCTCGACGTGTCGCCGCTTTTTCCACGTTACGAGGTGCCGTTTTACGGGCAAAGCCGTTTTGCCTGCGACCCTGCCTTGACGGCACTGCTGCTGCAGGCCAGCCGTGCCGGTCTGGAAAGCCTGGCGCTACCGGCCGCCACCCTGCTGCACCGGGGCCTGATCGCCAGCGGCGACCGTTTTATCTCTGGTGCCCGGGAGTCACGGGCCTTGCGCCTGGCGCTGCAAGGCGGCGGGCACGAGGCATTGGCCGTGGAAATGGAGGGCGCTGCCGTTGCGCAGGTGTGTTTTGACTACGGTGTGCCGTTCGCGGCGGTGCGCACGGTTTCTGACCGGGCCGACGACGCGGCACACGTGGATTTTCCGGTTTTCGTCAAAGACGTGGCCAGCCTGTATGCGCAAGCGATCATCCGGGAATTCTTGAAGTTGCTATAAAAACAGTAGCTGCTTGCGCCCGTCAGACATGGGCTGGAGACGGATTTGATCACCAGTCATGTTTGCGTCACGCTGCGTCCCCGGTTCGCTTTGGACAGTAGGCGTAACTCCCCACTCCCAACCCCCCGCCCTTCCCTCGCCCCGCTGGGCGAGAGAAGGGAGCCTCATTTGGCCGCGTGCGCTGGGCTCGCGTGCAAACATGACTGCTGCTTGGGATTCCCGTCCCTGAAGCGCTTCGCGCTTCAGGGACTCCGGATGGGAGTCTGTGTTGTCTTTTGTCTTCGCTCCTCCACCCGTCGGGCTGGGCCGAGGAGCGCAGCCGAAAGCGGATCAGGGCTTGCGATTGTCTGAGCGAAGCGAGTTCGAGCAAGACCCCGCTTTTGGCGAGCACCGCAGGTTGCCTGGAGCGAAGCGGAAGGACCCAGACCATCGGGTCGCCTTTTTCTTTGCTTACTTTCTTTTTGGCGACGCAAAAAGAAAGTGAGTTGCTGCCGGGCAACCCCCGGCTTGCTGGCAGACCGCACAGCACGAGTCATCCCACATGGATCCCGGATCAAGTCCGGGATGACAACCTTCTAAGCCGCTTCCTTGTAGAAGAACCCGCGCTGGATGCTGCGTGGCGCCATCGGCTCGACCGCCTGATGAATCGCGCCGATGTGCTCGGGCGTGGTGCCGCAGCAGCCACCGACGATGTTGACCAGGCCTTCGTTGGCAAATTCGCGCAGCAGGCGCGAGGTCACATCAGGCGTTTCGTCGAAGCCGGTGTCGCTCATCGGATTGGGCAAGCCGGCGTTGGGGTAGCAGCTGATGTAGGTGTCGCCGGCCACACGCGCCAATTCCTGGATGTAAGGGCGCATCAGCGTGGCACCCAGCGCGCAATTGAGGCCGACGGCCAGGGGTTGCGCGTGGCGGATGCTGTGCCAGAAAGCCGTGACGGTCTGCCCGCTCAGGATGCGACCGGACGCGTCGGTCACGGTGCCGCTGATGATCAGCGGCAGGCGCTCACCGCTGTTGTCGAAATACTCGTCGATGGCAAACAGCGCGGCCTTGGCGTTGAGCGTGTCGAAAATGGTTTCGACAAGCAAAACGTCCGCACCGCCCTGGACCAGCGCTTCCGTCTGCTCGTAATAGGCCTTGCGCAGCTCCTCGAAGCTGGTGTTGCGTGCGCCCGGGTCGTTGACGTCGGGGCTGATGCTGGCGGTCTTGGGCGTGGGGCCGAGGGCGCCCACGACAAAGCGCGGTTTGTCGGGCGTGGAAAACTTGTCGCAGGCGGCGCGCGCAATACGTGCCGACTCGACGTTCATCTCCACCGCCAGATCAGCCATGTCGTAGTCGGCCTGGGCCACGGTGGTCGCGCCAAAGGTGTTGGTCTCTATCATGTCGGCGCCAGCCGCCAGATAGCCTTCGTGGATGTCCTGGATGACATTCGGGCGCGTCAGGCTCAGCAACTCGTTGTTGCCCTTCACGTCCTTGTGAAAGTCCTTGAAGCGCTCGCCACGGTACTGCGCCTCATTGAGCTTGAAGCGCTGGATCATCGTGCCCATCGCGCCGTCCAGGACAGCGATACGTTTTTCCAGGATGGCGGGCAGCGCCGCGCCGCGGGTGTAGGTGGCTTGCTTCATGACTGTATTTTAGGGTGACGACCATCGGCGCACAACTTGCCAGAGTTTTCCCGCCCGGCCGCGCCAAGGAAAAAAGCGCCCCTCGGGGGGCAGCGCCTTATACGGTTTTGTATTCAATCATCTGGATAAGCGTCACTTTATGGGCGGGCGCTGGCCGACGGGGCACTCAGCTCCGCGAATGTCCCCCGGCCTGCGGCCTCCTCCTTGATTTCGCTACGCCGAGCGCCCCACCGACCCTGTCGTGGCTTGCCCATGCCGCAACCCGATTTCTTGTCTTTCGAAGGCAAGTTGGTATGACACGAAGTGAAAAGCGTGGGGGCTCTTCACACCAGCCGGGGCCGCGGATCTGGCTTCGCCAGTCCGCAGGCGCAGCGGCCCCCTCGGGGGGCAGCGCATTACACGAAGTGAAAAGCGTGGGGGCCCCATTTACCCCCGACAATATGGCCTCAGTCCAGAATCCGACCATGAAACACCTCCAACCCCAACAAGCCTGGGACTACCTGCAGCAGCATCCTGACGCTTTGTTCGTCGATGTGCGCATGGAAATCGAGTCGCTCTACGTGGGCCGGCCGCCCGGCGTGGTCAACGTGCCCTGGTACGAATACCCCGACCTGACCCCCGACGCGCAGAAGTTCGCTCTGGCGGTGGGGCGCGAAGCCAGCAACAAGGTGCAGCCGGTGCTCCTGATCTGCCGCTCGGGCCAGCGCACGCTGGCAGCGGGCCAGGCGCTGGAAGCGGCGGGTTTTACCGAAGTGATTAACGTGGTGCATGGTTTCGAAGGCGAGCTTGACGAGCAGTTCCAGCGTTCCACCCTGAGCGGCTGGCGTTTTGACGGCCTGCCGTGGGAGCAGATGTAGCCAGTTTTTAATGAAATCGGCCTCCAGCCCTTATCCTGCGAGCGCTAACAGCTATTGTTTTTATAGCAACTTGACACCCCGTTCCTGACCCCTTCCCTTGCGCGACACCCCGCTTCCCCTCACCCCGCTGGACATTCTTGGTCAGGTGTTCGGCTATGCCGACTTCCGTGGCCCGCAACAGGCCATCGTGGACCATGTGGTCGCCGGCGGCGACGCGCTGGTGCTGATGCCGACCGGCGGCGGCAAGTCCCTGTGTTACCAGATTCCGGCGATTGCCCGGCAAAACGCTGGCCATGGGGTGACGGTGGTGATCTCGCCGCTCATCGCGCTGATGCATGACCAGGTCGGCGCTTTGCATGAGGCCGGCGTGGCGGCGGCTTTTCTGAACTCCACCCAGACCCAGGAAGAAAGCAGTGCGCTTGAAAAACAGCTGCTGCGCAACGAGCTGACGCTGCTGTACGCCGCGCCCGAACGCATCAACACGCCGCGCATGAAGGGCCTGCTGGGCTCGCTGCATGAGCGCGGCCTGCTCAGCCTGTTTGCCATTGATGAGGCGCATTGCGTGAGCCAGTGGGGCCACGATTTCCGGCCCGAGTACCGGTCTTTAAGCCTGCTGCACGAGACTTTTCCCGACGTGCCGCGTGTTGCGCTGACGGCGACTGCCGACGCGCTGACGCGGCAGGACATGATCGAGCGCCTGAAGCTGGAAGATGCGCGCGAGTTTGTCAGCAGCTTCGACCGGCCCAACATCCGTTACACCATCGTCGAAAAAACCGAGGCCACGCGCCAGCTGCTGCGTTTCATCGAAAGCGAACACGCGGGTGAGGCCGGCATCGTCTATTGCCAGTCGCGCAAGCGCGTCGAGGAAGTCGCCGACATGCTGCAGGACGCGGGGCTCAAGGCCATGGCTTACCATGCCGGCCTGGACAGCGCACTGCGCCAGCAGCGGCAGGACCGCTTTCTGCGCGAGGAAGCCATGGTGATGGTGGCCACGATCGCTTTTGGCATGGGCATCGACAAGCCCGACGTACGTTTTGTGGCCCACCTCGACATGCCGAAAAACATCGAAGGCTATTACCAGGAGACCGGCCGCGCAGGGCGCGACGGCTTGCCGGCCAACGCCTGGATGGCCTATGGGCTGCAGGACGTGGTGAACCAGCGCCGCATGATAGACACCAGCGAGGCGGCCAGCGAGGAGTTCAAGCAGGTGATGCGCGGCAAGCTCGATGCGCTGCTGACCCTGGCGGAAGACACACGCTGTCGACGGGTCAGCCTGCTGCATTACTTTGGCGAAGACAGTCAGGCTTGCGGCAATTGCGACAATTGCCTGGCGCCGCCCGTTGTATGGGACGCCACCGAAGCCGCGCGCAAGATGCTCAGCTGCATTTACCGCGTGCAGCAGGCCAGCGGCATCAGCTTTGGCGCCGGCCACCTGATGGACATCCTGCGCGGCAAGACCACCGAAAAAGTGCTGCAGCACAGCCACGACAAGCTCAGCACCTTCGGCATAGGCGCGGACCTGGCCGAAGTGCAGTGGCGCGGTGTGCTGCGCCAGCTGATCGCCAAGGGCATGGTGCGGGTGGACCCGGATGCCTTCAACACGCTGCAGCTGTTGCCCGAGGCGCGCCAGGTGCTCAAGGGCGAGGTCAGCCTGATGCTGCGCGAGCAGGCCTTGGGCGGCAGCGGCGAGCGCCGCAAAAAAAGCGTCAAGACCTCGGTCAAAGGCCTGGCCGAAGCGGCGCTCAATACCGGTGCGCTGGAGCGTCTGGCGCGCCTGAAAGCCTGGCGCGCTGAAGTGGCGCGCGAGCACAACCTGCCGGCCTTTGTGATTTTTCACGACGCCACCCTGCGCGCCATTGCCGAGCGCGCGCCGCAAAACATTGGGGACATCGAGGGTATCAGCGGCATAGGCGCCAAAAAGCTCGAAGCGTACGGCCGCGAGGTCTTGCGCGTTTGTGCCGCGCCGTCGTGACCGGCCGGCATCTTCATCGGCGATAACGCTTTCCGGCCTTCCGCCAGTCAAGCCGGCGGCCCCGGTAATCCGCCGGCGCCTCGTTTTGGGAGCGCCTGCTGCACAATACTCGCCGGTGGAAGCCTATAAAAAATTCACAACCCCAGGAGCTTTGGCTGCTTTAGCCAGGGCAGCGCTGGCCATGCTTTGCCTGCTGAGCGCGCTGCTGGCCAGTCCGGCAGGCGCTGCCGAAGTGCTGATTCTGGGCAGCGGCAACGGGCCGGTCGGGATGGCGTCCGTGCTGGAGTTCTGGCGCGATGGCCACGGCCAGACGCCGGTGGAAAAAGTAGAAGCCGGCGCTGGCAGCCTGCCTTTTACTGCGGTCCGTAGCGGGCAAGCGCACGAGCTTGACAATGCCGCCCTCTGGCTGCGTTTTGACGCCGTGATCCGGGACCCCAAGGTCCACTGGAAGCTGGAGCTGCCCATGTCGGGCGTGGACAAAATAACCCTGTATTACCGGGACCGTCTGGGCCGGTGGGTGGTGCAGCAAGCCGGTGACAGTCTGCCCATCAGCGCCTGGGCGCAGCCCGGCCGATACCCGGTGCTCTCGCTCAGCCACGAAGTCGGCGAGACCATCCGTTATTACATTCGCGTCGAACATGCCCGCATCCCGTTCTCGGCATTGCCCCGCGCGGTCAGCGAAGCGCAGGTGACCACGGCACGTCAGCTGGATCATCTGCTGCTGGGTATTTATTTCGGACTGGCCGCACTGGTGACCGTGTTGGCCTTGATCAACGCTGCCGCCTACCGGGACTGGGGTTTTGCCACCTATGCCGTTTACATGGCTACCTTTGCCGGCGCCCAGGGAGCATTCGCTGGGTTGACCGGGCTGTACGTGTGGCCGCAGCGACCAGAGCTGAACAACATTGCCATCGTCGTGCTGCCGCTGGCCGCCGCAGCCGCGGCCCTCTGGTTTGTTCGCACCGTCATTACGCCGAAGCGGTTTTCGCGAGCCCTGGACTGGTTCATCGTGGCCTTGATGACTTTGCTGCCGGTGATCGCCCTGCTTGATGCCGCCTTTCCGACACCTGAGAGTTTTGCCCTCATCAACATCCTGATCAGCGCTGGCATGGTGGTCCTGTTAATGGTGTTGGGTGTGTCCCTGTTCGAGGGTGACCGCCACGCGCGCTGGATCGCGCTGGGTTTTTTGCCCGTCTTGCTTGGCACCCTGTTTCCGCTGCTGCGCAATTTCGGCGTATTGCCGTCGAGTTTTCTGACGCAGAACGCGCTTATGCTGGGCTCCGCGCTCGAAGCGCCCATCCTGTTCTACGGTTTGCTGCGCCGCGTGACGCAGCGGCGCGAGTCCGAGACACGCGCCACCACCTTGCGCACCACCGACCCGCTGACCGGGCTGGGTTCGGCCAGGGTGCTGGTGCGCAAGCTGCGCCAGGCCCTGAGCACGGCCGCGCGTTACCAGCAGCCCTGCGCGCTGCTGGTCATCAACCTGACCAACCTGGCCGCCCTGCAACAACAACACGGCCGGGAAACAGGAGACCGCGCCATGGTGATGGCCGCCTCTCGCATTCGCGCAGCGGCACAGACCACCGACACGGTCGCGCGTGTCGGCGACAGCCACTTTGCCCTGCTGATGGAAGGCCCGATGACCAGCGACTCAGTCAACGACGTGGCGACCAAAATACTTGCCAGCGGCCTGCGCCCTTCCCGCGAGTTGCCAGACGCGGACCCGCTGGTTTTTCACATCGCCATCGGCTACATGGCGGAGCCAGGCCGGCTGGCCAGGACGGAGGCAGAGGCACAGGCCTGCCTGGCCGACATGCTGCACGTGGTCAAGGAAATGAATGACGGCTCGCGCAAGGCGATCCGCATGATCCAGCTTTGATGGCTTGAGTTGGGCGCCTGGGCATCGGGCCCTGCCAACATCACCCCGAATCTGAGACAAGCCGCTCATGCGGCGAGATGAGCAATCGAAAGCCGAGCCTTACGTGGAGGCATCCTCATCCACCGGCGCCGCCTCCTTCACCAGATGGTCCAGCGCCTGCGCCACCACGCCATGGGTCAACACTGGCCGCAGCAGGCGTTCGTTGATCAGGCGTTCGCAGCTGCGTCTGGTCATGGAATGGGGCTGGCCGCCGTGGCTGACAAACATGAACAGGGTGCCGCGCGTGCTGGCCCAGATCAGCTGGGCGCGCAACCAGTGGCGCTTGGAGTGCAGGTCCACCCAGCTGCCTTCGCGCAGGCCTTGCAGTAGCTGCTCGGCGCTGGGCGTGTCGCCGGCCGGGTCCGCTTCCTGCAGCGCCCCATCAGCGGTGGGCAGGATGGCAAGGCCCTTGTCCAGTTCTTCGTCGAGTTCGTCGAGCTCTCCGAGTTCAGCGGGCCCGGAGGGCACTGTTTCCTCAAAGCCGGCGTCGTCGAGCTCGCGCGGCGCCAGCCAGGGCTGACCAGCGGCCCGGGCTTTTCTCTGCTCGGGCGTCGCTGGCAGGATGTCGCTCATGTCCGGAGCATCGGCCAGCGCGACTTCCAGTGGCGCGGCGTCCGACTCCTCGGCATCGCGGCGGCTGCGCACGCGCCGCAGCTTGAGCACCGGCCGGTGCAGTTTTTCCATGGTGCTGAAAAACGCCTCGGTCTCGCGCGGGTCCTGCCCGAGTGAGGCCAGACCCGCATGCAGCCTGGCCAGCAGGCCGGGGATCATGTCGATCAGTTGCGCCGGCCGCTTGAGCGTGACCTGCGGCTTGACGCTCCACAGCAGGTCGCTGACCAGGGAGCCGTAGCCACTGGGGTCGATCTGGCGCTGGGTGTCGGTCAGGCGCGCATGCGCCATCACCAGCGCCCAGGGCCCGAACAGAAAGTCCAGCACCACGCCCGGCACGTGGTCCAGGTCGGCGCGCATGCTCATGTCGAAGGCGATCTGGTCGGCCTGGCTTTGCCGTTCTTCGGCAAACTGCATGGTCTGACGCATGCTGCTGCCCTGCGTCTTTTCCTGCCGGTCCTGCGCGTCCCACAGGTTTTGCAGCTCGCCCAGGGCCGCATCAAAAGGCCGGGCATCAGCGATGTCCAGCGCATTGAGCGCATTGAAGGTCCCGGTCACCGAACCGAAGAAGATTTCAAACTCGGGGCTGGCGTTGTGGTTGTACTTGAAGCCGCGCTGCGCCACACGCTCCATCAGGCGGCGACCGGGGTGGTTTTCCTCGCTGAAAAAGCGCGAGTCCACCATCGCCAGGCGCAGCAACGAGGGCTCCAGCGCGACGATCGCCTCGCGTACCGGCACCAGCAGGCGCGGGTCCTGCGCGACCTGGTTGACCAGCTTGCGCACCACCTCCATGCCGAGCACCTGCCCGACACGCGTGGCGTCCTTTTGGAGCTGCGTGCGCACCAGCGCGCGCTCGCGGGCGCGTCCATACACACCCCAGACCTGCGAGCTGAGCTGGCTGAGCACATCAATGATGCCCGAGGGGTTCTCCGTCGTGTCCCTGTCTGCGTCGGTGTCGCCTGCTGGCAGGGTGGGGCGGCGCGGGTCGCTGCGCGTGCCGTGGTAATCGTGGGCGGCATCGCCCTGGCGTCTGGACGATGCCCGCTGCCCCGCCTGCAGCGGCGCGGGCGCAGATTCCGGTGCGGCTTTGAGCGCGATCAGCTCTTCTTCAATGGTGGCGTAGTACGACGGCGCCAGCTTGTGGTTGGTGTTGCTGCCGCCGCGAAACAGGAAGTCCTGGAACAGCGCGTCCCTGGTTTCGTCGTTGGACAGGTCCGCATACTGCGACGGTGTTCTGGGCAGCGGTTCGTCTGACACATAACCGACACCCACAGGGCTGACGTGCGCGCCGCCGCCTGCCGCTCTCTGGCTTCGCACAGCGGCCGCTGGCGTCGGCACCATCCGGTAGCTGGCGGCGCGCACCTGGGCCAGCTCCAGCAGGTTCACCAGCTTTTCGTACACCTGTTTGAGTTCGCGCCCCAGGGGTTCAGCCAGGTGTTTGACCCACAGTGCGCTGATCGCCGGCGCCACTGGCGCGGCAGCCATCATGGCGCGAAGTGTCTGGGCATAGACCTCGGGGCGCACCGGGTTGAACGCCGGGTTGACCTTGGTCAGGCCCTGCGCCGAACTCATCAGGGCATCCAGCTCGGCCAGCACCTGCCCGACCGCTGGCAACACCTGCTGCAGCAGCCGGGAAGACGCGATGCCTTTTTCCACCTGGGCGTTGTCCACCAGCGAAAACATGTCCAGGTTCAGACTGTTGCGGCGCGCGGCGGCGACCGGAGGCTGCACGGCCAGGGCGTGGGCGGTTGCGCTGGTGAAAGCTGTCTGCAGATCCTGCGGGTACTGCGCGCACCAGCGGTCCTTGTAGATGAGCAGCTCTCGCCAGGCCAGGCCCAGCTCGTCGCGCTCAGCCAGCTTCATGCTTTGGGTTTCCGCCAGCTGCAGCGCCACAACGGCATGGTCGATGCAGTGCGCCAGCGCGGGCCTGGCGGCGTCGGCGGCCTGCTGCAGGCAGCGCTCGTAAACGCTGGCCTGGGGTGTCGGGCTGAGGGGCGGATTGTGTGACAAAGCAGTAAGAAATCAGGTGAATTTTTTCGCAAAAATCCAGTCGGCTCGGCCCGCCAGTGTGGGCCGAACCGGCCGCGTGCTGATGAAGGCGCCGGGGCAACTTGTAACGATCTCTAACGCCACCACGAGCAAAAACGACGCTACTTTCACCGCTGTGGCTGTTGTCCGCAGGGGTAAGGCGGCCACCGGCAGGAGCTGTCCCCGGCGGCAAGCCAGGGCCGGAATGAATGGGCAAATGGGTGCGTAGCCCATGGTGGGCAGGCACAGACAGCTATCTATTTGGCAGCAAAGTCGGCGCAAATATTTAGCCAATCGGTGCCGCCGGCCCGGCTGGGCGCCAAAACAGGCGCAGGGCCAAGCCTGGCAAAAAGCCACCACAAACCGTTGCAGTTTGTGGTGGCTTTGGCACTGTCCTAGGTGCCCGCCGGAAGGCGGACCTGGAGGGGGCGTCGTGCTTACTGGGGAATCAACACCTTGTTGACCACGTGGATCACGCCGTTGGACTGGTACACGTTGGCAATGGTCACCATGGCGGTACCGCCTTTTTCGTCGGTCACCATCACATTGGAGCCGCTGGTGGTCACCACCAGGGTGTCGCCGCTGGCGGTGGTCAGGTTGGCGCGGCCATTGCCGGCCATCACGCGCTGGCTCAGTGCAGCGGCGTCCAGACGACCGGGCACCACGTGGGCAGTCAGCACCTTGGTCAGGATGGCTTTATTTTCTGGCTTGAGCAGGGAATCCACGGTGCCCGGTGGCAAGGCCGCAAAAGCGGCGTTGGTCGGCGCAAACACGGTGAAGGGACCAGGCGACTTCAGGGTATCGACCAGGCCGGCGGCCTTGACGGCGGCGACCAGGGTGGTGTGGTCTCTCGAATTGACAGCGTTGTCGATGATGTCCCGGCTCGGCAGCATGGCTGCGCCGCCGACCATGACCGACGGGCCGCCGGACATGTGGCCGCCCGACATGCCGCTACCGGACATGCCACCGGCACAAGCGCTGAGAAGAACGGCAACGCCGGCGGCAACAAGTAGTTTTTTCATGAATGGCTCCTGAATGAATCGTTGATTGAGGGTT
>NZ_JBDNGU010000077.1:0-2135 GCF_041689105.1 Polaromonas sp. | reverse complement strand
TTTTTGCGCAGCACGTATGTATTCTGGAATTACGCATCACAACTGATCTGCTTTTCCCAACTTCTACCATTTTGAAAATTTATTGGAGACATAATATGCATAGAAGCACCTTAAACGTCTGGCTCAAATCAGGCGTCGTTTGCTTCCTGGCTCTGCTATCCAGCGCTGCGTTTGCGGCTGAGATGCTACAGCCGGGTGATTTTGTGGGCTACTCCTTCTGGTTGATTTCGATGGCGCTTGCTGCGGCGACGATCTTCTTCCTGATGGAGTCATTTCGTATCGGGGGTAAATGGGGTACCAGCTTAACGGTATCCGCGCTTGTCACATTTATAGCTGCCTTTCATTACATGTACATGCGAGATGTCTGGGTCACCACGGGTACCTCCCCAACTGACTTCCGGTACATCGATTGGATGTTAACAGTCCCGCTGTTGATGATTGAGTTCTATTTGATATTGGCAGCAATTACCAAAGTTTCTGGCGGGATTTTCTGGCGCTTGCTCATCGGTGCGCTAGTCATGCTGATACCTGGATATATGGGTGAAGCTGGATACATAAATGTAACGCTAGGATTTGCCATAGGCATGCTGGGATGGTTCTACATTCTCTATGAGATTTTCATGGGTGAAGCAAGCAAAGTTGCAGCTTCGAAGGCAACGCCAGCGGTTCAAAAATCTTACGGATTAATGAAGTGGACAGTTACAATTGGATGGTCGATTTACCCAATCGGGTACTTCTTTGGCTACCTGGTTGGCGGTACAGATGAAGGTACGTTGAACATCGTTTACAACTTGGCCGATGTTTTAAACAAAATCGCTTTTGGTCTGTTTATCTGGTACGCGGCTAACGAAGAGACCTCAGCAAAAGCTTAGTTTGCTGCGAGTGCTTTGAATGTGTTCCATGTGATTTGTCAGATGCCATTCGCTTTGGCGTCTGACAAATCATGCTTGCGCCCTGATTCATCGGGGCGACTCCAGACCAGTCGTTCTTCGCCTCTGGTTGGCACTAATTAGTGCCAACTATCCTGCCAGCGCGGAGTATCGAGGCCATGCCTACTTGGTAAAACGCGCAGATTTCGAACGTCCAAGCGCCGCAGAAAGCCAGCTCAAGGGCAAGTGCCGCACAAAAAATACCATGAGTTTATAGTTCCAGCCCTGCACCGAGATCAGGCGTCCGTTCTCAAGATCCTTGAATGACTGGGCGACCACCTGTGCAGCCGTCCATGCTCTGGTAAAGCCTTTTTGCTTGTAAAACGTGTCGGGGTCGATGCCCATGCGGGAATGAAAATCGGTGACGGTGAAACCCGGGCACAGCGCCAGCGCTTTCAGGCCATCCTTGCGGTAAGCCAGGCCGACGCCTTCCGTGAAGCTTCTGACATACGCTTTGGTGGGACCATACAAGGCGCTCTGCGTTGTGGGGATCCAACTGGCAACCGAGGCGACGTTAATCAATATACCTTTTGCTTTAATCAGATTTGGCAGTGCCGCGTGAGTCAGTTGCGTGGTCGCAGTAACGTGCACATCCAACAAGGCCCGGTGCTGCGGCCAGTCGATATCGCCCAGCCGGCCATCAACGGCATAGCCGGCATTGTTGACCAGGGCATCCAGAGCGGGTAACTGTGTGACGGTGTCTACCAGTGTTTGTAAATCATGCTGGTCGGACAAGTCGCCGATCTGCAGTGTCACATCAATAGTAAATTGCTGCCTTAAGCGCTCCGCCAACCGGTTCAGTTCCTGTTCACGACGGCCGGTCAGCAGCAAATTGTACCCCTGCTGCGCAAATGCTTCGGCGTAGGCTGCGCCAATGCCGCTGGTGGCGCCGGTGATGGCAGCTAGACGATGTGACATGATGGACTCCTGATTCTAAAAACCCGAAGTATATCCTAATGCGTAAAATCGGCTATGCTGGATTCAGGGCAAGCGCACTTGGAAGGGTCATATTTTCATCCAGACGGGGCATCACTTTCATTTAGACGAAATTTTGAATCGCCGCCCGTTCAGCAGACACCTTTTAGAATTCAGAACAAAGCGCCAGCAAGCAGAAACAATTTAAAGCGAATCGACCGTGGCCACACTCAAGTACCTCAACGGATACAGTCCCAGCCTGCAACTGCAGGTTCAGCAACTGATCGACAC
>NZ_JBDNGU010000076.1:0-35847 GCF_041689105.1 Polaromonas sp. | reverse complement strand
ATCGGCCTCATCCTCTGCGCCGAGTCCAGCCGTGAACAGGTGGAACTGCTGCAAATGCACAAAGACGGCATCACCGTGGCCGAATACTGGACCGAGCTGCCGCCCAAGGCCGAGTTGGAACAGCACCTGCACCAGGCTTTGATCGAAGCGCGGGAACGGCTGGCGCGGCGGGGGGTGTTGCTGGAGGGGGGTGAAAAATGAAAATCGAAAACATCGTAAATGTCGGTGAGTATCTCGACATACGTGGACTCTCGAATCCAGCGCTCGAAGTTCTGAATGCGACCGAGGAGAGCTACCGTGCGCTGCTGTTGCAGCCCTCTGGCCCTTTCTTGGGTGACGCAGCGCGAATCGGACCGCTGGACCTCGATTTCGCCGACCAGCAGGCGACGCGACTGCTGGAGATGGCCGTAAAGGGTGGCCATCATCTGGTCGTTACTCCCGAGTACTACCTTCCCATCAAGACCTTGCTGAAGTGCGTTGAGGGCGATACGTTCCCGGCCCAGGATGCATTGTGGGTGCTCGGTTGCGAGAGCATGACCCCCAAGCAACTGGAGGAGTTCAAGACTCAAGCACTACAGACCGGCACGTGCGATGTTTTCTTCGAAGAAGATGAGGCCGCAGATAAGCAAGGGACATACTTCGACCCGGTAGCGTACTGCTTCATCGCAAAAGAGAAGCAGAGCGGAAACGAGCGCCGCGTGGTGTTGTTCCAGTTCAAGACCATCTCATCGAGGGACGACCACTACTTCGAGAACAAGTTGCTTCGCACGGGCAGATCGATATATCAGTTTTTTGGTCCGAACAAACGTCTCTCGCTGGCGACCATAATCTGCTCAGATGCTTTTGGCATTTCCGAGGACAAGAACATCCTTCTTAAGCTAACTGAGAAGGCAACGCTGCTGCACATCCAGCTCAACCCAAAGCCCCATAACTCCGACTATCAAAAGTACCGAGTTGAGACTTTCCGCCGGCACGGTCGCACAAATAATTGCGACATCGTCTGTCTGAACTGGGCAGAGAACATGGTCTTCATGGAGCATGCCGAGGGGAAGAAACATGAGTGGAACAACGAGACAGGATCGGCGTGGTACTTGCCACACGACCGGTGCTCCTCAGACGATGCCGAAATAGAGAGCAATGAGCGGAAGGGTCTGTACTACTCGAGACATCGGCGCGACCGCCATGTCTTGCATTTTCACTATGCTCCTGCCGTTTTCGAACTGACCGTTCCCAAAGTAGAGCACACAGGCCTCCAGTTGCACGCCAATCCAACCGGTCCGACCATGGATGCGCGATACACCTGGGATGCAACTTCGCTGGCATGGGTCGAACAGACTGAATGTGCTGACACCGGCTTAACGCAGCTCTTTTCTGGCGACGAGAAAGTCGAGGCGGCATTCGCCCAACTAAAGACTGAGGAAAGCCGCCTCCGCATCGAACGCGCAGTCGCACTCACTTGCGGTCTCACCACCGGTAAGGAGGACTGGTACGCAGCGGCAGAACTTCCTTCCCTTCGAATCAGTGACGATGAGCTGCCTCAACGCGTGACCGTTTGCCTTGAGCGAGATGAAAGAACTCGGGTCGAGCGACATGGCCGAGTCCAGAGCGTCGCCGCGCTGCACCATATTCTTGCCAAGGAATCGTTGCCTCTGCCTATTCGCGACCTTGGGGGCGGCGGCGCTCGCATCCATTGGTCTCGGAAATCTCCCCACACCAATGTTGTGAAGGACGGGCACGAGCCGGCGCATGTTTCCTTCCTCGGGCTGAACCCGCTAGCCGACCAAATCAAGAACGCATCTGATGGTGCCTATGAGCTGCTACGCAAGGAGAACGTAGTAGAACGTAGCCACCGTGTAGCCGTCTGCTATCTGACCTTGGACGGTGCAAAGTTTGCGACCATCAAGCAGCTGGCGCATTACACGCACGATGGCAGCAGCCCCACGTCAATCACCCGAGGCTAGGTATGCAAGTACTCGAATCCGCACGAAAAAAAGTAGCTGGCCTTCTAGGCGGCATCGAAGAGATTGATGAGGCTGTCCTTCGTGGCGAGCGCCGCTATCACGACAGAACCTTTGCGGTCGCCTATGTCGATTTCGCAGACGATGTGGTTGGCCGTGCAAAAGGGCTTCGTGCGTTTCAGGAACGCATCCTCGGGGACGGATATTTCAATTCGCCGGGCGACTTGAGATGGAACAAGTACATCTACATCGTCGCGGGCCCTCACTCCCAACAGCAAGAGGGATTCCAAGAGGCGAAGAGCACGATTGAAGCGGATGAGGAGTACGCCCGTAAACGAGTCGTCTCTGAAGACGAACTAGAGTCAGTGCTCGGTGCAGCGCAATACTTCACAGCCGACGGCAACGTTCAAGAGTTCGACATAGTGGCTGAATGGGGACGCAAGCTTGCGGCAGCGGCCCTCGATGCCGTTCTTGACCGGCCTACGCGCACAACGCTTGTTGAACAGATTGCAACCGGTGACGCTCGTCGGGTAGCAATCAGTCGGAGGCCGCTCACGCTTCATGAGGCGGATGCGCCTCTTAATGGCACATGGCTCGCCAAACTCCGAATTGAGAAATTTAGGCCTGTCCACGATGGAAGAGCGCCGTTCGAGTTTGGTCAAGTCTCGTTGATTACTGGCCCAAACGGCACAGGTAAGACTTCACTCCTCGAGGCCATCGAATATTTCTATTGCGGCCAAAACCGACGACACGGAAATAGCTCCAGCAAGGTGTTCGGGACGCTGTTCGGGAGCAAGTTGGAGATGGCTTCAACGACCGACTCCAATCGCCTGAGGGCCCGGTGCCTGAAGTGGTACAACCGTGAGGAGCGGACCTCTAGCGGCGTCCTCGATGGATTTGACCGATATAACTTCCTTGATACCGATGCCGCGTACCGGGTTACGTCCGAACTCAACGCTGAGGCTCTGTCGGAGGACCTCAGTCGACTCGTCGTTGGCCCTGAAGCCTCGCAGGTCTGGGCATACATCGGAAAGCTGACGCCAGAGGTCGAGCTTGCGAGAGACCGAGCGCTCGTCAAGCTGGAGGAGGCTCAGGGGCAACTGAACGACGCCAGGACAAAACTCAAGGAAATGCAAGAGCGGCCGTCCGATGCAAAGGCGTTAGCCGACTCGTTCAGGGCATCACTGTTCACGATGGGGTGGAAGGCTAGCCCGTCCATCTCTCCCTTTGCTTCTGCGGAAGAAGGGACGTCGCTGCAAGCCGCGCATGAGCACATACAAATCCTTCTCTCCGCAGGGACTGGACTCGCAAACCTTAGTGCACTAAAAGTGAGGTGCTCCCAAGTCGACAGCGCGTTTGTTGCCGCCCAAGCTGTCGACGCGTCTCGTACCGCTATCAATGAGCGGGCGACTGGTCTCGCGGAGCAAATCAAGACCTACGACATATCCGCCGGCATCTTTGAGCGTTGGGTCCTCTACGTTAGAAGTCGGTTCGCTGCATTGAGATCCGAGTATCTGCAGTGCAAGGCACGCGTAGACAAAGCGGCGGGCCAGGTCGGCGTGTACGCGAATTTTGATGTCCCTTCGATGAACCCTGAATTCTCGGATGTGAGGCTCGTCGATGCAGTCAATGGCGCAAACCAAAACGTCAGTTCAATAACTAGCCAAGTCCACTCGCTGGAGCAACTGAGCGCTTCTTACGGCCAGGCGGCCGCGACGCGGGCACGGGTGGCTCAGCAGCTGACTATTGCTGTGAGGTCGTCAATAGCGGGAGGGAGCGCCGCAGACATTTGCCCAGTGTGTAAGACAAGGCACACGGCGGAGGTGCTGGCACGCCATATCGAAAGTATTACTGCCGACCTCGAGCAGCCTGCGGAACTCGCTTCCATTGCGCAGCAACTTTCGGATGCCAAGAACAATCTGCAAGGTTGGAAAGACTGGCAGTCACATCTCGAGCGAATTCAGCAGATTGCTACGCAACTCAACTTGCCGCAAACATCGCTTTGCGGAGATGTTCTTCTGGCACTGCAGAACGCTCGCAATGAGCTGAACCAGGGAAATTATGACCTGCCCATAGTCAAGGAGAAGTGGCTTGAACTGGAGAGGCTTGGCCTCTCCGAGAATGAGCATGACTTTCTGTTGAACTCGATATCTGCTGAGGTCACGGTCAGTCAGAGTCCCTATGACATCGACGCAGTAGACCAGCACCTTCAGGCGTACAGGCGCGCATCTACCTCAACTCGAGAGCAGCTCCCGCCATTGCAGGCGGAATTGAACTCCAACGCGTCGCAGCTTGCATCATTGGTCTCGCCCCTTTTTTCTCCATCATGGCGAACCGGTGTGGCGCTCGGAAATGATTTTCAAACCGTTGCTGCCTTGCGCCAGGAGTTGGTAGCCCTGACGAAGCATGCAGACGCGCTCTGCGTTCAATTGGACATTGCCGATGACATGGCCTTAAGCGATGTCCAAGCATCCATCGCCGGCGCTCTACGCGCTCTGGCAGAGGCGGTCCAGGCAGCCACGCATGAGCAGTCAGCGTCTACAGATATCTCGACGCTGACTGACCGCATTGCGGAGTTTGACGAGGCAGTACGTGCGCTGCTACTGCAGCACATGAATTTTCGTACCGCTGGAGAAGCGCTGACAGCGCTTGCAACAGAGCTATCCCTGGACAGTGCCACTAAGAAGTCGCTTGATGCCATCGGCGAAGAAATCAATGCAGCCTTCGTCCGAATTCACTCTCCAAATGAGTACGAGTATGTTGGTGACGGAGAAGTACTTCTCAGGTCGCGAGAGTCCAAGGAGACTTGGTCATTGGACCGAGTTAGTACTGGTCAGCGCTCGGCATTTGCGCTGTCAGTCTTTCTGGCTCTCAATCGGACCGCCGCCAATGCACCGCCAGTTGTTCTGATTGATGACCCAGTTGCCCACGTCGACGATTTGAACACCCTATCGTTCTTAGACTACTTGCGCGACTTGGCCGTTCACTCAAAGCGCCAGATTTTCTTTGCGACTGCGGATACTCGCATTGCCTCGTTATTTGCTCGCAAGTTTGGATTCCTTGGCAATGACTTCAAGACGATTTCCTTGGGCCGAGACGATGAAGCGCAAAAAGTCTTGTCGTAGGCTGGTCGTGGCTGTGTGCCCTTCGCTTTGAGTACGCGGCTTTGAGACGTGTGGCGGCGCTTGTCTTGTCCCCGCTCAGTACCGCTGAGGTACAGACTCATGTTTGCCCGATAGCTGTCATTCGACTGAATGAATCACTCGTCAACACCTAACAAAAGCAGGACGCACGAATATGCATGAAATCATCTGCCCCCACTGCAGCAAAGCCTTCAAGATCGACGAAGCGGGATACGCCAACATCCTCAAGCAGGTGCGCGACGGCGATTTTGACAAACAGTTGCACGAGCGGCTGGAGCTGGCCGAGCGGGAAAAGCGCGACGCGATTGCGTTGGCCGAGGCCAAGATCTCCAATGAGCTGCAAGGCGCTGCGGCCCGCAAAGATGCGGAGATTCAGGCCTTGCAGGCCCAGCTCGCTGCCGGTGAGGTTGCCCGCAAGCTGGCGGTGACGGAGGCTTTAGGCGCGGTCAGCAAAGAGCGCGATGGACTGGCGAACGAGCTGAAAAACGAGCTAGAGAGAGCGCGCAACGCGCAGCAAGCTGCCGCTCAGTTGGCCGAGGTCAACCTGGCCCAGGCGCTGCAAGGGGCTGCCGCCAAAAAGGACTTTGAGATTCAGGCGCTGCAAGCCAAGCTGGAGGCCGGCGAGGTGGCGCGCCAGTTGGCGGTGAATGAAGCCGTGGGTGTGGTCGCCCGGGAGCGCGATGGATTGAAAAATGACCTCAACCTCATCACCGTGAAAAATCAGCTGGAAGAGAAAGCCACCAAGGATCAATACGCCTTGCAGCTGCGCGACCGTGATGGGGAGATTGAGCGGCTGAAGAACATGAAGGCGCGGTTATCGACCAAGATGGTCGGTGAAACCCTGGAGCAGCACTGCGAAATTGAGTTCAACCGCATCCGTGCTGCCGCCTTTCAGCGGGCGCATTTTGAGAAAGACAACGACGCCCGCACCGGCAGCAAGGGCGACTACATTTTTCGCGACTCGGACGAGTCGGGCGCCGAGATCGTCTCCATCATGTTTGAGATGAAAAACGAGAGCGATGAAACGGCGACCAAGAAAAGGAACGAAGATTTTCTGAAAGAGCTGGACAAGGACCGCACTGAAAAGAAGTGCGAGTACGCGGTGCTGGTGTCCCTGATTGAGCCGGAGAGCGAGTTGTACAACAGCGGCATCGTCGATGTCTCGCACCGCTATCCGAAGATGTACGTGGTACGGCCGCAGTTCTTTGTGCCCCTGATCACGCTGCTGCGCAATGCCGCTTTGAACGCGATGAAGTACAAGTCCGAGCTGGCGCTGGTGCGCTCGCAGAACGTGGACATTACGAAGTTCGAAACCCAGCTCGATGAATTCAAGATGGCGTTTGGGCGCAATTGGCGCCTGGCCTCCGAAGGCTTTGAAGAAGCCATCAAGCGCATCGACGATGCGATCAAGGACCTGGAAAAAACCAAGGAAGCGCTGCACAAGTCAGCGAACAATTTGAGACTCGCCAACGACAAGGCCGACGATCTGACGATCAAGAAGCTCACACGGGGCAACCCCACGATGGCGGCAAAGTTTGCCGAGCTGCCGGGGACCATCACCCCGGATGAGACAGAGTAGGACCCGCTGGGTTGTACACACATCGCAAAAACCCCTGGGGTTTCGAGAGGGTCTCGATGACAAAAGCCCTGCGTGCCGGGCCGAGAGGTACGGAAAATTGCTTCTGATTTGGTAGCTGCAAGCGCTTTCTGAGTAAGCGCTAAGAGCCTATTTCATCAAAATGATGCTGCAGCCCCCGCTGGTGCAAGCTGCTTTGCTGGTTGGTGATTGATCAGGCGGCGCTTGTTACTACTATTTTTATAGCTGCTGGCACATATTTCAAAAGGGCTACAGCTCTATTTGAGCACTCAACTCTGCACCGGCCGCGCGCCCACGTTGAACTGCAAGCCCAGCGCGTGCATGACTTTGACAACGGTGGCGAAGCTGGGGTTGCCCTGTTCGCCGAGAGCCTTGTAAAGCCCTTCTCGGGTGATGCCGGTGCCCTTGGCCAGCTGCATCATGCCGCGCGCCCGTGCAATGTCGCCGACGGCATCAGCGAACAGGCCAGCATCTTGCATAAAGTCAAGCCTACATTGCTACCGCGCGGGCGCAACTCGAGTTTTGTTAGGCGGGTGGGGCGTAGCTATCTGTCGCACAACTGCCCCCCCCCAACACCGGTCTACCCGGCCGGCGCGCCTGCGCGGTAGGCGACCTATTGCCGCTGGCACTCCGGCAAGTGTCCGCATCTTAAAGGGATTGCCAACATCAGCCCTCTCCTCCTCCAATTAGAGGATGTCTTTGTATGACCAGACTGATAGCATTTTTAGCGGAAAGATTGACCTAAACAAACGATAGGGGAAACCATGAAGCGCTGCGCCTTTGCGATGGCCTTCACAGTGCTGCTTGCCGGTTGTGCTGCGCAAAATCCACCTGCGACCGACAACAACATCGTGTTGATGCAAAAGCCAGCGGCCGGCAGCGACTACACATTCGCGAGCTGGATTGAGAATAGGCGGGTTCGTGCTGTCGAGGCCCGGCGGCCGGCCCATAAGGCGCTACCGCCCACTCTTATATTCCTGTCGTTTTCTGGAGGAGGCGCGCGCGCCGCTGCTGTTGCTTCCGGCGTACTTGGTGTGCTCGAAAAGGAAACGCTGACGGAGAACATCGCCTTGATCTCGTCTACGTCTGGCGGGAGCGTCCCGGCTGCTGTTTATGCCGCAAGAGGCTCGGCCGGCCTTGCAGAGCTAGAAACCCAGTTTCTGGCGAAGGACAACATGGCAACCCTGATACCGCGGATGGCAGCGCGCCTGCTGGTTCCGAGTGCAAACCGCACGAAAGACTTCGCTGCCTATCTGGACGAGCAGCTTTTCCCACATGGCGCGCCGCTCTACCGCCACCTGATCGCCCGCTGGGACAAGGCCCCCTTCGTGATACTGAATGCGACCGACATGAGCGGCGGTAGAACATTCGAGTTCACACAGGAGGCGTTCTCCGAGCTGTGCTCCGACCTGACTACTTTCCCCGTGACGCGGGCTGTAGCGGCTTCAGCCGCGTTCCCCTTGTTGCTCCATCCGCTGCCCTTGCGCAACCACTGGAGCCACGCAGACTGCACAGCCTTCCGGCCAGGCAAAACCGCGGCGCAAGAACTGGAAGAGGCGCAGAAATACCCCGAGCCCTTCAAGTCGCCCGCAAGGCTTGAGCGGGCTCTGTACGCGTACTCGCTGGAACACTCCTACCCCGGGCCCAGCAAGACCGGGATCAAGCCTGATCGGAAGGTCGAATTTGTGCATCTTTTGGATGGGGGGCTGTCGGACAACCTGGCTGCTCGGGCCGTTATGCGTATCCTGGGGCGCCACCTCAAGACCCTGCGGGACATGGGCGTGTCCAACCTCGTCCTCATCCAGGTGAATGCGAAGAAGACCGGGCCACGAACTTTTGACAAGTCCTCGGCCCTTCCTAGTCTGTTGGATGTCATCTCGTCGGTGACCTTGAATCCAATCGACGTGGCGACCGAGCTAAGCGCCTATGCGTCGCGCCTGTATATCGCTGAACTTGCCCGCACCATCAACCTGCCACTACAAGAGCCTAACAAGATCAGCGTGTTCACCATGCCGGTGGACTTCGTCCTGCTGGACCAAAACCGCAGGCTGCGGGCGCAGGAAATTCCCACGAATTGGTCGCTGAGCGGCAAGGAGAAAGAGCAAGACGACCTCGAATTTCTCAAGCAGGTAGCCAAGGACCTCCTGATGGCCAACCCCTGCTTCAAGTTGCTGCGTGGCGAGAGCAATGAACCTTGCGAGTACGCGAACTTGGTGCAAGCCCCTGAGACGCCGGCGGGGACGTTGGTCGCAGCAGCGCCGGCGCCAGCTCCGGCCCCTGCGCCACCACCCCCGGCGGCAAGCAAGGTGACTTATGCAGCGGACGCATTCTTCGACTTCGACAAGTCCGTGCTCAAGCCTGGGGGCAGGGCCAAGCTGGATGATCTGGTCAGCAAGCTCAAAGAGATGCAGCTTGAGGTAATCGTCGCTGTGGGACATACCGACAACGTCGGCACGGCCACATACAACAGAGGCTTGGCGATGCGCCGCTCGGAGGCGGTAAAAGCACACCTGGTCAGCAGGGGAGTTGAACGCAGCCGCGTGTACGTGCAAGGCAAAGGGGAGACGCAGCCGGTCGCTGACAACAATACGGAGCAAGGCCGAGCCAAGAATCGTCGCGTGGAAATCGAAATTGTTGGTATCCGGGCGTATCGGTAGAGGTACGCCCCCTAGCAGGCTTGTATCGAACCACATGTAAGCCGTTCAGCAATGCAACGCCAGGGTATCGCTCAATGAACGGCATATCGGTGGTCAGATTCCGATTAGATTTTTTGGCAAATTGAGGAATCTATTTTTAGTAAAAGTAACAGGGAGAATTTATATGCCAGGTGCATACGCTCACATAACAATCGTCAACCACGTTCAAAAATTGACAAAGAAAACAGTCATGAGTGCAGAGACGAAGTACGCGCTCGGTGCGCACCTCAAGTTTGCTGAACTTGGCGCAGTCAGTCCGGACTATCCTTACCTGGCTACTGGTCAGAGCCTATGGGCTGACAACATGCACTACAACAACACCTCGATGCTCTTGAAGACCGGTATCAACAAGCTTCAAGAAATGACGGGAACAGATCGGGAGAAAGCCCTTAGCTGGCTTTTTGGCTTCGCTGGCCACATGGTCACAGACATGACGATTCATCCTGTGGTGGAAGGAATCGTTGGCCCCTACCAAGCCAACAAATCTGCGCACCGCAAATGCGAGATGCACCAGGATGCTTTCATTTTTCAGAAACTCGACCTGGGCGACGTTGGGCTTACGGAGCACTTGGAAACCGGCATCGCAAGCTGCCATGTCGCTGGGGATAGGCAGAAGCTTGATGGGGCAATTTCTGCGTTGTGGTTAGCCATGCTGAAGGCTGCCTATCCGGGTGAAAGTCCAAACGTTGTTGCGGAACCCGACAAGTGGCATCGCGGGTTCACGGGCATTCTGGACACGTTGACAACCGTCAACCGGCTTTTCCCGTTTTCGCGCCATGTCGCTACCAACCTGAACCTGACTTACCCCGCCGTAGCTGAAGTGGACAACAGCTACATCGTGAACTTGAAGACACCAGAGGGGCCAATGAACTATGAGGCGATTTTTGAGCGCGCATGCAAGAATGTCCTAGAAGTCTGGGAGGGGCTCGACATGGCGCTCTCGGGGGAAAGCAGCGCATTTCTCGATACTCTTGATAACTGGAACTTAGACACGGGAAGAACTGTTCCGAAGAATGAATACGTGTTTTGGGGGAAAGTGGCATGAGCAACATTTCCATGAAAATCCTGATGTCCTTGGCTCTGCTGTCGGCGCTGACGAGCTGCGCGGCGCAAGACAACCGCCAAATGTATGCAAAAGCGTCCGCGTTGACGAAGTTGTCGGCCGCTGTTGAAGCCACCGTTCTGTATAGAAACCCTTCGCCCACATTAAGTGACGACGAACTTCTTAAGCTGGTCGCAGCAAATGATCCGACGTTGCTAAAGGAATTCGACGGGTTTAAGGTTCGTGTTCTGAGGGAGTCGCAGGGCGTAGTGCTGCTGGTCTGCAAAACGAAAGCAGATTTGGCTTTGCTTGAGGACGCCTCGTGCACTGCAAAACTTGACCGCCATCATTGGCGTGATTCTGCAAAAAATCTGTGCGAGTTCACGTTGAAGACAGTGGAAGTGTGTCCGCCGTAGCTCAATTCGCTACAAATCAAATAACTGCTCGCGCCCATATTCATTGGATGACAGCTTCTTTATTTTCTTAGAGTCGACATTTTCAAGCCTCCACCAATCAATTCGCAGCCCAATCTAGCGCTGTTTTGGCTCAAACCTCGTCAAAAGGCGGTTTTTGCGTCGCTTTTGATACTCTTTTTAGCCTGTAGCCCAATAAATACGGGCGCAAGCAGCTACTAAATAGATAGCGTATCTTGAAAGCGATTGCGATTAGCGCCCACCATTGCCAGAACCGGGGTTTGCCTTGCACCCCCGCCACCAAGCCATCATCGCGCTGCACGGCGCAGCGTATGCCACCGAAGTAGTTTGCAGCAGGTCACACTAACCCAAGGCACGACAACTAAAATCAGGGCTTTACTGGTCAAGCCTACATGCCATCCACTCTGTTCACTCTCGGCTACGAAGGCCTCGCTATTGATGCCTTTATCGAGCGCCTGGTTACTGCGCAGGTCAAGACTGTTGTGGATGTGCGCGAGTTGCCGTTGTCGCGCAAAAAGGGGTTTTCAAAAAAATCGTTCAGCGCGGCGCTTGCAGCGCACGGCATCGCTTACCAGCATGCGCCTGCATTGGGTTGTCCCAAACCTGTTCGCAATCAGTACAAGCTGGACGGCAACTGGCAGACTTACACCAGAGACTTTTTGGCCTACGTCGCCACGCAAGAAGCGCCCATACAGGAGCTGGTAAAAACTTCGCGCGCCACGACGGCCTGCCTGGTTTGTTTTGAGGCTGATTTTTCAATGTGCCACCGGACGTATGTGGCCCGAGCCGCCCGCCAGCATGGCGGGCCGACTGTGATGCACCTGACCGCTAAAACAGCCCTGCCTGATCTGGGTTTTCAGCAAGCGGCTTAGGCGGGTAGATCAGGCTGACAAGAAGCCATTGCCCGGGAAAGCGGTGGATATCCCGCAGCGCCGTATCCGCAGAGCATTTTGCTCATGGCTGCCCACTTGGCATTCGTCAGCTTGCCCTCCATGCCGTCCAGCACGCGGTTCAGCACCCCGGTTTGCCGCAAGTTCATGGCGGTGCCCGCCCAGCGCTGCCAGAACTGGGCTTTGTTCGGCACGCCCGCCAGCAAACCATCAGCCCCCTGCACGGCGCGCAGCAGGCAGGCCAAGAACCAACTGAGCCACGGCGTTATGTCCAGCGTGCCGCGCTGGGTGGTTTCCAGCGGGTCGTCATACTGTTTGCGCTCGCGCTGTATCGGGCGCTGAGGCTGTAGAAGCGCTGGGCTGTGCCCTCAAACACGGGCCAGGGTTTTAGTCGTCCCCCAGTGTGCTGTCCCGCAAGTAAATACGATACGAAACCGTCTATACGGCCGCCATGCAGCGTCGCTCGTCGTTGCCATCGCTACGGCTATGTCGCCTTCTCACTCCTTGCCTGACAGCCGTCTGGACAATTTCATTTCATCACCTTGTTTACGGGACAGCACACTAGAATCCCCCAATGCACCCCGTCATCGCCCAACACCGTACCGGCATCGCCACCATTTGCCAGCGCTTTCACGTAAGCCGCCTGGAAGTGTTTGGCTCGGCAGCACGGGCGGATGACTTCAACCCCGCCACCAGCGATGTAGATTTCTTGATTGAGTTTGCCGAAGGCGCGACGCCGGGCTTGCAGGACTTTTTTGGTGCCAAGACGGCGCTGGAACATTTGCTGGGGCGCGCGGTGGATTTGATTGAACCCGGGGCGGTGCGCAACCCCTATGTGCTGGCCAGCATCAACCGCAACCGCGAGGCTGTTTATGCAGCGTGACCCGCGCGCGTTTCTGTGGGATGTGCGTGAGTCGGTCCTTGCCATTCAAGGCTTCATTGCCGGAATGGACGCTGGCGCCTACGCGGCCAGCGACTTGGTGCAAGCGGGCGTTGAGCGCAAGTTTGAAATCATTGGCGAGGCATTGAATCAGCTTGCCAAGCTGGATGCGCCGCTTGCTGCGCGTATTCCCGAGTTGCCGCAGATCGTGGCCTTTCGCAATCAATTGATCCACGGCTACGCAAAAGTCAAAGCTCGCACTGTTTGGAATGTGGCGCAAGGCTCATTGCCCGCGTTGCTGGTTTGTGTGAGTGGTCTTTTGGAAGAGCTGGGCGAAGGCTAGCCGTTACGGGTTCCAGCTGCGCTATCAGCAACACGGTAGAACGTTGCAGCAGTTTTGATAGCTGCTCGGGCACGGTCCACAAAGGCTACAGCCCTATTTCACCAACAAATACCCCGTACGCCGCCCCCCACCCAGCTTGCGCAGCACCTCACGCGCCAGCAGGTCGTTGATGTCGCGCAGCGCCGTGTCCGCAGAGCATTTGCCCATGGCGGCCCAACCAGCGTTCGTAATCTTTGCATTCGTCAGCTTGCCCTCCATGCCGTCCAGCACGCTATTCAGTACCCCGGTTTGCCGCAAGTTCATGGCGGTGCCCGCCCAGCGCTGCCAGAACTGGGCTTTGTTCAACACGCGCGCCAGCATACCATCAGCCCCCTGCACGGCGCGCAGCAGGCACTCAGCGCTGTACCGGCTGCGCACCGACATTGAACTGCAAGCCCAGCGCGTGCATGACTTTGACGACCGTTGCAAAGCTGGGGTTGCCTTGCTCGCCCAGGGCTTCGTGGAGCCCTTAACGGGTGATGCCGGTGCCCTTGGCCAGCTGCATCATGCCGCGCGCCCGTGCAATGTCGCCGACGGCATCAGCGAACAGGCCAGCATCTTGCAAAAATCTCAAATGAGATACATAATTGCATTTTCTCGCACAGGAGCCACACCATGGCAGCGCAAACTTCAATGCTTCACATTCGGGTAGACGACGACATCAAGGAACAGGCCACGACGGCGCTGGAGGCGATGGGCTTGTCGGTGTCTGATGCGGTTCGCCTGTTCTTGCGTCGGGTGGTGGTTGACCAGGCCTTTCCGCTGGAGCTGAAGGTGCCCAACGCCGAGACGCTAGCGGCCATGGCCGAATCCCGCGCCATGATGGCAAGCCGCCGTAACGGTGAAAACCGCTTTGCCTCAGCTGACGAGATGTTTGCCGATCTTGAAAAAAACATCGGCAAATAGAACATCGGCAAGCAAGCGGGCGGTGCCGCCGCGCGCTGCGGACTATGCCAAGGCCTTTTTGAAAGACTGGCTCCGGCTTTCGCATTCAGGGCGCTATGACATGACGCGGCTCAAAGCGGCGATGCTGCTGCTGATTG
This sequence comes from Polaromonas sp., assembly GCF_041689105.1. GTDB lineage: Bacteria > Pseudomonadota > Gammaproteobacteria > Burkholderiales > Burkholderiaceae_C > Polaromonas. Next base: position 21,782 of record NZ_JBDNGU010000076.1, on the reverse strand, counting down.
CGAACGATGCCCCGCTAGGCCCCGAATGGCTGGACCACTCTTTAAAAGGCGACTGCGCCGACCACCGGGAATGCCATATCGGCGGAGACTTTCTGCTGATCTACCAGGTAGAAGCAAACTGGATCAACTTTGTTCGCTGCGGCACGCATTCAGAGCTATTTGGCAATTGATACCCAACCCGCAGCTGTTTTGCCCCAAACCTCGTCAAAAAGCGGTTTTTGGGTCGTTTTTGATACTCTTTTCAGGCTGTAGCCCAACAAATACCGGCGCCAGCCGCTACTGAATTAATAGCGTTTTTTCACACTGATTGTGAGAATCACCCACCTGCACGGCGCGGCGGATGAGTAGGCCGTCGACCTCGCTGAGCCGCATTTTTTAAAATACCCCTCAATTTTTGAGCCGTATTGTTTAAAATACGCCTCATGCCTAAAACAATCATCGCCAAGCTGCCCCAGTACCTTTGGCAACACCCCGCCTGGCCCGCGCTCACTTTTGACGCGGCTACGTCGCTGCGAGACCTGAGTAATGCGCGCCTTGAGCAAGGCAAGTTGCTGGGATTGCTGGAAGCCATTGGCCTGGAGAGCGGCCAAGAAATAGCGCGCGAGCTGTGGGTGCAAGAGGCCATGGCAACAGCCGCCATCGAGGGCGAAAAGCTGGACCTGGAAGCCGTGCGCTCGTCTGTAGCGCATCGCCTGGGTTTGGCAGATTTGCCGACGGTTGACCGGCATGTGGACGGCCTGGTGCAGGTGATGGCGGATGCTACCCAGCAATACCAGGCGCCGTTGACGCCAGAGCGGCTGTGCCTGTGGCAGGCGGCGTTGTTTCCGGGGAGTAGCGCCAACTTGCGGCGCATCGCGGTGGGGCGCTACCGCGACCACGCAGATGCCATGCAGATTCTGAGCGGCAGGCTGGGGCGCGAGGTGGTGCATTACGTGGCGCCGCCATCAGTTCAAGTGCCGCATGAGATGACGCAGTTTCTCGCGTGGTTTGCGCTGCCTCCTTCGGCGCCTGGTACAACGCCAAGCACAGTGTCGGGCAAAGCGCCCGGGCTGCACGGCCTGGCGCGCGCCGCATTGGCGCACCTGTGGTTTGAGACGATTCACCCGTTTGAAGACGGCAACGGTCGCTTGGGCCGCGCCATTGTGGACATGGCCTTGGCGCAAGACATGGGCGCAGCGGTGCGCGTGTTTGGCATGGCCCGGCAGATGATGCGCACACGTGCTGCGTATTACGACGCGCTCAACCTTGCCCAGCGCAGCGCTTCTGGCACGACTCTGGATGTGACGCCTTGGGTGCAGTGGTTTGTGGAGGCTTATGCACAGGGGTGCATCACCTCGCAAGCGGTGGTGAAGCAGGCGCTGGAGAAAGCCAGGTTTCGCCAGCGCGCCGCAGCGTGTGGGGTCAATGCGCGGCAATCCAGGGTGCTTGATCGTTTGCTGGAGGCTGGCAACAGCACCTTTAGCGGTGGTTTTTTGGTTTCACCGCAGGGCCGCCCCAAGGTGAAAAGCGCCTCCTTGGGAGGCAGCGAACCACACGCAGTGGGTAGCGTGGAGGCCCTACGTTTTATGACCAGTGACAAATATTGCAAGCTGACTGGCACATCCAAAGCCACCGCCACGCGGGATTTGGCGGACCTGGCAGCCAAGGGGCTGCTGCGCATTGAGGGCGTTGGCAAGGCGACGCGCTACGCCATTGCGATTGACCAGTGGGAACAGCCTGCGGTTTAGCTGGGTATTTGCTATCTAAATCGTAGCTGCTTGCGCAGGTCACACAAGGGCTACAGGCCTATTTGACCATTAAATACCCCGTACTCCGCCCCCCGCCCTCCAGCTTGCGCAGCACCCCACGCGCCAGCAGGTCGTTGATGTCGCGCAGCGCCGTGTCCGCAGAGCATTTGCCGATGGCCGCCCACCTGGCATTTGTCAGCTTGCCCTCCATGCCGTCCGGTACGCGGTCAAGTACATGGTTCAGCACCAGCGTCTGCCGCGCGTTCATGGGGGTGCCCGCCCAGCGCTGCCAGAACTGCGCTTTGTCCAGCACGCCCGCCAGCAAACCATCCGCTCCCTGCACGGCGCGCAGCAGGCAGGCCAAGAACCAGTTAAGCCACGGCGTTATGTCCAGCGTGCCGCGCTGGGTGGCTTCCAGCTGGTCGTAATACTGTTTGCGCTCGCGCTGTATCTGGGCGCTGAGGCTGTAAAAACGCTGTGCCGTGCGTTCGGCGCGGGCCAGCGCCATGTCGCCCACGGCGCGGCTGATGCGGCCGTTGCCGTCGTCAAACGGATGCAGGGTGACCAGCCACAGGTGGGCCAGCCCGGCATGGATGAGGGCGTCGCCTGCGGGGGCGGCGTTAAACCATTGCAGGAAGGCGGCAGTCTCAAGGGGTAGTGCGGTGGCAGCCGGCGCCTGGTAGTGCACCTTCTCGCGGCCCATGGGGCCCGACACGACCTGCATGGGGCCAGCAGCGTCGTTGCGCCACGCGCCCACCTGTATGCGCACGCGGCCGCTGTAGCCAGTGGGGAACAGGGCCGCGTGCCAGCTAAACAGGCGCTCTGCGGTGAGCGGCTGGGCGTGGTGCTGAGTGGCGTCCAGCACCATGTCCACCACGCCGTCTACGTTGCGGTCCGCCGGGGCCAGCGCTCCAATATCCACCCCCAGCCTGCGGGCGATGGAAGAACGCACGGCATCCAGGCTAAGCGCCTCGCCCTCGATGGCGCTGGTGGTGATGACTTCTTGGGTGAGCGCTTGCAATGTGGCCTGCTCGCGCTGCGCCAGCCCCAGCTCGGCCATGCGGCCCGCCAAATGCCCCTGCGCGCGGTGCACCTGCGCCAGTGGCGCGGCCAGCACAGCCGCGTCAAACCGCCACTGCGGCCAGTCGGGGCGCTGCCAGAGGTAGGTGCGGCGGCGAGGGGGCTTGTCGGGGAACATGCGGCGATTATGCACTTCATTCGCCGCGTTTAGAGCGGCGAATAGAGTGAGTAATTACCGCAGAGTCAATGGACTAGCTCTGTTTTTAATAGCTGCTTGCGCAGGTTTCACTTGGGTTACAGCCCTATTTGACCAATAAATACCCCGTACTCCGCGCGCCAGCAGGTCATTGATGTCCCGGGGTGCGGTGTCGGCAGAGCATTTGCCCATGGCGGCCCACTTGGTGTTGATTAGTTTGCTTTTCATGCCGTCCGGTACACGGTCAAGTACATGGTTCAGCACCAGCGTTTGCCGCGCGTTCGTGGGGGCGCCGCGCGCTGGCAGAACTGCGCCTTGTCCCCGACACCGACCAAGTGGCGCATTCGCCGCGCCATGTGCGGCGAATGTAGCCACAAGTCCGCTCTAGTAACATGACCTGTTCCAATTCGCCCACCCTGGGCATCCCACGGAGACAAAGCAATGTTCAGTCATGTGATGGTCGGCGTTAACGACCTTGAAGCCTCAAAGAAGTTTTATGACGCGGTGCTGGGCACGCTGGGCGTCGGCCCTGGCGTTGCCAACAGAAACCGCTATTTCTACCGCAGCCCGAGCGGCACGTTCGGCATCACCACACCGATTGATGGTGAAGCTGCATGCCACGGCAACGGCAGCACCATCGGGTTCACGGTGGATTCCGCAGAGCAGGGCGATGCCTTTCATGCGGCGGGCGTTGCCAACGGCGGCACCACCTGTGAAGACGCGCCGGGCTTTCGCGAAGCGCCGGCCGGCAAGCTCTACCTGGCCTACCTGCGCGACCCGGACGGCAACAAGCTCTGCGCGCTGCACCGGCCTGCTGCCTGAGCCTGCAACAAACCATCCGCCCCCTGCACCGCGCACAGCAAGCACGCAAAAAACCAGCTCAGCCGCGGCATGAAGTCCAGCGCGCCGCACTGGGTGCTTTCAGTTGCCACTCAAACCTGCGGCAAATACCTGCGCCAGCAGCTCCTGCACCGCGTCGGCCGGCTGCACGTCACCGCGGCGCTTGAGCGGGTTGCGGTCTGCTTACCCAGCCAGCCACCGTTTGAACGCCGCGAACGTGGCCGGGTGCCTTGGCTGGCTTCCCCTTGCCCGCTTCCGAACGCCTGTGCGCTGTTGCCGTGGCGGGCGTAGCATGGCTGACGACCCAAGGAAGGAAACAGAAAGAAGAATGGAGAAAGAGCGGCGTGAAATCTGCAAGTGACCAATGGTTCGACGAGGCGTACTACCAGCGCTACTACTTCGACAAGAAGACCAGCGTGGTGGACCCCGCGCATGTCGAGCGGCTGGGCACCTTTGTGTGCAGCTACCTCAAGTACCTGCGCGTGCCGGTGCGGCGGGTGCTGGACGTGGGCTGCGGCATTGGCCCGTGGCGCGAGATCGTGGCCAGGCACTTTCCTGATGCCAGTTACCAGGGCGTGGAGTTCAGCGCGTACCTGTGCGAGCGATTTGGCTGGGAGCGTGGCTCGGTGGTGGACTACCAATCCGCCGAGCCGTTTGACCTGGTGATCTGCCAGGCCGTGCTGTCCTACCTGAGCCCGCCAGACCTGAAGCTGGCCCTGCACAACCTGGGCCGCTTGTGCCGGGGCGCGCTGTATGTGGAGGCGGCGACGCGCGAAGACTATGAGCGCGACATCATTGACGATGAACTGGCCGACCCGCGCCTGTATCGGCACCGGGCGGAGTTGTACCGGCGCGGCCTGCGGGAGGGCCTGACCGAGCTGGGCGGCGGCGTGTGGCTGAGCCGCAAGGTCGATGTGCCACTGTTCGAACTCGAATGCGCGTACAGCCGTTGACCATGGACGCAAGCGGCCTCGCACTTCCTGCGCAGCCCCACGCCGTCAGCCGTCTGCGCAGTGCGCGCCTGGCGCGCAGCGCCAAGCCTTTTCTGGCCCGCGGCGGCCCGCACGGTGAGCGCTGCGCCGGCTGCCGGCTGCTGCCCAGCCATTGCCTGTGTGCCTTGCGCCCAGCCGTGCCCACACGGGCGGGTATGTGCCTGCTCATGGCCGACATTGAGCCCCTCAAACCCAGCAACACGGGCTGGCTGATTGCCGATGTGGTGGCCGACACCTTTGCCTTTGGCTGGACGCGCACCGAGGTGGACCCGGCGCTGCTTGCGTTGCTGGCTGATCCGCAGTGGCAGGCTTACCTGGTGTTTCCGGGCGAGTTTGTCGACAGTGCGCGGGTGGTGACGGATGTGCTGCCGGCCGATGCCGCAGCGGGCACAGCGGGTAGGGCGGACAAGCGGCCGCTGTTTGTGTTGCTGGACGGAACCTGGCCGGAGGCGCGCAAGATGTTTCGCAAAAGCCCCTACCTGGACAAGCTGGCAGTGTTGAGCCTGCAGAGCGAACAGCTGTCCAGCTACCGGCTGCGCCGCTCGCAGCGCGACGCGCACTTCTGCACCTCGGAAGTGGCGGCGCTGTGCCTGGCGCTGGCGGGCGACGCGCAGGCCGCGCAGGTGCTGGAGGCTTACCTGGACGTGTTCACCAACCATTACCTGCAGGCCAAGAACCAGTTGCCCGTGGATGCAGAGGACGCGGCGCACCAGCATTTGCGCAACTTGCGCGACCTGTAGGACGACGCGGAGTGCGCGTGTATGCGGGCATGGATGTCGGGTCAGGCCCGCAATGACGATTGCAGGTTTGGCAGCGCTCCTGTTTTTATAGCTGCTTGCGCCCGGCACGCAAGGGCTGGATGCCGATTTGGTTTAAAGAATTGCGCCCGGCGGCCACGGGGCGACAATGTAGCCCAACACGACCAGCCTTGTGCCCCCAGCGGGCCAGGCGTCTCGCCCACTTCAAGAGCCCCACCATGACCGACGACCTGAACCGAAAGAACGAACTGAAAAAAATGGCGCTGTGCGACTCGTGCGCCGGCGTCCAGCGCAACTGGCGCAAGGCCCCGGGCCACCCCGAGCTGGTGCAGGGCAACAACCGGCAAGAGCGGCGCGGCGGCGCGCTGGTCGCCGTCACCAAGTACCGCTGTGACCGCTGCGGCACGGCGTGGGAGTACGAGAATGACAAGGCCAACCTGAAGGCGGGCTGGTCGGTGGTGGGCCGATAGACGGCGCCCTGCATCACTCCTGTTTTGATAGCGGCTCGCGCAGGCGGAGCAAGGGCTGAAGGCCTGTTTCTTGATTTCTAATTTGCCTGCGAAATTTGAAGGCTCATAAAAAAAGACAGGCCAAGCCTGTCTTTTTTGTTTTGGCTTGCGCGGCTACTTGCAGCCGCAGCGTTGCAATTACTTGCTGCCGGCGGCTTTCACGTCGGCCTTGGTTTCTGCCTTGACGCCGGTGGTCTCGGCACTGGCGGTGGCCTTGTCGCCTGCGGCCTTGATGCGCACGGTGTCTACCTTGGTGTCGGCCTTGATGACGGCTTTGTCGGCTTTGACGTCTGCCTTGGCGCTGGTAGTTTCGGCCTTGGCGGTGGCCTTGGTTTTGTCTTCAGCATCGGCCTTGGCCGCTTTGGCTTGTGCCTTGGCCTTGGTGTCGGCGGACTTGGTCAGTGCCTCGGTTTTCTTTTCAGCGGCATTGGCTTCGGCTTTGTCCACCTTGGCGTCGGCCTTGGCGTCTACCTTGGCTTCGCTCTTGACGGCAGCAGCCACAGACTTTTCGGCCTTGGCTTGTGCCTTGACAACGGCCGGTGTGGCGGGCACTGCAGGCGTCACCACTGCAGGCGTTTGCGCAAATGCAGCGCCAGCGATCAGGGTGGTCATCAGGGTTGCGAGTAATTTGTTCATGGGGTCCTTTGGATGCGGTTTGTGTCCATCAGGTTGATGTCACATTGCCGGATGTTCAACGGCGCTGTCGCGCGGGCTGTTGCCCGGGTTGACACTTCGTTTCACCTCACACGCCAGCTTTACATGCCAGCCGGCGTCCCATGACCTGTCTGACACACGCACCATTGCGCGGGGCGCTGCGTCAGGCCTGCGTGCCGCTACGTACCGTGCAGGTGTCTGTGCGCTACCGACACCAGATGTGCGCTGGCGCACAGACCTGAAGAATCCGCACAGCCGCATGGGGAACGAACCGGCACAGTCGTCATCTGACCAGCCTTAAGCCTCTTGCCAAGCCCCATGGACCCTTGAAGGAATCCGATGAAACGCAGACAGTGGCTGATGTCACTCCCAATGACTCTTGTTCTGGCGGCAGCCGCAGCGCACGCACAGCCCAGCTACACCGTGACCAGCGCGCAATTGCAGCAAGCGGTGGCCGAGAAGTTTCCGATGCGCTACCCGGTGGGCGGGCTGCTGGCGCTGACGCTGCAAGCGCCGCGCCTGCGGCTGCTTCCGGAGCAAAACCGCCTGGGTACGCAGATGGTGGTCGATGCAGCAGGCCCCGCGCTGTCACGCAGCACCACCGGCAACTTCGATGTGGACTTTGCGCTGCGGTATGAGCCCAGCGACCAGTCGATACGCGCACACCAGCTCAAGGTGAACACGCTGAGCCTGTCAGGCATGCCGCCGGGTCCGGCGGCGCTGCTGCAGGCCTACGGCCCGGCGCTGGCCGGGCAGGCGCTGCTTGAAGTGGTGTTGCACAAGCTCCGCCCGCAGGACCTGATGCTGGCCGACGGCCTGGGCATGGAGCCCGGCGCGATCACTGTGACGGCCAGGGGGCTGGTGATCGGCCTGGTACCCAAGAAGGCGCTGTAAAGAATACCCGTCACGACGAACATCGCAGGCACCACACGTGTGGCGTGTGGCTGCAATCCGCGCTGACCGCGCGCCAGCAGCTTTCACGCGTTCCAGTTAAAGTGCAGGCCGCGGTGCGTGTGTGCCGGCGCCTCCTTTATCTGCTCTCCGGGACATTCATTTGCCAGTCATTATTTCCATCAAGCAACTCAGCAAGGTCTACGCATCCGGCTTCGAGGCGCTCAAGTCGGTTGACCTCGACATCCGGCGCGGCGAAATTTTTGCGTTGCTCGGGCCCAACGGCGCCGGCAAGACCACGCTGATCAATATCGTCTGCGGTATCGTTCGGCCGAGCTCGGGCACCGTCACGGCCGACGGCCACGACATCGTTCGCGACTACCGCGCCGCGCGCGCCCAAATCGGGCTGGTGCCGCAGGAGCTGTCAACCGACTCATTTGAAACCGTCTGGTCCACCGTGAGCTTCAGCCGGGGGCTGTTCGGCAAACCGGCCAACCCGGCGCATATCGAGAAGGTCCTGCGCGACCTGTCGCTGTGGGACAAGAAGGACAACAAGATCTTGACGCTGTCAGGCGGCATGAAGCGCCGGGTGCTGATTGCCAAGGCGCTGTCGCATGAGCCGCAGATTCTCTTCCTGGACGAGCCGACCGCGGGCGTGGACGTCGAGCTGCGCCAGGGCATGTGGGAGATGGTGCGCAGGTTGCGCGACAGCGGCGTCACCATCATCCTGACCACGCATTACATCGAGGAAGCGGAAGAAATGGCTGACCGCATCGGCGTCATCAGCAAGGGCCAGCTGATCGTGGTGGAAGACAAGGACGTGCTGATGCGCAAGCTCGGCAAAAAGCAGCTGACGCTGCAGCTGCGTGCGCCGCTGTCCGCGGTGCCCGACACACTGGCGGGCCTGCCGCTCGAGCTGACCGACGGCGGCAACACGCTGGTCTATACCTTCGACACGCAGCAGGAGGAAACCGGCATTGGCGAGCTGCTCAAGCGGCTGGCCGCTCAGGGCATCGACTTCAAGGACCTGCATTCGAGCGAGAGTTCGCTCGAAGACATCTTCGTCAGCCTGGTCCATGCGGACAAAACCGCGAAATCCGCCCAGCCCGTGCAAAAGGAGGCCGCATGAACTGGCACGCCATCCGCGCGATCTACCGCTTTGAAATGGCGCGCACTTTACGCACCCTGATGCAGTCCATCGCCTCGCCGGTGATCTCGACCTCGCTGTACTTTGTGGTGTTCGGTACGGCCATCGGTTCGCGCATGGGTGATATTGACGGCATCAGCTATGGCGCCTTCATCATCCCCGGCCTGATCATGCTGTCGCTGCTCAACGAAAGCATTTCCAATTCGGCATTCGGCATCTACATGCCCAAGTGGTCAGGAACGATTTACGAGCTGCTGTCGGCGCCGGTGTCGTCGATGGAGGTGGTGATGGGGTATGTAGGCGCGGCGGCCAGCAAGTCGGTGCTGCTCGGCCTGCTGATCCTGGCGACGGCGCGGCTGTTTGTGCCCTACAGCATTGCGCACCCGTTCTGGATGTTGTGCTTTTTGCTGCTGACTGCGGTGACCTTCAGCCTGTTCGGTTTCATCATCGGATTGTGGGCCGACAACTTCCAGAAGCTGCAGATCGTACCGATGATGATCGTCACGCCGCTGACCTTCCTGGGTGGCGCGTTTTACTCGATCAACATGCTGCCTCCGCTGTGGCAAAAAATCGCGCTATTCAATCCGGTGGTTTACCTGATTAGTGGCTTCCGCTGGAGCTTTTATGGCGTGGCCGACGTCAACGTCGGCATCAGCGTGGCCGCCATCCTCGGCTTCCTGGCGCTGTGCCTGACCGCGATCTGGTGGATCTTTCGCACTGGCTGGAAACTCAAGGCCTGAGAACCACCGCATACCGCAAGAAAAGCGCCAGTCACATCCGTGGCTGGCGCTTTTTTGAGATGGCTGAAAGCGCTGGGCAACAGCGCCTGCGGACGCGGTCTCCGCTTACTTCTGCGGGACGAGGATCAAGGTATCACCGGTGGTGCCCGTGGCGCCAGTGGCACCCGTTGATCCGGTAGAACCGGTCGAGCCGGTTGCGCCGGTGGCACCGGTCGCGCCGGTAGCACCCGTTGCGCCACCGCTAGGGCCTGCAGCGCCGGTGGAGCCGGTCGAACCCGTGGCGCCGGTATAACCCGTAGAGCCAGTGGAGCCGGTGGAGCCTGTGGAACCAGTCGAGCCGGTGGCGCCAGCTGGGCCGGCCGGGCCGGGCACGGCGACTGCTGCGGGCGGTGCAACCACCGTTTTTTCACAGGCGGTCAGGCCCAAGGTGCCAATCAGGGCGGCGAGCAGTATTGCGTATTTCATGGAAGTCCTTCGGAATTTGAGCGAAAAATGCGCGCGAAATTGTGCGCAGGCAGTTTTTCCTGCCTCGGCCGTGAGCTGCCTAAAAGGATTTCTGGGTAGACACAAAGGACGAAGATTAAACATAGGCGTTGCCTTGAGGTCGGGTTGTAGGACGGGCGCACCGGCGTCTGTCCCGAAACGGCGGCAACAACGCGTGGCCCGCCCTTGAAAACGTAACCCCAACGCTCATCTGCAAAGATGGAGTCAACGCACACCCTAAAGGCCCCGCCATGTCTGCCCGCCACGCCACCAGTCTCGTCCTGCAGGTCAAGCCCCTGGGGTTTCCGTGGGAAACCATGGACCCCTTCCTGTTCTGCGCTTACCACGACGACGCCTACCCGAAAGCGAATGCCGACATGGGACCAGCGGCCTCGCTGGCCGGCCGCGCCATCGGCCAGGACTTCAGCCGCAGGGATGGCTGGAGCATGTACCACGGTGAAGCCGTGCCTGGCTTTCCGCCGCATCCGCACCGCGGCTTCGAGACCGTGACCATCGTGCGCAAGGGCCTGATCGACCATTCGGATTCGCTGGGCGCGACCGCGCGTTTTGGTGGCGGGGACGTGCAGTGGCTGACCGCAGGCAAAGGCATCGTGCACGCCGAGATGTTTCCGCTGCTGGACCAGCAAAACGACAACCCGCTGGAGCTGTTCCAGATCTGGCTGAACCTGCCGGCGGCAGCGAAGATGAGCGAACCGCACTTCACGATGTTCTGGTCGCAGGACATTCCGCGCATGACGGTTACTGATCCGGAAGGCCGCACGACCGACGTCGCGGTGATTGCCGGCAGCCTGTCCGGGGCCAGTGCACCGCTGTCGCCGCCGCCCGATTCCTGGGCCGCGCAGCTTGATGCCGACGTGGCGATCTGGACGGTCCGCATGGCGCCGGGCGCGCACTGGACGCTGCCTGCCGCCACGGGTGAGGGCACGCGCCGCAACCTCTACCTCTTCAAGGGCGGGTCGGTAAACGTTGCGGGCCAGGAGGTCCGCAGCCCCTCGGCCATCGAACTGCGTGCCGATACGGCGGTGGAGCTGGTCAACGGTGACATGGAAAGCGAGTTTCTGCTGCTGCAGGGCAAACCGATTGCCGAACCGGTGGCGCAGTACGGCCCGTTTGTCATGAACACGCAGGCCGAGATTGCGCAGACCATGGCCGAGTACCGGCGCACGCAGTTTGGCGGCTGGTCGTTTGACAGCGATACACCGGTGCACGGGCGCGACCCCGCACGTTTCGCGATCCATCCCGGCGGGCGCGAGGAAAGGCCGGCACTGACACCGGAAACACCGCAGACGACCGTCGCCTGAGCGCACAACCAGTAAACTGCATGCAAGCCCGCCGCGCAGGTGCGGCCTGCTTTTTCATCACTACAAAGGTTGTCCCATGGCCATAGGCTGGCTGGCGGTGTTGCAGATGGTTCCCTGGTCGGACGTGATCAAGAACGCGCCCAAGGTGGCTGATGGGGCCAAAAAACTGTGGAGTGCGGTCGGCAAGCAGCCGACAACGGTCGAGCCGCTGCCTGATGCCGGTAGCGGTGTGCCCCTGTCGCCGGAGGGCCAGGCCATTGCCGCCCTGCAGGCGCAGGTGCTGTCGCTGGAAACCGCCACCCAGGACCTGCACGAACAGATGCTCGCGTCGTCGGAGCTGATCAAGGCCCTGGCCGAGCAGAACACCCAGCTGGTCCGGCGCGCCGAAGTCAACCGTGTGCGGCTCTTGTTGCTGGCCGGCGTCACCGTTGTGGTTGCCGTCATCGCGCTTATCGGTTTGACGCTGGCGTATTAAGCGCAGGCAGGCCTTTCGCTTCGACGCCTTCTGCCGCCCAGACTCCTAGGAGCCTGTCGGACTTGGGGCGTCGAGAGCGAAAATCGGGCCCAGCGAGGACAGTTTTTGCCGGATTTGCAGACCCATAGCCCAGCTATGGGAAAAAAAGACGGTGAAAAATGGACCGCTGCGGTCGATTTGCAGCCGACGATTCCCAAGTCCGACAGGCTCCTAGGCCTGCGGACTCACTGGAACCCCGGGCGGCAGGCCAGCGCTATGGCCGGTCCGGCCAAGCAACCAATATGTCGACATCCGGCCGCGGTCCTTGAGCTCAATGGGTTCGCGTGCAGAAAACTCAAAACTGTTGCGGGTTTGCAGATACACCGCTTCCGTCACATGAATGGCACCAGGTTCACCACTGGCTTCCATGCGACTTGCCACATTCACCGTGTCACCCCAGACGTCGTAGAGAAACCGCTTGACGCCGATCACGCCCGCCACCGCGGGGCCGACATGAATCCCGATGCGCATGCCCAGCTTTGTTCCGGTGGTTCTGTTGTAGTTCTGGACGGCTTCGCCCATGTCGAGCGCCAGCTGTCCAAGGCCCAGCAGCTGATCGTACGACACCACCATGTAGGCATCGCCAATGGTCTTGATCTTTTCCAGCTGGTGACGCTCCACCAGGTCATCGAAGGACGAAAATATCTCGTTCAATACCAGCACCAGGGCATTCGGCGGCAAAGCGCGCGAAAAGCTGGTGAAACCGGCAAGGTCTGCGAACAGCACGCCCATGTTGTCGAACTTCACAGCGCTGACCTTGTCGCTGCGCTTTAGCTCTTCGGCGATATGTGCGGGAAACACGTTGTAAAGGACCCTGTCAGCACGTGCACGCTCAGATTCCGCAAGCTGCGTCTGCGCATACAGTTCCATATTGCGTGCGTAGGTAAATTTATCCAGCTCGATACACAGCACCACGACACAAAATGGATTGACCAGCAGCGCCAACGCTTCGGCGCCCCCACCCGCCCGCCATCCCACTGCCATTCCCAGCACAAGAAAACTCAGGACATACATCGGCCGGCGCACAGGCCGCGGCGTGCACATCACAGCGGCAACAAAAGTCAGACCGGCGGCATAGATGGACAGGTCCGCGCGCAGCCGGCCGTCCACAATGCTGAGCCAGGTTGCAAGCGCCACGGCGCTGGCGCACGCGGCATTAAGCGCCCACTCCTTCCCGCGCAATCGCGGCACCCAGCGATCCAGCAAGATGATGGCAATGAAAAACAGCTCGGCAACGACATGCCAGGCGAGCAGCCAGACGGAACTTGCAGGAAACGCCTGCCAGCCACTGCCGAGAAAACGCGCGTGAATGGCCAAAGCGCCAAGTGGCAGCAGGCATGCCACCACTTTGCTGTAGCGCACACCCTGCATCCAGCTCTTGTAGACGAGCCACTCCCGAAATGCCTGATCCTGCATGACGCTCCCCCTGCGCCACGCTGCATGGGCGTGACATCGGGCAACCATACTTGCACCGCCGCGGGCCGTCAATACAACGCTGCGGTGCCTGTTGTGCGGAGGAGTCGCCGGTCGGGATCGCGGCACCGGAGCGGGTTGGCCCAAAAAAGCGCCCGCAGGCACTTTTTAGCGAAGCAGGTGGCGAATTTACTATGCGACCACGCGCACCATCTCCAGGCACTTGTTGGAGTAACCCCACTCGTTGTCGTACCAGGCCACCACCTTGATGAAGGTGCTGTCCAGCGCGATGCTGGCGTCGGCGTCAAACACACTGGTGCAGGTCTCGCCGCGGAAGTCGGTGGCGACCACCTTGTCTTCGGTGTAGCCGAGGATGCCCTTGAGGGCGCCTTCGCTTTGCGCTTTCATCTCGGCGCAGATTTCCTTGAGCGTGGCCTCCTTGTTCAGCTCACAGGTGAGGTCGACCACAGACACATCAGAGGTCGGCACACGGAAGGACATGCCGGTAAGCTTTTTGTTGAGCTCGGGAATCACTACGCCCACGGCCTTGGCTGCACCGGTGCTCGAAGGAATGATGTTTTCCAGGATGCCACGGCCGCCGCGCCAGTCCTTGTTGCTCGGGCCGTCCACGGTTTTCTGTGTGGCGGTGGTCGCGTGCACAGTGGTCATCAGGCCGCGCTTGATGCCCCATTTGTCGTTGAGCACTTTGGCAATCGGCGCCAGGCAGTTGGTGGTGCAACTGGCGTTGGAGATGATGGCCTGGCCGGCGTAGGTTTTGTCATTGACGCCGTAAACAAACATCGGCGTGTCGTCTTTTGACGGGGCCGAGAAGATGACCTTTTTGGCGCCAGCGGCCAGGTGTTTTTCGCCGGAAGCTTTGTCGAGAAACAGGCCGGTGGCCTCGAGCACGATGTCGGCGCCGATCTCGTTCCACTTCAGGTTGGCCGGGTCGCGCTCCTGCGTGAGGCGGATTTTCTTGCCATTGACGATGAGCGTGTTGCCCTCGACCGACACATCGCCCTTGAAGCGGCCATGCACCGAGTCGTACTGCAGCATGTACTTGAGGTAGTCGGGCTCCAGCAGGTCGTTGATGCCGACAATCTCGATGTCGCTGAAGTTCTGCACGGCGGCGCGCAACACGTTGCGGCCAATGCGGCCGAAGCCGTTGATACCTAGTTTGATGGTCATCTGCTTTTGCTCCTGGAAGTTAAGTGGGGGTGCCATTGCGGAATGGGTCCGCGATGCCTGTCTTATTTTTTCAACACCTTGCGCACGGTATCGGCCACGTTTTCGGGCGTGAAACCGAAATGCTTGAACAGCACCGGGGCAGGCGCTGACTCGCCATAGCTGTCGATGCCGACCACCGCTGCGCAGCCGTATTTCCACCAGCCGGAGGTAGAGCCCATCTCGACCGCAATACGCGGAATGCCTTCGGGCAGCACTTCAGACTTGTAGGCGCTTTTTTGTTTGTCAAAAGTCGTGGTGCTGGGCATGGAGACCACACGCACGGCGATTTTGTGGGCGGCCAGCAGCTCCTGCGCCTTGAGTGCCAGCTGCACTTCAGAGCCGGTGGCAATGATCACCGCTTGGGCTTTTTTGTTCAGGCCCACTTCGGCCGGCTCGGCCAGCACGTAGGCGCCTTTGCTGATTTCACCGAGGTCGTTCTTCGGTGCATAGGGCAGGTTCTGGCGGCTCAGCAGCAAGGCCGTTGGTTTGTTTTTGTTCTGCAGGGCCACGGCCCAGGCCACCGCCGTCTCTGCGGTGTCGCCCGGACGCCAGACGTCGAGATTCGGAATCAGGCGCAGGCTGGCGGCGTGTTCGATCGACTGGTGGGTTGGGCCGTCTTCACCGAGGCCGATGGAGTCGTGGGTGAACACGTGCACCACGCGGATCTTCATCAGCGCGGCCATGCGGATGGCGTTGCGGCTGTAGTCGCTGAAGGTCAGGAAGGTGCCACCGTAGGGAATGTAGCCGCCATGCAGCGCAATGCCGTTCATGATGGCGGCCATGCCGAACTCGCGCACGCCGTAGTTGATGTGACGGCCGATGACCTTGGCGCCTTCGGCGCCTTCGGTCATCACCACGTCGCCAGCCAGGTCGAAACGCAGGGGCGGCGTGCTTTTGGTGTTGGTCAGGTTGGAGCCGGTCAGGTCGGCGGAGCCACCCAGCATTTCGGGCAGGGCGGCGGTGAAGGCCTCGAGTGCCAGCTGCGAGGCCTTGCGCGAGGCTACGGTTTCGGCCTTGGTGTGGGCGCCGACGACGGTGTCCACAGCGGTCTGCGAGAAGGCGCGCGGCAGCTCGCCTTTCATGCGGCGGGTAAATTCAGCCGCCAGCTCGGGGTGCGCAACTTTATAGGCGGTGAATTTTGCGTCCCAGGCGGCTTCCAGCGCCAGGCCCTTGGCCTTGGCGTCCCAGGCTTCGTAGGCTTCTTTCGGCATGTCGAAAGGCGCGCAGGTCCAACCGAGTGCTTCGCGTGTCAGCTTGATCTCTTCCGCTCCCAGCGGCTCGCCATGGGCCTTGGCGGTGTTGGCGCGGTTCGGCGAGCCTTGGCCGATGTGGGTCTTGCAGACAATCAGCGTCGGTTTGTCGGCGCTGTTTTTGGCATCGGTTATCGCCCGGTCCACCGCGTCGGCGTCGTGGCCGTCAATCGGGCCAATCACGTTCCAGCCGTAAGCAGCAAAACGCAAGGGCGTGTTGTCGATGAACCAGGGCGCCACCTGGCCGTCGATGGAGATGCCGTTGTCGTCGTACAGCGCAATCAGCTTGCTCAGCTTCCAGGCGCCAGCAAGCGCGCAGGCTTCGTGGCTGATGCCTTCCATCAGGCAGCCGTCACCCATGAAAACATAGGTGTGATGGTCGACGACGCTGTGGTCGGCCTGGTTGAACTCCGCCGCCATCAGCTTCTCGGCCAGCGCCATGCCGACGGCGTTGCTCAGGCCCTGGCCCAGCGGGCCGGTGGTGGTTTCCACGCCGGGGGTGTAGCCAAGCTCGGGGTGGCCCGGGGTCTTGCTGTGCAGCTGGCGAAAGTTCTTCAGCTCCTTGATCGGCAGGGCATAACCGGTCAAATGCAGCACCGCATAAATCAGCATGGAGCCGTGGCCGTTGGACAGCACAAAGCGGTCGCGGTCGAACCAGCCCGGGTTGTGCGGGCTGTGTTTGAGGTGCCGGCCCCACAGCGCCACGGCCATGTCCGCCATGCCCATGGGCGCACCGGGGTGGCCGGAGTTGGCCTGTTGCACGGCGTCCATGGCCAATGCACGGATGGAATTGGCCATGAGGGAGGAGGAGGTGTCAGCCATTGCTTGAGGTCCAGGTGGGTGATGAGGCGAGTGAGGCAGATCCCGACCGCTGCTGGCGATGGAACACGCCGGCGAACACGGGAAAACCCCAGATTTTACGGGATGCGCCCCGGCGGAGAAGCCAACGCACCGGTGCTGTGTTGGTGTTTTTAAGCCGCTATGAATTCAATAGCTGTTGACGCCCGTCACACAAGGGCTAGAGACCGATTTGATGCATAAGAGGTGATAATCAACCCACCATGAGCACCCAAGCCCTGATTCTGGCCGCCGGACGCGGCGAACGCATGCGCCCGCTGACCGACCACACCCCCAAACCACTGCTGACCGTGCAGGGCGAGCCGCTGATCGTCTGGCACCTGGAAAACCTGGCGCGGGCGGGCGTCACAGATGTGGTGATCAACACCGCCTGGCTGGAGCAGCAGTTTCCTGCGGCGCTGGGCGACGGCAGCGCCTTCGGCCTGCGCATTCGTTACTCGCACGAAGGGGCACGTTTTGGCGGCGCGCTGGAAACCGCCGGTGGTATTGCCACCGCGCTGCCGTTGCTGCAGGACGCGCCGTTCTGGCTGGTCGCTGGCGACGTGTTCATGCCCGGCTTTGATTTTCCTGCGGCCGACGCGCAGCGCTTTGCGGCATCCAGCGCGCTGGCGCATATCTACCTGGTGTCCAATCCGGCACATAACCCGAAAGGCGATTTCGGCATCGCCCCTGACGGCACGGCGCTGTCCCGCGCCGCTGAACAGCTCACTTACAGCACCGTGGGCCTGTACCGGCCGGCCCTGTTCAAAGACACGCCTGCCGGGCAGAAAGCCGCACTGGCACCACTGCTGCGCCAGGCCATGCACGGCGGCGAAGTCACTGCGGCGCTATATTCAGGCCCATGGACTGACGTGGGCACACCTGAACGCCTGGCCGAACTGAACACAACCCGCTGACAAGGCGCTTTTACACATGACCACGATTTACGAAAAACGCCGCGCCGCCATCACACGCGCCCTGAAAGCCGCCGGGGGTGGCATTGCCCTGCTGCCTACGGCGCCTGAACTGGCGCGCAACCGCGACAGCGATTTTCCGTACCGGCACGACAGCTACTTTTATTACCTGACCGGGTTTGACGAGCCGCAGGCCTGGCTGGCCATCGAGGCCAGCGGCCGCAGCACGCTGTTTTGCCAGCCCAAGGACCTGGAGCGCGAAATCTGGGACGGCATCCGCCTGGGGCCCAAGGCAGCGCCTGCCGCGCTGGGGGTTGACGCGGCTTTCAGCGTGGAAGCCCTCGACGAAATAATGCCCGGCCTGCTGGCCAACCAGAACGCCGTGTGGTTTCCGTTTGCCACACATACCGGTCTGGAAACCCAGGTCGATGGCTGGCTGGCCAAGGTGCGCGCGCGCATCCGCTTTGGCGCCGAGTGCCCGCAAAGCCAGCACGACCTGTGCAAGCTGCTCGACGAGATGCGGCTGGTCAAGGACACGCATGAAATTGCCATCCTGCGCCGCGCCGGAAAAATCTCTGCGGTTGCGCATGTGCGCGCCATGCAAACCTCGGCCGCGATGCTGCGGGGTGGCGTGAAGGGCGGGCTGCGCGAATACCACCTCGAGGCCGAGCTGCTGCACGAGTTTCGCCGCCATGGATCGCAGTTTCCGGCGTATACCAGCATCGTCGCGGCGGGCGCCAACGCCTGCGTGCTGCACTACCGCGCCGGCGATGCCGAACTGAAAGCGGGCGAGCTGTGCCTGATTGATGCGGGCTGCGAGCTCGACGGCTACGCCAGTGACATCACCCGCACCTTTCCGGCTGACGGCAAGTTCACCCCGGCGCAACGCACGCTGTACGACATCGTGCTCGCCGCGCAGGACGCCGCCGTCAAAGTCACCAGGCCCGGCAAGCGCTTCATGGACCCGCACGACGCGGCCACCCGTGTGCTGGCGCAAGGCATGCTCGACACCGGCCTGCTGCCCAAAGCCAAACACGGCAAGGTCGATGACGTGCTGGAATCCGGCGCTTACCGCCAGTTCTACATGCACCGCACCGGCCACTGGATGGGCATGGATGTGCACGACTGCGGCGACTACACCGAACCCGGCAGCAAGCCGCGCGAGGAGACAGATGCGCTGGGTCAGACCGTGATGCGCAAGCCGTCCCGCATTCTGCGGCCTGGCATGGTGACCACCATCGAACCCGGTATCTATGTGCGTCCGGCCAAGGGCGTGCCGAAAGAGTTCTGGAACATCGGCATCCGCATCGAAGACGATGCGCTGGTGACGGACAAAGGCTGCGAGCTGATGACGCGGGGTGTGCCGGTGGATGCGGATGAGATTGAGGCACTGATGCGGGGTTGAGCCTTCTTTGAGGCGGCGTCTACTGCTCTATCGGGCTCAACCCGGCGTGGGCGTCGGCACTTCCGGAGGGCGTTCAACAACGGCGCGAGGGCGCTGGTTAGTGGGCTCTTGCGCCGCGGAAATGGTGAACACCGCGGAGCGGCTGCCCACCGTCACCCGGATCTCCAGCGGCAAGGCGCCCGCAGGCGGCGCGCTGCCGACAAAACTCTGGGTGCCAGCGTCATAACTCAACCACGACGGCAGCGGCGCGCCTCCCATGGTTGTGGCCTGGACAGGTTGTTGGCTTGTCGCGGCCCACAGCCGCAGACTGGCCGGAAGGGCAAAACTGGTGGCTTGATCACCCGGGTTGCTGGCCAGCGCCACCGCGAAGAGACCCACCGTGCTGTCGGTGGCTTCACGCAGCGTCTGCACCGGCGCGCCCGTGCTGCCAGCCGCGGTTGGACTGCTCTCGAGTAACGCGCCAGGGTTGAACAGCGCCGTCGTGCTGCCAGCCCCGATTGGACTGCTCGCGGCTGGCGAGCCAGGATTTAGCAACGCTGGCAATGACGCGCTGATTGTCGGTCCGCCGATGAGCTGTGCGACCGCGACACTCGATATGTCCCGCAGTATGTTTGTCGTGGCGGGTGCGGGCGCTGGTGCGGGTGCTGGTGCGGGCGCTGGTGCTGGTGCTGGTGCTGGTGCTGGCGCGGGTGCGGGTGCGGGCGCTGGTGCTGGTGCTGGTGCTGGGACGCTCGTGATGCTGGCTGTGGTCGCCGCCGTGCTACTGGTCAAGGTGTAATTGTCCGCTGAGCTACCCCCAAGGGTAATGCCAGTGATCGAAACCGGTTTGCCAGCGCCCAGTGCCGGCGTGTCGAAGCGGCCGGTGGCGGTCGCAACGCTAAGCGTGTCACCAGCGACCTTGTTGGTAAATTGCGCGCTTGAGATGGTGAGCGTGGCGCTGTCTGTGCCATCCACCACCTTGTCGGCCGCTGTGATGCCGGTTACCTGCGCAATCGGTCTGCGGGTAATGCTGAGCTGGCCGTTGTTGAGCACCAGGGTGTAGTTCTCGTTATTGGTAGCGCCAGAAGTGATAGCTACAGGGCCGCTGGCAACCGATGTGTTGAGCACCGCCGTCGAGCTGCGGCTGACACCCACACTGCTTGCGGTGTCGCCATCAATCAGGCCGGTGACACTTCCGGTGAACGCGGGGTTGGCGTCACCATACACGCGAGTGGCGTTGTCGGTGTTGATCGTCAAGGTGGGCGCAATCCTGTACAAAAACATGTTGGCACTGCCGCCCGGGGTGAAACTGGAGGACGTGTTGTAACGCTTGTTGTACCCCGTCACGCCTTGCGTCGTGGTGGCCGGGTCACCGCTGTACACCAGGTAGCGACCCGACACCGCGCTGATGCCGTTGACGCCTGCGTTGTTGACCAACTTACCGCCCGTCGCTACCCCGGCCGCGTTGGAGCTGCCGGCCTTGAGCACCACCGCATCGCCCGTGGCCGCCGAACTCACGGCAGCATTGAGTGTCAGGTCTGACAGCGCACCCGTGGTTTCGATTCTGGCGGACCCGGTGGTGCTCACCCCGACCACACCCACGGTGCCAACCGCCAACGCGTTGGCTTGCGCATAGTCGATGCTGCCGGTGCTGGCCGCCAAAGTGGTCACTGCATTGCCGGCGTTGCGCAGCGTGTAGGCGCCGCCGGTGCCGGTCAGCGCCAGCCCGCTTGCCGCGATGGCGCCGGACTGGATTACCGCGCCGCCGGCCGAGAGCGTCGCATTGCCGGTGGTGGTCACGACGGCAACATCGAAACCATTGACGTCGGTGTATTGAATCGCCCCGGCCGAAGTCGCCTGGAGATTGATCGTTCCGGCGTTGTTGCCGCTGTTGGTCAGTGTGATGGGCGAGTTTGCTGCCAAGTTCTGCACTTTCAGCGTGCCCGCCGTGATATTGCCGGTGGAGGCCGTCTGGGTAACATTGCCCGTGGCCGTCACATCCAGCGTGCCAGCCACGTTTGAGCCGCTGCCGCCTGCGCCGAAATTGACAGCAGCGGTTCGTACAAACGCGTTGCCGCTGTTGGTGGTGTTGACGTTGAGGTTGGCAACCGCTGCGGCCACGTCAATGCCATTGGTGCCGTCCGTGCCGATCTGGCCATTGGCATTGAGTGTCAGGTTGGTCGCCGTGATGGCATTGCTGCCCGTATCGGTGATGGCGCCGGCATTGAGTGTGAGCGTTTTGCCGGCCATGTTGATGGCGCTGCCTATCTTCATGACGCCCGTGCTGGCGGTATCCCCGATCACGATGGTTCCGGTGGCACCGCTGGAAAATCGCGCGATCTCTGTCGTAGTCAGGTCAAACACGGAGGTGCTGGCCAGAGACATCTCCTGGCTGGCGGTTTTGGGTTTGAGCGTGAGTGCCCCCGAAGTGATGAAGGCGTTGTTGCCGGTGTTGGTCGTGCCGATGGTCAGCGCATCTGCCGTCACTGTGATCGATCCCGTCCCTGCCGACACATCCACATTGTTGTTTTGTGTATAGGTCCCGGTTCCTGCATCTATGGTCACGGCATTGTTGGTGGCAGTGATGTTGCCAGCCACCGTCACATTGCTGTTGCCGTTGTTGAGCGTGAAGCCACCCGGTGCCGTGATGGTGTTCAAGGTTGTGATTTGGTTCGCTGCATTACCGAGGACAAGGGCGCTGGTGGCGCCGCTCAGCGTCGCCGCCAAGGAAGTGACCACGACCGCATGGTTATTGATCTCCATGGCATTGGCCGTGACAGTCAGCGCTCCGAGCGCGCTGGTGCTTCCGAGGGCACCGCCCAACGTCACATCGCCCGAGCCCGCCGTGAGCACCAGTGCGCGTACGCCGCCGGTGCTGTTGATGGCCGCATCAATCTGGATGTTGCCGCCCGCACCCACACCGGCATTGCCTCCGCGTGAGTTCAGCGTCACGGTCGCTGCGTT
>NZ_JBDNGU010000075.1:0-6488 GCF_041689105.1 Polaromonas sp. | reverse complement strand
TATGACGCTTCGCCGATATCTGAGGGGATCGTTTCGGCCTGCTGTTGCACGGCTTCCTCCATGCTGATGGTGTTTACCACCAGCTCAAACTGTTCCAAGATGTCGGGCTCGTGGCGTTGGATGTAGCTGTTGACCGCCTCGTTGGCCAGCAGCTTGGTGAGGTAACCCTTGGCCACCACCAGGTTAAGTAAGTCGGAGCCATAGTTCTGTTCGGCGTCTTTTATGTACTACGCTTACTGTTATTGTCGTAAGATGTTGATCTGAGAGACGCTGTTACCCTTAAAGCGGCTGGCATTTGGCAATAACACTATGTGTGATACCATTGGTTGTCTACGGAGTGCTGGATGAGAATTTTCAAGAGTACGTGGTTCGGGCGCTTTGCCCGGAAAGAAATGATCTCGGCTGAAGCGCTGTTGGAGGCTGTGGATCGCGCAGAAAAGGGCTTGATCGACGCCAATCTGGGTGGTGGGGTCATCAAGCAGCGCATCGCGCGTCCTGGTGCAGGCAAGTCCGGCGGCTACCGCAGCGTGGTGCTCTATCGGAAGGGTGAGAAAGCGTTTTTCGTGTTCGGTTTTTCCAAGAATGAGCAGGACAACATTCGGGATGACGAGGAGCAGCAGTTCAAGAGTGCCGCCAAGGTCACCCTGGCATTGTCAGATGAGCAGGTTCGCCTGTTGATTGAGAACGGGCAGTTTGAGGAGGTTTTCAAAAATGGTTAGAAAATATCGCAGTGACGCCTTCGCGGCCATCCACGAGATGATGGAAGGCTTGCAAGAGATTGGCGCGATCGACAAGCAGACGATGCGCGAATTTGACGAGGCTTGTCTGACCCCGGTGCATGTACTGGCGCCTGAGGAGATCAAACAGATCAGGCAGCGTGAGCACATCTCGCAACCTGTGTTTGCCCGCTACCTGAACGTGTCGAAAAACCTGGTCTCCGACTGGGAGCGAGGGGTCAAGAAACCTGGCGGGCCGGCGTTACGCCTGCTGACCGTGATTCAGAAAAAGGGCTTGGAAGCCATCGCTTGAGGGCGCTGGCCTAAGGTGGCGATTGCTTGACCATCTCGCTCACCTTGCCTGCAGCAACTGCCCGTAATCGGGCGATTTCATCGGTGAGGGTCTGCGCGATGGAGGCCAGTCGGGCGACGTCGGCGTTGAGTTGGGTGTTTTCTTGGTGCAGGCGCTTGTTGGTTGCTTGCAATGCCAACAGTGTTTGGGCCTCTTTGCTTCGCACAGCTGTTGGTTCGCGGCCTGTGATGGCCCGAATCTGCTCGGCCACGTCTGGGTAGGTGTTGTGGATCAAGGCGGGCGTGACACCGGCCTTGCGTGCCACGGCGCTGATGCTGATTTTTTGCTGGTCGCGCTGCAGGGCTTCAAGGGCTGCCTTCAGTGCTGAGCGGCGGTCGGGTTTGGCAGGTGATGCGCTCATGGCTTTGCCTTTGGAATTTCAATGCCCAAATCGGCTAGTACACTGGCGCTGCGCGCAACGTCTCGATGCGCACGCTGCCGTACCGCAGCGCCCACATCGTCCAGCGCGAGAAGTTCACTCTGCTGCTCGTGGATGCCGAGCCAGGTGTCGGCAAAGCTGTTGTCAATGACGGCATTCTTGCAGTCAACGCACCGGGTGGCCTCGTAAAGCCCGGCACCGCCACATCCTTCGTCTTGGGCAAGGCACCAACCATGTCCGGTGGCGCGAATGTGGATCTGTTCGGCAGCATTGTTGAGCAGCGACTGGCGGCTTGGATGAGGAGTGGCGCGCAGCGCCACGATCTTGTGACCGGCCCCGCCGCTCAGCGGTACGCTGCTTGTCCAGTTGCCCAGCAACTCGCCTTTGTAAACCACGATTTCAGACAGGATTTCGTCAAACAAAGCCCGATCTTGCCGGGGGTTGGAGGCGTAGAGTTGGGTCATGCTCAGACTGCTGTGTTTGAACTGCTCTTTCAAAAAGATAAGTGATGAGCGCCCCATGCGAGACTCGACAAACAGGCGTGCATAGGTGCGCCGGGTCTGGTGGGGTGTGAGTTTCCAGTCAGTGCCAGCAGCCTTGGCCAAATCCGCCATGGCATCGCCACAGGCAGCTGAGGTGAGCACCCGAATGCGGTTGTGATTGCGCTGCGATACGCCCAGAAAAAGGCGATTCCGATCAGCCCGCGCCTGGGCAAGACGGGCCAAAACCTCTGAGGTGGGGGCGTCATCTTGCAAAGACTCGATTTCGGCGGCCAGTTGCCGCTGCAAGGGCTCGGCAAATCGCTGCAGCGTTGCAAGCACCCGGTGGGTGAGCGGCGGGCACAGGTATTCGACAGCGCCCTTTTTGGTTTTGTGCTCGATGCTGCGCACCCAGTGGTAGGTGATACAACCCAGCACTTCGCTGCGCCATGCGCCGTGTTCCAAGCCAAGTGCTTCGTCGTTGCGCATGCCGGTGGTAATCGATATGAGGTAAAGCGCTGCGTTTCGCACTACGAGCAGCGGTGATGCTGTCGGACGCATGTCGCCCCGGTCACGGGCGTCGAGCAGCGCAGGGGCTTGCGCCATGACCGCCTCGCAATGCCTGAAGATGACGGTTTGAATATCGGCCGGAATGAGTGGCGTCTTGGAAGTGCCGCCCATGCTGTAGTTGGCGCCGCTTTCATTGCCGGTGATGCCGCAAACGGCCATCAAGGTGGATGCGCCCCACGGATTGATCGTGAGCCCAAATGCCGCCTCGGCTTTAAAGGCCCATAGCAGGTCAAGGAAGTGCAGGCGGCTGAACACCCCCCAGGGACTGAGCCGCCGATCGTGTTGGCAATGATGGCGGTAGTTGCTGATGTGCAGAGGATTGATCTGATTGAACCGGGTCACGCCCAGACATTGCAGCCAGCGCATCAAGGGTAGGCAGCTGGCCACGGCAACGCCCTTGACCGTGATCCAGTGCGGCGGGTTCACGCCCGGCCGGCCCCGACGTGTCCAGGTATAGAGCACGGCCTTGCAGTCGGCCACCATGTCCGATTCGCAATCTGCAGGCCAGCGAATGAACTTGCTGTTTTCTGCGATCCCTGGTTGTTCGATAAAGGGCCGCAAATCCCATACTGCATCGCCGTAGCGACTGAGCACATGTTCGCAGCCCGCATCGTCAATTTGAGCGCTAATCACGATGCGATCGCGCGCCTCGGTCTTTGTCGGACTGGCACTGACGGGCTGGCTGGCCAGCAGATCCCACGCAGGCAAGTGGTGAGAAGACTCAATGGGCATGATTCTCCTCCGATTGCTTTATCGCCTGGATTTGCAGGGCCCAAAATCGATGGGGTTCGCTTTCGGCCAACGCTTTTGTTTGACTGATCAATGTGGCCGGGAAGTGCTGCGCCGTGAAGCGATCAATCAGCTCGATCAGTCGTTGGCGATGGGCACGCCAGTCGTCGTATTCGTCACCCGGCGGGAAGTAGTCGATTTCGGCCTGCAAAAAGCCTTGAAACGAATAGAGGCGATGCAGATCAGGGAAGCTGCCGACAATGGCGTAGCTGCGGCACCCCAGGCAGTGCACGAACTGGTCGCACAGGCGTTGCCCATCGCCAGGCGCTTTGTCGCCGTGCAAGGGGTCTTTGCAGCGCCCGACGGGTGTTTTTTCCAGCAGGGTGTCAGCAGCTCTCGGGCCACGCAGGGTGTCGGTGAGCACTTCGCCAATAAAGACAGCGCCTTCGGCGCAGATGGCGTTGGTCATAGCCAAGTAGTGTCGGTCGGTCACGCGCGGGCGATGCCCCATCAGACTGGCCACGGCAATCAGGTCTCCGTCAGAGCGCAGCCAGAGTTCGTGGGCTTTACTCTTGCGCAAGCGTCCGAGCGTCAGACGCAGGGTTTGACCGTCATCATCGATCAGGCTGTGGCGTTTGACCCATTGCTTGATGTTGCGAAACAGCAGCGAGCTTGTCAGGACCGCAATTTGCCCTTTGGATTTGGGGCTTTCAATCCGATACAACCAGATCCGCTCGCGCAGTGGTGTTGGCGCCTGAGCGCGCAGCGGTTCGGTCAGGGCCTTGACTTTGTTCAGAATGGCCACGCCGTCCATGGGCACCGTGAGGCTTTCACCCTGCGATTCGATGCGCCGTAAGGCATGCACCTGGGTGGTAGCGCTACGATGTTTGACGAGGTCGATGCGCATCATGTTGGGCACCAAATGCGGCTTGAGGCTGTCAACGGTCATCTCTAGCAGCGGCGTGGTGTTGCCACCGGTGCGTAAAGCGACGACCAACAAGTAGACGGTCAGCGCCTCGGACATGGATTGATCAAACTGGCCGTGGTGAAGCGCAACGAGGTCCCGCCGTAATGCGGCTGCCAGGCGTTCTTTCTCGGGGATCGACAACGGCGCTGCGCCATTCTTGGCGGCAGATGAGTTCGGAAAGGGACGCGCCGGAAAGAAATGGGCTCGGTCTTCGCGGATAAGGCCGCGTGCGCTCATGGCCAGGAGCACGGCCCGCAGGCCGCTGTAGACGGATTTGGCCGTCGAGCGTTCGGGGTACTGCAATTTGGTCCATGCGACAAACTTAACCAGATGCTGCGTCTGAAGCTCGCCCGGATTGACTGGGCCTTTGATAAGGCGCTCAGAAGTGAGGAACTCAAGAAACTTGGGCACCCCGGAGTAAGCGTAATTGACGATCGTGGCGGTTTGTCGGTCGCCCCGTTGCAATAGGTAGCGCAGCGTGTCCGTGAAGGCATGTACCCAGGGGTCGACCCCGCTGCCCAGCCACCGACTGAGGTCGATTCGGCGAATGTTGCTGCCGTTGCGCCTTTGGCCAGTGGCCTCACCCAGGTCGATGACGGCCATCTGCGGCGGTATTGTTTCAGGTGTACTTGCGTCCGCAGAAATAGACGCATCAACCACCGCCACTACGTGGTAATTTTTCCGGCGTGGCATCAGTTTTTATCCTCCGCCTTGGCAAACAGTTGGTCGATGTGGTCCTCGTGGGCAAGGACCAACTGAGCCTCCAATTGGTTGATGAGGTGCAGGTAAATCGCCGTGGTCTGCACATCACTGTGGCCCATGCGGTCGCGGACGTACAACAGCGGCTCACCTGCGAAAGACCGGCTGCTTCTCAGCGCTCTCAAGGTATAGGTTCCGTAGGTGTGACGCAGCATGTGGGCACGCACATGAAAACCGACCTGTCGTACGATGCTTTTCATGACGGCGACCACGCCTGTGCGGCTGTAGGGGTTGCCCAATTCGTTGAGGATGAGAACGCCTGTGTCGGCCAGTTCCCCGCGTTTCAAACCCTGGCGGCGGTGAACGGCATACGCGTTCATGTCTTCCATCAAGGTCCAAGGAATGTCCACACTGCGTGGCTTGCTGTACTTGAGCTCCATGTCGGCTGGACTCAGATCGACACGGAGCATCTGGCCAGGCTTGAGATCTTTGCGAAGACGGGGGTTGAAGACGTATTTCAACGGAATGGTGCGTGCTTCACAGGAGCGCAAGCCCACACGAACCATCATGTCGAACAGGAGGCGCTGACTGTCGCTCAAGCGCGCCTCGCGACAGACACGGACCTGATCGTCGGTCAGGAACTTGGGCGGGGCCTGGTGCTCGCGGACCTTGACATCGGGCTTTGTAAGCACTGCATTGCTGTCAGCTGTATGTGCAAGAAAACCATATGCTCGGCCGCGATGGACCTCGCGATAGGCGTAGGGAACCTGGTCGACATGGCCGTTTTTCTTCGCCCACTCATAAAAGCGCACCACCAGGCTGAGACGCAAATTGACGGTGGAAGGCTTGAGTCGCAGTTGCCCTAATGACCAGTCGCGATAGCGTGCGACAACGCCGAGCCCTGTAGGCTGTACGGGCTCATTCCATTGCAGGCCGTTGGCGTTGAGAAATGCAAAAAAATCGTAGAGCCAGCGGCCGTAATGCTCCCAGGTGAGCTTGCTGCTGACGGCTCCGGTGCCTGCCAGGGTCTCCCACAGAAAGGTCTGCGCAGGCTCTAGCGGCCAGCAGTCGTTGCTCAGCAGCAATGGAAAGCCTTTGAACGAGCGACCGGCACGCACGAGGTCTTCGGTGGCGAAGACCAGCCTCACAGATTCCTCTCCAGCAGATACCGGACCGCCGCTTTGAAGTCAAGGCTCATGCAGTGGATGAGCAAGTCCACGGCACCACCGCCACCCATGCCAGCACGAGTGTCATAAAACTTGGGGCCGGTACAAAGCAATTCAAATTCACGCGCGCCAAATCGGACATGCCAGCGGCTTGTTTGCAAAGACGTGGTCGGCACATAGCTGGCGTCTTGCTTGGCGAAGTCAGCCAGGCGGACAAGCGCCTGCGCGGCATCCAGCGTTCGCCAGTGCATAAGCATTGAGTTATCCACAAGCCAACTGGCCACTGATTTCCTCCCCCGGACCCCCACCTGCTACTCGTTTCTTGCAGAAACGGGCTACTCGAAATCCGACAGCCGCTGCTGTTGGATACTTGAAAGAAGGATAACACGCTGCTAACAAATTTCTACATCAATAACGTCTTTGTACTGGGT
>NZ_JBDNGU010000074.1:0-1950 GCF_041689105.1 Polaromonas sp. | reverse complement strand
GCGTACCAGCGAGCGCACACCAGCATGACTTCCAACGGATAGTGCAGCCGCTTGAGCACCTTGCGTAGCTCGCCAATCATCGCCATCTGGGTCGTCTCTGTCATGCCGATATTGTCAGGCATGGCTTATTGCGACAAAACCCCTGAGGGTGCCCAGGCGCTGCGTGTGCACATGCGGAGCGAATTGGAACTCTGGGGCAAGGTGGTCCGGCAGTCTGGTATCACGGCAGACTGAGCGGTCCGGGACCATGCGTAGCCAGCCCAATATTTTGCTGATCATGGCAGACCAGTTGACTGCGGGTGCACTTCGTGCCTACGGCAACACGGTCTGCAAGACACCGCATCTAGACCAACTCTTTGCACGAGGCACCCACTTCGAACAGGTCTATTGCAACTTCCCGTTGTGTGCACCGTCGCGTGCGTCGATGCTCACCGGACGCCTTGCCAGCCGCGTGGGCGTGTATGACAACGCTTGCGAGTTCGCGGCGCAAGCGCCGACCATCCCCTACTACCTGAGCGCTCTTGGCTACAGCACCACGTTGTCGGGCAAGATGCATTTCGTGGGGCCGGATCAACTGCATGGCTACCGCGAGAGACTCACCACCGACATCTATCCATCCGACTTTGGATGGACGCCCGACTGGCAGCAGGCGATCCCCGTGGCGGCCACTGGACTGAATCTGCGCAGCGTTGTGGAGTCTGGCCAGTGCCGACGCAGCTTGCAGCTGGAGTACGATGACGAGGTGGAGTTTAAGGCTGTTCAGAAACTGCGTGAGATGGGCCGGCAACCCGCTGCCAAGCCTTTCTTCCTGACCGTTTCGCTAACCCACCCGCACAACCCATACGTCATCTCCAGCACGTATTGGGATCGTTACGAGCACGCCGACATCGACATGCCCAGAATAGCACCCCTGCCTGCGGCCGAGCTCGACCCACATAGCGGGCGGCTGCGCCAGATCTACAAGTTCGATGAGTACGATGTGACCGACGCGGACGTGCGCCGGTCACGCCACGCCTATTACGCGATGGTGAGTTACGTCGACGATCAGGTGGGCGTCCTGCTGGAGACCTTGCAGGAGATGAATCTGGCGGATGACACGGTGATCGTGTTCACTTCAGACCACGGTGACATGCTCGGTGAGCGTGGGCTCTGGTACAAGTGGATGTTCTTCGAAGGCGCAATGCGTATCCCGCTCGTGATCGCAGCTCCAGGCCAGGAGCCCGCCCGGGTGGCGCACCCGGTGTCATTGGTGGATCTCATGCCAACGCTGTTGGGCTTAGCCAGCCAGAATCGCGCACCGCTGGTCCCCGTGGCGCCGCAAGATGGCACAGATCTGCTGAGGCCTGGCCTAGCGCCCGACCGGCCAGTGTTTGCCGAGATGACCGGCGATGGCGCGTTCAGTCCCTGCCTCATGGTGCGCAAGCGGCAGTGGAAGTACATCTTCTGCGAGGATGATCCGCCGCAGCTCTATGACCTGCATGTCGACCCCGATGAGCGCTTCAACCGCAGTGGTGAGGAAACCACTGCGTCCATTGAGCGCGAGCTGTTAGATTACCTGCATGCGCAATGGGACGTTCGCGCACTCAAGGAGGCGATGGCCACGAGCGCTCGACAACGGTTGTTCATTCAAAATACGCGCCAAGCCGGCGACTTCGTTGGCTGGGACTATGAGCCGCGGCGAGACGCATCCCGGCAGTTCGTTCGCAGTGGTGGCGCGGCGTCGGCGACTACAGTCAAGGGCTTGGCCCGTTTCCCCTTTGTTTCACCTAAACCTCCCGACCATCCCGGTCAATCCTAACGAGAGCTGACATGATTCACGAACTTCGGATCTACCATTGCATGCCCGGCCGCCTGCCAGACGTGAACAATCGATTTCAGACTGTGACCCTGCCGCTTTGGAAGAAGTACGGCATCCGGCCCACGGCATTCTGGACGACCTATGTCGGCCCT
>NZ_JBDNGU010000073.1:0-64828 GCF_041689105.1 Polaromonas sp. | reverse complement strand
CATCCAGCTCATCAAGGCCAATGCCCGTGGGTTTCGCAGCTTCACCAACTACCGGGCAAGAATTCTGTTTCATTGCGGTAAGTTGGATTTGGGTTGGGCGTGAGGAAAAATTCACAGTGAAATTAACGAAGAGCCGCTTTTTGAACCACGCCCTGTTATTGAGAAGAAACGAAATGAGGGGCCGGAGTTACATGTTGGTCGAGGCGCGGCGCTCGGGCACCGCGTCATCGGGTGCCGGGGCCTTGCTGGGCAAGCGCAGGTGCAGCGCGGCCTGCGCCATCATGTTGGCCGACACCGGCGCGGTGACGAAGACAAACAGCGTGATCAGCAGTTCCGCAAAGCCGATGCGGCCCTCGGCGGCCGCCAGGATCATGCTGGCCAGCAGCACGCCGCCCACGCCCAGCGTAGCGGCCTTGGTAGGGGCATGCAGGCGCATGAAAAAATCCGGCAGGCGGACCAGCCCGATGGCGCCTACCAGCGAGAAAAAAGCCGCCATCAGCAAACATGCGGCGGCCAGCCATTCAGCGACAGGATGAAGTCCCATGGTCATGCCCTCCGTTTCATTCGATCACGTCGCCACGGGTCAGGTAACGCGCCAACGCCACCGTCGAGGCGAAACCCAGCATCGCCATGATCAGTGCGGCTTCAAACAGCAGGGGTGTCTGCAGGCGAATGCCCAGCAACACCACCAGCGCTACCGCATTGATGTACAGCGTGTCGATGGCCAGCACACGGTCGGGCGTGTCGGGTCCGCGCATCAGACGCCACGCGCACAGCGCCATGGCCAGCGACACCGCAGCGACGGCGATGTCCAAAGACAGGAGCAGGATGTTCATCGACTTTCTCCGGTGTGTTCTGGCGTGTGTTCAAAGATGGCCAGCAGAGGGGCTTCGTAACGTGCCTTGATGTCGGCCACCATCTGCGCTGGGTCGCTGCAATCGAGTGCATGAACCAGAATGTGCTTGCGCTGCTCGTCGACGACGCAGGAAACCGTTCCTGGTGTGGTGGTGATGATGCTGGCCAGCAGGGAAATCGCCGTGGGGTGGCTGAGCGCCAGCGGCACCGTCATCCACGCCGGCTGCGGACGGGACATCGGACCCAGCACCAGCCGCGCTACCGTGATGTTGGACAGCACGATGTCCCGCAACACGACCGCGAACAAACGCAGAGCCGGTCCGAAACGCATCGGCCTTGGCGCTGGCAAAAAGTTGTGCAAGAGGCGCGGCACCAGCAGGCCGATCAGCGCCGCCGAGATCAGGTGAAAGGGTGCCAGTGTGTGTTGCAGTAGCAACCAGCTGGCGGCCAGCAGGAGAGACAGCCAGGGGTGAGCGAACCACGCCACTTTTTTCATCGCTGGCCTTCCGCGGCAGGCAGCCGCACTTCGCCTTCGCCGCCGCGGTAAGGCCGCGTGGTCGTGGCCGTCGCGCCGCCGACCGGGCCCAGCACGGCCCCGGCGTAAGCGGCGCGGTCCGCCAGCTGCGCCGCAGCGGCATCGGTGTAGCGCTTGAGCGGGGACGCCGCCACGGCAAGCAGCAGGCTGAGCGCCAGCAGGCTGAGGGTTGCAAGGACCAGGCGCGAACTGGTGCCAGAGCGCCCTGACTGGTTGCCCGCCGGCAGAACGCTCCAGAACAGGATGGAGCCGGCGCGTGCCAGCCCGATCAGCGTCAGGAAGCTGACCGCCAGCACCACGGTCCAGACCCACGCGTGGGCGGGCGTCGGTGCCGCGCTTTGCAGAATCATGAGCTTGCCAAGAAAGCCGGGCAACGGCGGCAGGCCGGCAACCGATGCTGCGCCGAGCAGCGTCATCAAGCCGAGCAGCACGGGCTGTCCCACGGGTGTGGCCGGTTGCAGCCGGTCGCCAGCTTGGCCGCGCTGGGAGGCCACCAGCTCGACCAGCAGAAACAGCGCTGCAATAACCAGCGTGCTGTGCACCATGTAATACAGCGCAGCTGACATGGCCGCCGGGGTGAACAGGCCGATGCCGGCCAGGATGGTACCGACGGACGCCACGGTGAGGTAGGACACCAGCCGTGTCAGGCTGTGCGCGGCCAGCGCGCCCAGAACGCCTAGCGCCATCGTGATCAGCGCCACCGGCAGCAGCCACGGTTCGGCGGCCAGTGCGGCGTGCCCCGCGCCGTCGTCAAGGATCACCGCATGCACGCGGATGATGCCGTACACGCCGACCTTGGTCATGATGGCAAACATCGCCGCGACGGGTGCGCTGGCGACAGCGTAGGTGCCGGGCAGCCACAGGTAAAGCGGCACGATGGCCGCCTTGAGGCCGAACACGACCAGCAGCACCATCGCGCCGGCCTTGAACAGCGTGGCTTCCTGAGGGCCGAGCTGCGCTACCCGCAGCGCCACGTCGGTCATGTTGAGGGTGCCTGTCACGCCGTACACGATGGCCAGGCCCAGCAGGAACAGCGCCGACGCCACGAGGTTGAGCACAACATAGTGCACGCCGGCCTTGAAACGCTCGCGCCCCTGGCCGTGGACCAGAAGCACATAGGAGGCAATCAGCAGCACTTCAAAAAATACAAACAGGTTGAACAGGTCGCCCGTCACGAAGGCGCCGGACACACCCATGAGCAGGAAGTGGAACAGGGTGTGAAAGTGACGCCCGTGGGTGTCCCAGCCGCCCGCAGCGTACCAGAGCACAGGCACGGCTATGGTCCATGTCAAAGCCAGCATCATGGCGCTCAGGCGGTCGATGACCAGCACGATACCAAAGGGCGCTGGCCAACCGCCCAGTGGGTACACGTTCAATACGCCTGTGGCCGCTTCGGTCATGAGGCGCCACGAAAGCACTGCACCCATCACCACAGAGACCAGGCTGAGCAGGCGCCTGCGTTGCAGCAGCGGCCCGCCGTGGCTGGCCTCACCGCCGTGGTCACCCATGATCAGCAGGGCCACCGCCGTGAACAAGGGCAGCAACACCGGCAGCACCGGCAGATGGGCGGAAAAAATGGCGTCCAGCAGCCCGTTCATAGGGTCTTGTCCCGGGTGTGGTCGGCCCCGTGCCCGGGCTCGTGCCCGTCCACATGGTCGGTGCCGGATTCGTGGCGGCTGCGCAGCGCCAGTTCAATCACAAAGCCTGTGGTGGCGAAGCCGATCACGATGGCCGTCAGCACCAGTGCCTGGGGCAGCGGGTCGGCCACACGCCCGGTGGCTGAAAGAATGGGCGCGGCGTCCTGCCAGAGGCGGCCCATGGCGAAAATGAACACGTTGACGGCATAACCCAGCAGGGAGAGGCCCAGCACCACCGGCCAGGTGCGTCCGCGCAGGATCAGGTAAATCCCCGTGGCGGTGACGACGCCGATGCCGCTGGCCACCAGAAACTCCAGACTCATGGTTTCACTCCGTTGTGCGGGATGGGCACTGGCGCCTTGCCCGGCTCCCGCGTCACTGAACCCAGGGTGGACAGCGTCAGCAGCGTCGAGCCGACCACGGTGATGTACACACCGAGGTCAAACAGTGCGGCGGTGGCCAGCGGGATGTCGCCCAGCCAGGGCACGGACGGATGTCCGTGAGCGCTGGTCAGGAAAGGCTGGCCGAACACAAAGGCGCCCACGCCCGTGAGACCGGCAATTCCCAGGCCGAGGCCGATCCATCGAACGAAGCGGGCTCCGCCGTCGGCCCGCAGCAGGGCCTCAGCGCGCGACTGACCCATGGCCATGTACTGCAGCACCAGCGCTACCGCCGTGATCAGCCCGGCAATAAAGCCGCCGCCTGGCTGGTTGTGACCGCGCATGAAGATGTAGAGGGTGACCACCAGCGCCAGCGGCAGCACCACACGCGCGGCCACGCGCAGCATCAGCGGCTGGGTGGCAAAGGTCCAGGGCAGGCCTTCGCCATCGCTGGTCGGGCGGCGCGTGCGCATGCCCTCCATCAGGGCCAGCACGCCGACGGCCGCGATGCCCAGTACGGTGATCTCGCCGAAGGTGTCGTAGCCGCGGAAGTCCACCAGGATCACGTTGACCACGTTGGTTCCGCCGCCGGCGATGGCCGACTGGTTGAGGAAATACCAGGCAATGGAGTCGTGGTCACGCGTCAGCATGACCCAGGCCAGCCAGGCAATGCCGGCGCCGCCGCACACTGCGAGCGCGGCGTCGCGCGTGCGGCGCCCGGTGGAAGACTCGCGCGGTGATTGCCGGGGCAGCAGCGCCAGACCCATGAGCAGCAGCACGGTGGAAACCACTTCAACGGTCAGTTGCGTGAGCGCGAGGTCGGGGGCCGAAAAGCTGACAAAGGCAAGCGCGGTCACCAGGCCGACCACACCGATGACCACCACCGACTGGAAACGGTCATGGTGGCGCAGGACCAGCCAGACGCAGGCCAGCATCAGCAGACCCCACACCACCAGTGCCGCAAGCGAGACTGGAAGCAGTGCGCGTGAGCCGGTGCCGGGGGCGTCACCCGACAGCAGAGGCGCGGCTGCTACCACCAGCGTGGCGATCAGCATCCAGGCAATGTAGCGCTGCAACGAGGCCGTTTCCAGTTTGGCGGTCAGGCGGCCAGCGATGTTGAAAAGCCGGTCAGAGCCGTGGTTAAACAGGTTTAACCCAGTCAGCAGTCCGAACCAGTTTTCGGAGTTCAGCCGGTGCAACCGGCCGCCGCGCGCGAGCGCGAAGTAAAGGCCGGCGCCGCCGGCCAGCGCCAGTAGGCTCAACAGCAGTGGCAGGTTCAGGCCATGCCAGATTGCCAGGTGGTAGTCTGGCGGGGCAGTACCCAGCATGGCCGCTGCTGCCAGCAAAACCATGGGCCCGAGAAGCACGGAAGGCAACAGACCGACTGCAACGCAAATCACTGCCAGCAGGATCACTGGCGCCTGCATGCCCAAAGGAGGATCGTGCGGATGCGGGTTGGGCAGGGCGCGCGGCGGGCCGTTGAAGAAAATATCGTGAATCAGGCGTACCGAGTAAGCCACGCTGAACAGGGCGGCCAGCGCTGCAACAACGGGCACCAGCCAGCGCCAGCCGCCGGTCTGGGCGAAAGTCACGGTTTCGGTCAGGAACATTTCCTTGGACAGAAAGCCGTTGAACAGCGGCACACCTGCCATCGCCGCTGCAGCCACCATGGCAAGCGTGGCTGTCCAGGGCATGAGATGGCGCAGGCCGCCCAGCAGGCGCTTGTCCCGGGTGCCGGTTTCGTGGTCCACAATGCCGGCGATCATGAATAACGCCGCCTTGAAGCTGGCGTGGTTAAGGATGTGGAACATGGCCGCCACCGCCGCCAGCGGTGAACCGAGCCCGATCAGGAAAGTGATCAGTCCCAGGTGGCTGATGGTCGAATAGGCCAGCAAGGCCTTGACGTCGTGTTTGAAGATGGCGATGAAGGCGGCGAATGCCATGGTGGCGAGCCCGGTGGTCGCGACGATGCCGGTGAAGAGTTCGGTGCCGCCCAGCACGGGCGTCAGGCGCGCCATGAGAAAGAGCCCAGCCTTGACCATGGTGGCCGAGTGCAGGTATGCAGACACCGGCGTGGGCGCAGCCATGGCCTGGGGCAGCCAGAAATGAAAAGGAAACTGCGCGCTCTTGGTAAAGCAGCCGAGCAGGATCAGCAACAGCGCCGCAGGATAGCGGCTGTCCGCCTGGATGCGCGCGCCCTGATCAAGCATCAGACTCAGTTCATACGTGCCTGCGATCTGACCCAGCAACACGAAACCGCCCAGCATGGCGAGGCCGCCACCACCGGTGACGGCCAGCGCCATGCGCGCACCCTCACGCGCATCGGCACGGTGTTTCCAGTAACCGACCAGCAGGAACGAGGAGAGGCTGGTCAGTTCCCAGAACACGATCAGCAGCAGCAGGTTGTCCGACAGGGCGATGCCCAGCATGGATGCCATGAAGAGCATCAGTGTGCTGTAGAACTTGCCGACCGGATCGTCTTTGCCGAGGTAGAAGTGCGCGTACAGGATGATCAGCAAGCCGATACCGGTGATCAGCAGCGCGAACATGAGCGACAGGCCGTCCAGCCGCATGCCCAGGTTCAGCCCAATTTCTGGCACCCAGGGGAAAAATTCGTACAGCACTTCGCCGCCCATCACGGCTGGCGCCTGGATCAGCAGCAACGCCAGACTGGCGCCCGTGACTGCTGCAGCCAGCCAGGCGGTGCGGCCACGGTAACCCGCAGACGGATGTACCCCGGACCAGCCGGTGATAAGGGTGCCTCCCAGCAATGGCAAGAGAATGATCAGCAGTAGCAAGATTTGGGCTGTCTTTTACGGTGTTGTTATTCTAGTGGGCAGTTTTTTGCCCATTCACGGGGTCATGAGTTGCCAGCAGAACGTTGGTAGCCCCAGCGGTTTCTCTAGCCATTCCTCAACGCGGGCGGTCCCGGACTTTTCCGCGCTTGAGGAGCATGACGATCAGCGTGATGACTGTGATCGGAATCACGAAGCTCATCATCGCCATTGAGAAAACGCCCAGCGTGTCATGCTGGCGGGTGGCAAGAATCAGGTAAGTGACATAGGCGGCGTAGTAGAGAACAAACACGCCGCCTTCCCAGCGGGCAATTTCACGCCCTGTCATGAAAATCGGCAGACAGGCCAAGGCGACGGCAATCATCACCCAGATGTCGAAATTGAGGATGGCCGCCGGCATGACCAGGCCGAGATCGCCCGATACGATTCCCGACAGGCCGAGGCAGCCCAGAATGTTGAAGGTGCTGCTGCCCACCACGTTGCCGACAGCAATGTCGCGCTCGCCCTTGATGGCCGCCATCAACGAAGTGGCGACTTCGGGCATCGACGTTCCGGCGGCAACAATGGTCAGGCCAATCACCAGGTCGCTCACGCCCAGGGCTTTGGCAAAGACAGTTGAGGCGGTGACCAGCCAGTCGGAGCCGAGCACCAGCAGGCCCAACCCCGCAACGATCAGCGCCAGCTGGGCCGGCAGTTTCGAGTCCCAGCCGCCGGGCACGGCAGGTGTGATTTCAGTCGAAAATTGGTACTGCGCGGCCTTGCTTTCCCCGCGCGACTGAACGATCAGGAACACCGTGTAGGCAATCAGCAGTGCGAACAAGATCGCGCCGTCGATAAAACCGAGCTTGCCGTCCAGGCCGAGCGCCAGCAGCAGCAGGGACGCGCCAATCATGATCGGCACCTCCTGGCGAATCAGCTGGATGTTGACGACCAGCGGCGTGATCAGCGCCGCCACGCCAAGGATGAACAGTACGTTGAAGATGTTGCTGCCGACGACGTTGCCGATGGCGATGTCGGTTTGGCCGCTCAGGACCGCGCCCGTAGAGACAGCCATCTCGGGCGCGCTGGTGCCGAAGGCGACGATGGTCAGGCCCACCACCAGCGGCGAAATGCCGAAAGACAAGGCCAGCCTGGACGCGCCGCGCACCAGCAGCTCGGCACCAGCAACCAGGCCGATCAGGCCGCCAATGAACAACAAAATAGTCATGCAGGGCTCCTTATGTAATCGTTTTATGAAACAGCTTAACGGTCGGGACGCTGGGAGTGCGACATCAGGCGATCAGTCAGCGCAATCGCCAGTGCACTGAGCAGGAAGGTGATGTGAATTGCAGTTTGCGCGATCAGCACACGGTCGGTGTAGTTGTCGGCGTTGATGAAGGTTTTCAGCAGGTGGATGGAGCTGATGCCGATGATGGCCGTTGCCAGCTTGACCTTGAGCACCGAGGCGTTGACGTGGCTGAGCCACTCGGGCTGATCGCGGTGGCCTTCAAGGTTCATGCGGCTAACAAAGGTCTCGTAGCCTCCGACGATCACCATGATGAGCAGGTTGGAGATCATGACCACGTCAATCAGCGCCAACACCACCAGCATGATCACGGTTTCATTCAGTGTGGTCACGGGCACATCAGTCTTGTAGCCAATGCTGGTGACCAGTGCCTGCAGGGCGGTCTGGCTGCCGAAGACGGCTTCGATCAGGTGCAGCAGCTCGACCAGGAAGTGAAACACGTACACGCCTTGTGCGGCGATCAGGCCGACATATAGCGGCAACTGCAGCCAGCGGCTGGCAAAGATGAAATTTGGGATGGGGCGTAGCGGCGAGGCTTTGGGGATGACGGGCTTGGGATCTGACATGATGATTCAAGGGTTTTTACGGACTCGGCGGATTGTAGGCGTGCTGCCTGGCTTGCCTGAGTTCGGGTTAAACCTGTAAGCTTGCAGCCAGTCAGTGGACTGTAAGTGCTGAACATGACATTAGCACGCATGAGTGACAACCTGAGGAGACAAGCCATCATGAACGCGCCTTCATCCGCCATCGAGTCCACACTGGTTGAAAACCGGGTCTTTTTCCCCGACCCCGAACTGGCCAAATCCGCCCGTATTTCCAGCATGGACGCCTACAACGCGCTGTGCGCAGAGGCCGAAAAGGACTTTGAAGGCTTCTGGGCCCGGCTGGCGCGCGAAAACCTGAGCTGGAAGAAGCCCTTCACCCAGACGCTGGACGAGTCAAATGCGCCGTTCTACAAGTGGTTTGCCGATGGTGAGCTCAATGCCTCGTACAACTGCCTGGACCGCCATCTCGGCACCGCCACCGAAAACAAGAAGGCCATCATCTTCGAGAGCGACGATGGCAAGGTGACCAACATCACCTACAAGGAGTTGCATGGCAAGGTCTGCCAGTTCGCCAATGCGCTCAAGTCCATGGGCATCAAAAAAGGCGACCGCGTCATCATCTACATGCCGATGACGGTTGAAGGTGTGGTGGCCATGCAGGCCTGCGCGCGCATAGGCGCCACGCACTCGGTGGTGTTTGGCGGCTTTTCGGCCAAGAGCCTGCAGGAGCGTATCCAGGATGCGGGTGCGGTGGCCGTCATCACCGCCAACTTCCAGTTGCGCGGCGGCAAGGAACTGCCGCTCAAGACCATTGTGGACGAAGGCATCGCCATGGGCGGCTGCGAATCCATCAAGAACGTGATCGTCTACCAGCGCACCGCCACGCCCTGCAACATGGTCGCCGGGCGCGACAGCCTGATGCACGAGGTGAGCGCGAAGCAGCCGGCCACCTGCGAGCCGGAGTTCGTCGGCGCCGAACATCCGCTGTTCATCCTCTACACCTCCGGCTCGACCGGCAAACCCAAGGGCGTGCAGCACAGCACCGGCGGTTATTTGCTTTGGGCCAAGCTGACGATGGACTGGACCTTCGACATCCAGCCGACCGATGTGTTCTGGTGCACCGCCGACATCGGCTGGATCACTGGCCACACCTATGTGGCCTACGGCCCGCTGGCTGCCGGCGCGACTCAGGTGATCTTCGAGGGTATCCCGACCTTCCCAAATGCCGGCCGCTTCTGGCAGATGATCGAAAAACACAAGGTCACGATTTTCTACGCCGCGCCGACGGCGATGCGTTCGCTGATCAAGGCGGCGGAAGGCGACGAGAAAGTCCATCCGGCACGCTCCGATCTGAGCAGCCTGCGCATCCTCGGCTCGGTGGGTGAGCCCATCAACCCGGAAGCCTGGATGTGGTACTACAAAAACGTCGGGGGCGAGCGTTGCCCGGTGGTGGACACCTTCTGGCAGACCGAAACCGGCGGCCACATGATCACGCCGCTGCCCGGCGCGACGCCGTTGGTGCCGGGCAGCTGCACCTTGCCGCTGCCCGGCATCATGGCTGCCATCGTTGATGAAGTTGGCAAGGACGTGCCCAACGGCTCCGGCGGCATGCTGGTGGTCAAGCGGCCCTGGCCGTCGATGATCCGCACCATCTGGAACGACCCCGAGCGTTTCAAGAAGAGCTATTTCCCCGAAGAGATGGGCGGCACCATGTACCTGGCTGGCGACGGTGCGGTGCGCAGTACCGACCGTGGCTACTTCCGGATCACCGGCCGCATCGACGACGTGCTTAATGTCTCCGGACACCGCATGGGCACCATGGAGATCGAATCGGCGCTGGTGTCGCACTCGGCCCTGGTGGCAGAAGCGGCTGTGGTTGGCCGTCCCGACGATCTAACCGGCGAAGCGATTGTGGCTTTTGTGGTGCTTAAACGTTCGCGCCCCACCGGCGACGAAGCCAAGGCGATTGCCAAGGAGTTGCGTGACTGGGTAGCCAGGGAGATTGGCCCGATCGCCAAGCCCAAAGACATTCGTTTTGGCGACAACCTCCCCAAGACCCGCAGCGGAAAGATCATGCGCCGCCTTCTGCGCGGCATTGCCAAGGGAGAGACCATCACCCAGGACACCTCAACATTGGAAAATCCCGCCATCCTCGATCAGCTGTCTGAAAACCTGTGAGATGCTGCCCCGGTTTTGGGCATGAAAAAAGCCCGTTGAAAGCAACGGGCTTTTTTTTTGTGGCCGAGGCTGGCGTTATTTTTGCGTCAACACCCAAGCGGCCAGCTTTTTCGCCTCGTCAGCGTTGACCTGTGCATTGGCCGGCATGGGCACCGGGCCCCAGACGCCGGAACCCCCCTTCATGATTTTGCCGGCCAGTTTTTCCACCGCGTCTTTTTGGCCTGCATATTTGGCGGCAACCTCTTTATACGATGGGCCAACCAGCTTGGTCGCCACGGCATGGCAGGCCATGCAGTTTTTGGCGGTGGCCAGCTGCAGGTCGGCCAGCGCCGGCGTGGAAACCAGCGCGCCAGCAGCGAGGGAAGCAATCACCAAAAAAACACGTTTCATCGTTGACCTCGTGGGAAGAGTTTCAGGTATGGATTCGGGTACATTCAATCAACGCAATTGTAGTGCTGTGGGTTGACCTTGCTCACAAAGGGTTTCCCGCTGTACCAGAGGAGTTATCCATGTTTTTCCTGTTCATTGGCATCATCGGCGTCCTGCTGAAATACCTGGAGATCGGGCCGGTGGCGACGCTGAGTTGGTGGTTCATCCTGGCGCCGTTCGGCATGGCGGTGCTTTGGTGGTGGTGGGCCGATGCATCTGGTTACACCAAGAAGAAGGAAATGGAAAAGATGGACAAGCGCAAGCAGGACCGCATCGACAAGCAGCGAGATGCCATGGGGATGCTCAAAAAAAGGAAATAGGGCTCCCACGCTTGTCACTGCGTGTACTGCGCTGCCCCCGAGGGGGCGCTGCGCATGCGGACTGGCAGAGCCAGATCCGTGGCCCCTGCTTGAAGGGAGACCCCGCTCGCTTCGATCCTGGCCTTTGCGGCTCACACAATAAAAAAAACCTCCTGCAGTTCTGCAGGGGGTTTTTAATTTCGGCGCGTTGCTGCGATTTCAATAATCGTCAAGCACGGCGCCCTTGCTGGCGCTGGAAGCATTGAAGGCGAACTTGGCCTGCACGCCGCGCATGTAGCGCGGCAGGGGGGCTTTCCAGCCCTCCTTGCGTTTGGCAAGTTCGGCGTCATCGATGTTCAGTTGCAGCAGCAGCTGTTTGGCGTCGATGGTGATCGAGTCGCCTTCCTTGATGAAGGCGATGTTGCCGCCAGCCGCTGCTTCCGGCGCCACATGGCCGACGACCATGCCCCAGGTGCCGCCGGAGAAGCGACCGTCGGTGATCAGTCCCACACTTTCGCCCAGGCCGGCGCCAATCAGTGCGCCTGTGGGCGCCAGCATCTCCGGCATGCCGGGGCCGCCCTTGGGGCCGAGGTAGCGCAGCACCATCACATCGCCCGCCACAATTTTGCCGGCCAGGATGGCGGCCAGTGCCGACTGCTCGTCGTCAAACACGCGTGCCGGACCAGTCATCACCGGGTTTTTGAGACCAGTGATTTTGGCGACGCAGCCTTCGGGCGAGAGGTTGCCCTTGAGAATGGCCAGGTGGCCCTGCTTGTACATCGGCCTGTCGATGGGACGGATCACATCCTGGTCGGCACGCGGCACATCAGGTACGTCTTTCAGCACTTCGGCGATGGTCTGGCCGGTGATGGTCAGGCAGTCACCGTGCAGCAGACCTGCGACCAGCAGCGTCTTCATGACCTGCGGAATGCCACCGGCCTTGTGCAGATCGACTGCCAGGTATTGGCCGCTGGGCTTGAGGTTGCATAGCACCGGCGTCTTCTGGCGCACGCGTTCGAAATCGTCAATCGTCCAGTCAACTTCAGCGGCGTGGGCAATTGCCAGAAAGTGCAGCACGGCGTTGGTCGAGCCGCCGGTGGCCATGATCACCGCCACAGCATTTTCAATCGCTTTTTTGGTCACGATGTCACGCGGTTTGATGTTCTTTTTAATTGCTTCGACCAGCACCTTGGCCGACTCTTTGGCCGAATTCATTTTCTCGTCGTGCGGATTCGCCATGGTCGATGAGTAGGGCAGGGAAATACCCAGCGCCTCGAACGACGATGACATGGTGTTGGCCGTGTACATACCGCCGCAGCTGCCAGTGCCGGGAACGGCGCGGCGCTCGATTTGCAGCAGGTCTTCGTCGCTCATGCGGCCGGCGGCGTGTTCACCCACGGCTTCGAATACGCTGACGATGTTCAGGTCCTGGCCCTTGTAGCTGCCCGGCAAAATGGTGCCGCCATAGACGTAGATGGAAGGCACATTGGCGCGCAGCATGCCCATCAGGCCCCCCGGCATGTTTTTGTCGCAGCCGCCGATCACCAGCACGCCATCCATCCACTGGCCCTGCACACAGGTTTCTATGCAGTCGGAGATCACTTCTCTGGAGACCAGCGAGTACTTCATGCCCTCGGTACCCATGGCCATGCCGTCAGAGATGGTCGGTGTGCCGAAGACCTGCGCATTGCCTCCCGCTTCCTCGATGCCGGCAATCGCCGCGTCGGCGAGTTTTTGCAGTCCGCTGTTGCAGGGGGTGATGGTGCTG
This sequence comes from Polaromonas sp., assembly GCF_041689105.1. GTDB lineage: Bacteria > Pseudomonadota > Gammaproteobacteria > Burkholderiales > Burkholderiaceae_C > Polaromonas. Next base: position 52,122 of record NZ_JBDNGU010000073.1, on the reverse strand, counting down.
TGGCCGTTGGCCACACCGACCATCGGTTTTTTGAAGTCACCGGCCTCGTAGCCCATGGCGTAGTACATCGAACGATTTGGCGCGCGCGACGTGCCTTCGGTGATATTTTTACTGCGGCGGTTGATCGCGTCGCCTGCGCTGTCTTTGTCCTGCTGGTTCATGGGGGTCTCTTCTTTGTAGTGGGGAGATGAAAGGGGCAAAGGGCAAAGTATGCCCCGCCTTTTTTTTCGTTTCCAATATATTTTTAGACATCCAGTAATATGAAGGGCGTATGAGTAACCCGACTATTGAACTGCGTCTCTGGCGTCAGTTTGCCGCTTTGGCCGAAGAACTGCACTTCGGCCGGGCTGCAACGCGCCTGCACATGACCCAGCCGCCGCTGACCCAGGCGATCGCGCATCTGGAAACGCGGCTGGGTGTGCGCCTGTTCGAGCGCACCAAGCGCAGCGTGCAGATGACGGCGGCGGGCGAGGCGCTGCTGCCGCAGGTGCTGGACCTGCTCGCGCGGGCGCAGGCGCTGCCGGAGCAGGCCAGGGCGGCCGGCGCTGGAGAGCTGGGGCGGCTGCGTCTGGCTTTTGTGTCCACCGCCGGTTTTTCGCTGCTGCCCAAGTGGGTGCGGGCTTTTCGCGAGCGCAACCCGCAAGTCCAGCTGGAGCTGCTGGAGGCCACCGGCGACATGCAGTTGCAGGCTTTCGAGCACCACGACATCGATGCCGGCGTGATCCTGCATTCGCCCGGCTTCGCACCACCGGGGCTGCACAGCCGCCTCGTGGCCCGGGAGCCACTGGTGCTTGCACTGAGTGAACACCATCCGCTGGCAACGCGGACTGCGCTCACACTCGATCAGGTGCTGACGCAGCCGCTGGTGATTTTTCCGCGTCGCATCCTGCCTTCGCTGTACGACGCGATTTTTGGCATGTACCACGCCGCCGCGCAGTCGCCACAGGTGGCGCAGGAAGCGATCCAGATGCAGACGATTGTCAATCTGGTCTCCGCCGGGCTGGGCGTCGCCTGGGTGCCCGACAGCGTGCGCCAGTTCCAGCGGCCAGGCGTGGTCTATCGCAGCGTGGCGGGCAAAAAGGGCCGCAAGGTGGCGATGTGTGAAACCAGCCTGGTCTGGCCCGGGGGCGCAGCCCATGCCTGCGTGGCGCGCTTCATCGACTGCGCGCCAGACTTGCCGGGCTGAAGCTGGGCAGGCTGCGGCATGTTCGGGACAGCCTTGGCCTGCACCACGCGCTTGTGAGCCAATAGCCTACGAGATGGAACTGCCCGGCGGTGCAAAATACGTCCCATGCTGATTCATCCCACCATCAATCCCGTTGCCCTTCAGTTGGGTCCGCTGGCCATTCACTGGTACGGCCTGACTTACCTCGCCGCCTTTGGCCTGTTCCTGTTTTTGGGCATGCGCCGCCTGCGCCATGAGCCCTATGCCTCGATGACGGGAACGGCCGCCTGGAGCCGCAAGGACATCGAAGACATTCTTTTCCTGGGCGTGATGGGGGTGGTGCTGGGCGGGCGTATCGGCTACTGCCTGTTCTACAAGCCCGGCTATTACCTGGCGCACCCGCTGGAGATTTTCTACGTGTGGCAGGGCGGCATGAGTTTTCATGGCGGTATGCTGGGTGTGCTGGTGTCGCAGATCTGGTTTGCGCGCACGCGGCAAAAACCCTGGCTGCAGGTGATGGACTTCATCGCGCCCTGTGTGCCGACGGGGCTGGCGGCCGGACGCGTCGGCAACTTCATCAACGGCGAGTTGTGGGGCCGCTTCAGCAGTCCGGACCTGCCCTGGGGCATGGTTTTCAGGAACAGCGGCTCCCTGATGCCGCGCCACCCGTCGCAGGTCTACCAGTTCCTGCTCGAGGGACTGCTGCTCTTCGTGCTGCTCTGGCTGTACGCGCGCAAGCCGCGCAAAACCGGGCAGGTGTCGGCGGCCTTTCTGGTCGGCTACGGCGTGTTCCGCTTCATCGCCGAGTTTTTCCGCGAGCCGGACGACTATCTCGGCATTCTGGCGCTGGGGATGAGCATGGGTCAGTGGTTGTGCCTGCCCATGATTGCGGCCGGCGTCTGGCTCTGGTTATGGACCGAAAAAAGGCCTTGAGCCCCGTCATACGGACATAGTCTACTATCGTTGAGATAGCAGTTCGGGTTGGCGAGGTCCGTGTGGCGGGCTCTGCGCCCGTTGCTCGACGGTTGCGGCATCCGGGTTTTTACCTGTGACTTGATGCCCACTTATGCTTGCCAGTACGCATGAAATTTATAATAATTATTCATAATTATAGAAAATTATGAAGAATCAAGCGAATCTGCAGAGAGGAATATCAGCTGACAGGCCAGGGGTTGGTGCTGCCGTTTTGCCTCCGACAATTGTTCTGTCTCGCAGACTTTTGGTCACGGCGGACTGACACCATGCGCCTCATCCAGAACTCATTGCACCAGGAAGCGGCTGCCACCTTGCGTGAGCAGATCTTTTCTGGCCTGTATGCGCCCGGCAGTTTTCTCGATGAACTGGCGCTCTGCCAGCGACTGCAGATCTCGCGCACGCCTTTGCGCGAAGCGCTCAAGGTGCTGACCGCTGAAGGGCTGCTTCGGCACGAGCCGCGCCGAGGCTGCTTCATCAGCGAGGTGACCGAAAAAGACCTGGACGATATTTTTCCCGTGATCGCGTTGCTTGAAGGACGCTGTGCCTTTGAGGCGGCACGCAACGCGACCGATGCTGACCTAGCCGCACTCACCATGCTGCATGAACGCCTGAACGGCCACGCCCGGGCCGGCCGCATCAACGACTACTACGACACCAACTTCGCCATCCATGAAGCCATCATCACGCTGGCCGACAACCGCTGGCTGGCGATGGCGATCAGCGACCTGCGCAAGATCCTCAAGCTGGCGCGCTCACAGCAACTGCACGCGCCCGGCCGTCTCGCGCAAAGCCTGTCGGAACACATGGCCGTGTTCGCTGCCCTCAAGGCCAGAGACAGCGAAGGCGCCGACGCCGCCATGCGCACCCACCTGATCCGCCAACGAGAAGCCCTCAGAGAGCTCGCCAGGAATCAGAGATCGAAGGTGCTGGCATGAGCTACCTGGCGAGGGGCCCCAGCGCAGCTGGGGATCGACAGCAGGCGAATGCCAGCAGGGAGCCGACACCTTTTTGCCCGCAAATCGTTGACCCGACAGGAGGCGACAGCATGAGCCAGCCCACGATGTCCGCAGTCGTCGCTTCCTTGCTCCTTACCACTCCACAGGCCACCCCATGAACACGCCCGACTGGATCACCCGCAGCGTGTCCATCCTGCGCAGCCCTGAAAAATCCGAGTTAAAAAAGCCCTCAGCTCCCGCCGAGCGTTCGCAGGATGCTACAAAATCAGGAGCAAGCAGCGGCGCTGTGCGCAGCACGCGGGAGCGCCTCAATGCCACGCTGCGCAAGAAGGAGGAAGCCTTGTCGCCGCGCGTGCTGCGCCGCACGCTGGAAGAACTCAAGGCCATTGTCGATCCGCAGGTCAGCGAGGTCGAGGGCGGGCGTCGCGCCATGGGTGTCGCCGGCTGGTACGCCAACGCCTTGCTGGACGAGCGGCGCGACATGTGGCTGCTGATGAGTGAGCAGTTCGTCGCCGACGCCGCCAAAGTCAAGCTGGCGCAGACGCAGTTTGCCGCTGCGGTCGGCACGCCCGATGAGCCCGTGGCCGAGGTGCGTTACCGCCGCGCCACCGTCTCGCCGCGGCGGCGCCTGCTGCAACGCTTCAGCGCTTTTCCTGAAGGCTTCCGCTTTCTGGTGAACCTGCGCGCCGACATGCTGCCGCACCTCAAGGCCGACAAGCGCCTGCAGGCGCTCGACGTCGAGATGGAGTACATGTTCTCGACCTGGTTCGACGTGGGTTTTCTGGACCTGCGCCGCATCAGCTGGGACTCGCCTGCGTCTCTGATCGAGAAGCTGATCAAGTACGAAGCCGTTCATGACATCAAGAGCTGGGCCGATGTGAAAAACCGGCTGGACAGCGACCGCCGCTGTTATGGGTTTTTCCACCCCCGCATGCCGGACGAGCCCCTGATTTTTGTTGAAGTGGCGTTGATGGATGACATGGCTGATGGCATCACGCCGCTGCTCGATGAATCCGCCGCACCGGCTGATCTCAAAAAGGCCACCTCCGCGATTTTTTATTCCATCAGCAACACGCAGACCGGCCTGCGCGGCGTGAGTTTTGGCGACTCGCTGATCAAGCGTGTGGTGGAAACGCTGCATGAGGAGTTTCCGCGCCTGAAGACCTTTGCCACCTTGTCGCCGATTCCTGGCTTTCGCCATTGGCTCGGAAAAAGCGCCACAGGATTGATCGAGCAGCTCGATGAAAAAGAACGCACTCTGCTGGGGCGGGCGGTGGGGTTCGAGCCGCCGACGGCGCAGAATTTCATCACGGCGGCGGACAACGCGCTGGCGCTCAACGAAAAATCGCCGGTGCGCCGCATGCTGCTCCATTGCGCTGCGCAGTACCTGGGCCGCGAGCTCGACGACGGCAAGCCGCTCGACCCGGTGGCGCGTTTTCACCTGGGCAATGGCGCGCGGGTGGAGCGCATCAACTGGGGCGGTGACCCCTCGCCCAAAGGGCTGAAGCAGTCCTTCGGCCTGATGGTCAATTACCTCTATGACCTCAAACGGCTGGACAAATACCGGGCGCTGCTTGCGCAGGGGAAAATCCCCGTATCGGGCGCGGTCGAAGATTTGTATATTTAACAACATCTTTCGACCAATTTTTTTTCGATTCAACAACGACAGGAGACATACATGACATCGAGTTTTGACATCAACGCATCGCGACGCGACATGCTGCGCATGGCAGCCGCAGGTGCTGCGGCATTTTCATTCGGCAGCCACGCGCAATCGACCTGGCCGGCCAAACCGGTCACCATGATCGTGCCTTTCCCGGCGGGCGGCGGCACAGATGCGTTTGCACGACCCATGTCCGCGCAGTTTGCGCGCCTGACCGGCAAGCAACTCATCATCGACAACCGTGGCGGCGCCGGCGGCACCCTGGGCGCCAGCATCGCAGCCAAGGCCCAGCCCGATGGCTACACCTTGTTCATGGGCGCGGTGCACCACACCATTGCGCCGAGCATGTACCCCAAGCTCGATTACGACATCGAAAAGGACCTGATCCCGTTGATCCTGGTGGCCAGCGTGCCGCAGGTGGTGGTGGTCAATCCGCAAAAGTTGCCAGTTGCCAACTTCAAGGAGTTTCTGGACAACGCCCGCAAGAACCCGGGCAAGCTCAATTACGGCTCGGCCGGCGCGGGCACCTCGCACCACCTGGCTGGTGAACTGTTCAAGCAGCAGACCAACACGTTCATCACGCACATTCCTTACCGCGGTGCGGGCCCGGCGCTGCAGGGCCTGATTGCCGGTGATGTCGAAATGATGTTTGATGGCCTGGGTTCGTCGGCGGCCCACATCGCCGGTGGTCGTATCAAGGCCTTGATGGTGTCTGGCAACAAGCGCAATCCGGCGATTCCGGACGTGCCAAGTGCTGCGGAGATGGGTTTGCCCGACTACAACGTCACCACCTGGTACGGCGTCTGGGGACCCAAAGGCATGCCGGCTGATGCCCAGGCCCGAGCCATCGAGGAAATCCGCAAGGCCTGCACGACCGACGAGGCCAAGGCGGTCTGGGCGCGTCAGGGCGCCGAATTTACCGGCTTGAGCGGCCCGCAGTTCGGCAGCTTCATCAGCGCAGAAGTCAAGAAGTGGGCGCAAGTGGTCAAGGCTTCCGGCGCCAAGCTCGATTGAGCCAGCAGGACCCCTCATGACGGGACAGGTACTGTTGGCCGTCGAAGGCAGCTTGGCGCGTGTCACGCTGTCCCATCCCGGCAAGCTCAACGCCATGTCGCGTGCCATGTGGCATGAGCTGCGCGAGGTCTTTGAGCGCATTCAGCACGATGCCGCTTTGCGCTGCGTCCTGCTGGCCGGGGAGGGCGGCAACTTCTGCGCCGGCGGCGACATTGCCGAGTACCCTGCGTTCCGCTTTGACGAAGAAACCCTGCGTGACTTCCATGACAGGCAGGTGTGGGGTGGCCTGCAGGCCATGCTGGACTGCGACGTGCCCATCGTGGCGCAAATTGAGGGCGCCTGCATGGGCGCAGGCATCGAGATGGCCAGTTGTTGCGACCTGCGTCTGGCCGGCATGTCGGCCCGGTTTGGCGCGCCCATCGCAAAGCTGGGCTTTCCGATGGCACCGCGCGAAGCCGCACTCGTGATGTGTGCCGCCGGGGAGCTGATGGCGCGCGAGATGCTGCTGGCCGCACAAGTGCTCGATGCACCCACGGCGGCGCAGCGCGGTTTTTTGAACCGCGTGTTGCCCGATGACCAGTTGGCGACGGAGGCCGCCGCCACGGTTGCCCGCGTGTCGCAGCTCGCCCCTGGTGCCGCGCGCCTGAATAAACAGTGTTTCAGGGCGCTAGCCCTTGATGGGCGGTCTCAGGCAGCTACGCATTTGATAGCAAATGCCTATGCTTATGCGGACTCCGACGAACACCGCGAAGGGGTCGTGGCCTTCGTCGAGAAGCGAACGCCGCAGTTTTGACGGAGCTCTGTCCCATCCGTATTTTGATTTTTCAGGTAACTCCATGACGACCAACAACAACCTGTTTGCCACCTTGCGCGCGGCTTTTCCGGACGACCTCGACACCATTGCGGTGGAGACCGACAACGGCCTGTATTACTCCTGGCGCGACCTGGAGCGCGGCACCGCCATGCTGGCCAACCTGCTGAAGTCGCTGCAGCTGCCCGAAGGGGCACGTATCGCCGTACAGGTTGAAAAATCGGTGGAGGCCATGATGCTGTACCTGGCCACACTGCGCGCCGGTTATGTTTTTTTGCCACTGAATACCGCCTACCAGAGCGTCGAGATGGCGTACTTCATTGACAACGCCGAACCCTCCGTCGTCGTGTGCAGTCGCAAAAACTTTGGTTGGGTCAGCAAGATTGCTTTCCAGCGAGGAACCTACAACGTCTTCAGCCTGGACGACAACCGCGTCGGCTCCTTGCTGGACCGCGCCGCCCAGTGCAGCGACCGGCATGGCGTTGTGGAGCGTCAGACCGATGACCTGGCGGCCATTTTGTACACCAGCGGCACCACCGGCCGCAGCAAGGGCGCGATGCTGTCGCACGGCAACCTGGCGGACAACGCGCGCGTGCTCAAGGACTACTGGGGCTGGAAGGCGGGCGACGTGCTGATCCATGCCTTGCCTATTTTTCATGTGCACGGCCTGTTCGTGGCCCTCCATGGCGCGTTGATCAACGGCAGCAAGATGATCTGGCTGTCGAAGTTTGACCCCGCGCTGGTCGTGAACAAGCTGCCCGAGGCCACCGTCTTCATGGGCGTGCCGACCTTGTATGTGCGCTTGCTGGCCGAGCCCGGCCTCAACCGCGAGGCCTGCCGCAACATGCGCCTGTTTGTAGCGGGCTCCGCGCCGCTGTTGATCGAGACCTTCAAGGCCTGGCAGGAACGCACGGGTCACACCATCCTGGAGCGCTACGGCATGTCCGAGACCGCCATGCTGACTTCCAACCCCTATGACGGCGAGCGCCGCGGCGGCACCGTCGGGTTTGCCTTGCCGGGTGTCAGCCTGCGCGTGCAGGGCGACGCTGGCCAGCCTTTGCTGGCTGGCGAAGTCGGCGGCATTGAGGTCAAGGGCCCCAACGTCTTCCAGGGTTACTGGCGCATGCCGGAAAGGACCAAAGAGGAGTTCGCACCCGACGGCTACTTCAAGACCGGCGACGTGGGAAAAATCGACGAACGTGGCTACATCCACATCGTTGGACGCAGCAAGGACCTGATCATCAGCGGTGGCTACAACGTTTATCCTGCCGAGATCGAAGGCTACATCAACGATATGCCCGGCGTGGTCGAAAGCGCGGTGATCGGCGTGCCGCATCCTGATTTTGGCGAGGTTGGTGTGGCCATCGTGATCGCCAAACCGGGCAACACGCTGGATGGCGATGCCATCCTGGGCGCGCTCAAGTCCGGTCTGGCCAACTACAAGATACCCAAGCGCTGTTTTGTGGTGGCCGAGTTGCCGCGCAACACCATGGGCAAGGTCCAGAAGAACCTGCTGCGCGAGCAGCACAAACAGCTGTTTCCTGCCGCTTGAAATGCCTCTGAAGTCCGTCTTGACTGCGTCCGGGCTGCGCCGGGTGGTGCGTCAGGGCGCAAAGTCGTCCACCTGGATCACCCGGTCGGCTGCGCGCAGGTAAGCCAGCGCCAGGGTGGGGTTGGACGCGGCCTGCGCGGCTTCCTCGAAAGAATGGGCGCGGCGAACAAGCTTGTTGAGTGCGGCGGTTTCGTCGTCGCCCAGTTGCTGCGCCAGGTCCAGCGCCTGCATCAGGTCCAGCATCCCCCCCTGCTTGGGCGCGCTGACATCGGGGCACAGGCGGTCCAGCAGGGCGCGCCGTGTGCGAAGCAAGGCTGCCAGTTCCAGCATCTGTACGTCCCGCAGGGGGGCCAGGTGGGCTGTGCGGCTGAGCACCAGGGCGCCGATCAGGCGACGACCCGGCGTCGGCAGGTTGGCGTACAGGTCGCGCAGCACCTCCTCGGCCGCGTCCAGTTGTACCCGGAGCGCCGCGCGCGCAAACGGCAGCATCTCACTGTCGGCCTCGACCGTGAAACGCCAGAAGCAGGCACTGGCCATGTACAGGTGGGCCAGGCAGTCGCCCAGCCGGGCGGACAACAGCTCCATGCGTTTGAGTTTGCCGCCCAGCATGCCCATGGCCAGGTCGCAGGTCAGGGCGTACTTGGCGGAAAGGCGTGCCAGCATGCGCGCTTCACCCAGCAGCGCCTCGGGGGGCGTGCCGGTCAGGGGTGCGCCGAACAGGCTGTGCCAGAAGTTACCGGCTGCGTGGCGCGCGTGGCCCAGCAGGGCGCGCCCCAGGGCTTCCTCGTCATGCTGCGCAACCGCCTGAATCTCCTGCATCACATAAGGGTGGCAACGCACAGCCCCCTGTCCGAAGATGATCAGCGACCGGGTCAGGATGTTGGCGCCCTCGACAGTGATGGCAATCGGCATGTGGCGGTAGGCCGATGCGAGCAGGTTGGATGGGCCATTCACGATGCCTTTTCCGCCCAGGATATCCATGGCATGGTTGATCGAACGGCGTCCCGCTTCCGTCAGCTGCACTTTCAGGATGGCGCTGGCCACGCTGGGCTGCTCGCCTTTGTCGAGGGCCGCCGCCGTGTATCGCCGCGCGGCGTCGGTGGCATACAGTTCGGCAGCCATGCCGGCAACGATGCCTCCGATGGCGTCGAACCGGCCAATGGGCAGGCCGAACTGCTCGCGCACCCGGCCATAACCCGTGACCACAAAAAGTGAGGCCTGCTGGGTTGCAGCCCCGAGTGCCGGCAGGGAAATGGCCCGCCCTGCGGCCAGACATTCCATCAGCATGCGCCATCCCTGGCCAACCTTTTCTTCGCCGCCGATGATCCATTCCATAGGTACAAACACGTCCTGGCCTTCAATCGGACCGTTCATGAAAGCGCTGTTCATGGGGTGGTGACGGCGACCGATCTGCATGCCGGGCTGGGGCACCGGGATCAGGGCGCAGGTAATCCCGAGTTCGCGTTGGCCCTCGGGGCGGGCCTCGTCAATCGCCTGAAAAGCCAACCCGACCACGGTGGCCACGGGGGCAAGCGTGATGTAGCGCTTGGAAAAAGTGATGCTGAAGCCGCGCACCCGCACACCGTCGATTTCGCGCTCGGTCAGCACGCCCCGGTCCGGCATGGACGCGGCGTCAGAGCCTGCGTAGGGAGAGGTCAGGCCAAAACACGGCAGGTCGGTACCGTCGGCAAGGCGGGGCAGGTAGTACTGCTGTTGCGGCTCGGTGCCGTATCGCAGCAGCAGCTCCGCCGGCCCCAGCGAGTTGGGCACCATCACCGTGACTGCGGCCGAGACGTTGACGGTCGCAATGCGCGTCACCACGGTGGCATGCGCGCAGTGGCTGAACCCCAGGCCGCCCCACTGCCTGGGAATGATCATTCCGAAAAAACGCCTGTCGCGCAGGAACTGCCAGACATCGGGCGGCAGGTCGCGCGCTTCGTCGATGACGAAATCGTCCAGCATGGCGCACAGGGTGCGAACCTCGTTGTCGAGGAAAGCCTGTTCGGCCGCGCTGAGCACGCCGGGTCCCATGCTGATCAGCGCATCAAAGTCTGGATGGCCGGCAAAAATCTGGCCCTCAAAGCCGACCGTACCGGCCTCCAGCGCAGCGCGTTCTGTTTCCCCCATCTGCGGCAGCGCTTTGGAGAAAGGGCCCATAGCCGCGCGTCCCAGAAATTTCGCAAGTCCCATGGACGGTCTCCAGTGGTGTTGGCTGTTCAGTCTATACCGCGCACCGGAGACGGCGGTGTAGTCCATGACCGGCAATCAAAGCGGCAGTACGTCGCCAGGCAGCTTTTCGCCATCGCGTTGCGGCAAGGTAGCCAGCAGCACGCCAAGCAGCGCCAAGGCGAATGCGGCGACCTGCACCCCGCCAAGTGTCTCGCCAAGAACGCCCACACCCACCGCAGCAGCGCTCACAGGCAACATGACCGTGAAGACGCCTGCCTGGCTGGCCGGCAGGCTCTTCAGGCCGGTCATCCACAACCAGACGGTCCAGACGCTGGCGGCCAGCGCATAAAACAGCAACAGCAGCCAGCTGCCTGGCGCGACGGCAGCAAAGTCAAAACGCCAGGCCATCCACAAGCCCATGGGCGTCACCAGCATAAAACCCCAGAGGTTGATCAGGGCGGTGATGCGTTTGGGGCCGAGTGCGCCGGTGAGCCGCTTGCCAATCACTGCGTACGCTGCTTCGCAGAACACCGCGCCCAGCAGCAGAAGGTTGCCCAGCCAGGCAGAGTTTGAAGCCAAATCAGCCTCCAGCCCTTGCGGTGCGGGCGCAAGAAGCTCTGTTTTTGATAGCGAGACCAGTGCGATGCCCAACACTGCGCAGGCCACCGCCAGCCAGATACGCGCCGTGATGCGCTCGCGCAGGAAGAGCCAGCTCAGCACCGCGACCACCGCAGGAATGGACGCCATGATGACGCCGGCCGACACCGCGCTGGTCAGGCTCACGCCATACAACATGCAGATCGAAAACAGGAAGTTGCCGAGAAACGATTCGAGAAACACCAGCTGCCGGGTCCGCCGCGTCAGGGGTGCTTCGTCGGCGGGTTTTTTCAGCCAGTGCAGCATGGCAGCGCCGCCTATGCCGAAACGCAGCCAGGCCAGCAGAAAGACCGGAAAAATCGCCACCAGCGGTTTGGACAGCGCGACATAACTGCCCACCAACGACATGCTGAGTGCGAGGCAGGCGTAAGCCACAATGCGGTTCATTCAACAAGGCTCTTTCTGAAGTTCGGATGCGGCTCTTGGGCGGTGCCTGCAACAATGAGCGGAAATCATGCCTGAGAACTTGTCTGCAAATAATTGCGACCCCCATGTCTTACGGACAAACTCACGGACAAGTTCTGAATTCCATGCCTGAACCAATTCCCGCTTCCGTTTTACGCCACGTTTTTGTCTACGGCACGCTGCGCCGGGAGGAGGTGCGCGACATCACACGACTGCACCCGCAGCCCCAACTTGTCGGCACGGCCAGCGTGGCCGGTGTGCTGTACGACCTGGGTCCCTATCCCGGGCTGGTGCTGGGTGGCGAGGGCCGGGTGCTTGGCGAGGTGTATGCCATCAGCGCCGAACTGGAGCAGCTCCTCGACGAGATCGAGGAGGTCTGGCCCCAGCAGAGCGGCGAGTACACCCGCCGCGAGGTGCCGGTACAGCTGGACGGCGGCAGCGCGCCTTCTTCGGCCGCCGGGCTGGTTTGTCTGGTCTATGAAATCAACCGTACCCGTGTCGCGGGCCAGCCGGTGATCACAAGTGGCGACTGGCGCCGCCGTGCGCCGCCCCGCTGAGTACGCCTGGCGCGCCCGGCATGGTCAATGACCGCTTGCCGCATTGCCAAAAAGGTCACCCGGAAGCGCTGTTTCTTCTTCGCATTCATATTTCACAATCCAGCAAACTGATTTCATATTGTAATAATTTGAAATGCTGCAGTGCGGAAAAATTTCTCAATACAAGAAATCGAATTTTGCATTACAGAAAAGTTCTCAAAGACTGTTGATTTTATTTATAAATATTTTTGTCTTATATAAGACATAAGAGCTTCACAAAGTCTTGTACAAGACTTAAAGTAAAGCCCAGAACAAACAACGCGGCAGACAGGAAAAATGCAGCGCGATTTGCCCCAATTTTTTCAACCTCTGGAGTGACCCCATGCCACAGACCCTCACCGAACAACTGAGCCGCGAACAGCAAATTGCCGCCCTCGAAAAAGACTGGGCAACCAACCCGCGCTGGAAAGGCATCAAGCGCGGCTACAGCGCCGCCGACGTCGTGCGCCTGCGCGGCTCCTTCCCGATCGAACACACGCTGGCCCGCCGCGGTGCCGAAAAGCTCTGGGACCTCCTGCACAACGAGCCCTACGTCAATTGCCTGGGCGCCTTGACCGGCGGCCAGGCCATGCAGCAGGTCAAGGCCGGCGTCAAAGCCATTTACCTGTCGGGCTGGCAAGTGGCTGCCGACAACAACAGCTACTCCGCGATGTACCCTGACCAGTCGCTGTACCCGGTGGACTCGGTGCCCAAGGTCGTTGAAACCATCAACAACACCTTCCGCCGCGCCGACGAGATCCAGCACTCCAAAGGCATTGACGCAGGCGACAAGGGTTACATCGACTACTTCGCACCTATCGTGGCGGATGCAGAAGCCGGTTTTGGCGGTGTGCTCAATGCTTTCGAGCTGATGAAAGCCATGACCAAGTCCGGCGCCGGTGGCGTGCACTGGGAAGACCAGCTTGCCTCCGTGAAGAAATGCGGCCACATGGGCGGCAAGGTGTTGCTGCCAACCCGCGAGTCCTGCCAGAAGCTGATCGCAGCCCGCATGGCGGCCGACGTGTGCGGCGTGCCCACGCTGGTGATTGCCCGCACCGACGCGGAAGCCGCCGACCTGCTGACCTCCGACTACGACGAGATCGACAAGCCTTTCCTGACCGGCGAACGCACGGCTGAAGGTTTCTACAAGACCCGCAAGGGCCTGGATCAGGCCGTGTCGCGCGCCAACGCCTATGCGGACTACGCCGACCTGGTGTGGTGCGAGACCGGTACCCCCGACCTCGACTTCGCGAAGAAATTCGCCGACGCCGTGCACAAGGTTCACCCCGGCAAGATGCTGGCCTACAACTGCTCGCCATCTTTCAACTGGAAGAAAAACCTGGACGACGCGACCATCGCCAAGTTCCAGCGCGAACTCGGCGCCATGGGCTACAAGTACCAGTTCATCACGCTCGCCGGCATCCACTCCATGTGGTACAACATGTATGACCTGTCGCAGGACTACGTCAAGCGCGGCATGACGGCGTACATCGAGAAGGTGCAGGAGCCCGAGTTCGCAGCACGTGACCGCGGCTACACCTTTGTGTCGCACCAGCAGGAAGTTGGCACCGGTTACTTCGACGAAGTGACCACAGCCATCCAGGGCGGCAAGTCCAGCGTGACTGCGTTGACCGGCTCGACCGAAGAAGAGCAGTTCCACTGAGCTGACCTTGACTGAACAGCGCCACCCTCGGGTGGCTGCAGCCCGGACGGTGCTTCATGTGCTGCCCGGGCTTTTTCATTGGGATGGCGTGGCGCATGGCGCCTCCCGAGCGTCCGGCCGAAGCTGCCGTAAAATAGAGCGATGCAACCAATCAAGCTGAAAACAGGAAGGATCGCGCGGGTTATGACACCGCGAACTACGACCACGCCTCCAGTTTGGAGTCATCCGGGGCGATAGCCGCGTCCCCATGTGATTTGTAGCTACCGAATAGATAGCAAGCCTCCATCGCTAACCCTTCTCAAGCGCGGCAGTTACCGCGCTTTTCCATTTTCAGAGCCTGACCACCATGATCAAAATTACGCTGCCTGATGCCTCGATTCGTGAATTTTCCGAAGCCGTGACAGTGGCCGATGTCGCCGCCTCCATCGGCGCCGGCCTGGCCAAGGCTGCGCTCGGTGGCAAAGTGGGTGGCAAGGTGGTCGATACCAGCTACCTGATCACCGCCGACAGCCCGCTGGCCATCATCACCGCCAAGGACCCGGAAGGCCTGGACGTGATCCGTCATTCGACGGCCCATCTGCTGGCTTATGCAGTCAAGGAGTTGTTTCCGGATGCACAGGTGACCATTGGCCCGGTGATCGAGAACGGCTTTTTCTACGATTTTTCGTACAAGCGGCCGTTCACCCCAGAAGACCTGACGGCTATCGAGAAAAAAATGACCGAGCTTGCCGCCAAAGACGAGCCGGTGACGCGCCGTGTATTGTCGCGCGACGAAGCCGTGGCCCACTTCAAGGCCCAGGGCGAGCACTACAAAGCGGAAATCATTGCCAGTATCCCTGCCAACGAAGACGTATCGCTGTACCGTGAAGGCAAGTTTGAGGATTTGTGCCGCGGCCCGCACGTGCCCAGCACCGGCAAACTGAAGTTCTTCAAGCTCATGAAGCTGGCCGGTGCTTACTGGCGCGGCGACCATAACAACGAAATGCTGCAGCGCATCTACGGCACGGCCTGGGCCACCAAGGACGAGCTGCAGCAGTACCTGACCATGCTCGAGGAAGCGGAAAAACGCGACCACCGCAAGCCCGGCCGCGAGCTCGACCTGTTTCATATTGACGAGCATGCGCCTGGCCTGGTGTTCTGGCACCCCAAGGGCTGGACGGTGTGGCAGGGTGTCGAGCAGTACATGCGCAAGGTGTACCAGGACAACGGCTACCAGGAGGTCAAGGGTCCGCAGATCCTCGACAAGACGCTGTGGGAAAAAACCGGCCATTGGGACAAGTACCGCGACAACATGTTCACGACCGAATCGGAAAAGCGTGAATACGCGCTCAAGCCGATGAATTGCCCGGGTCATATCCTGATCTTCAAGCAGGGCATCAAAAGTTACCGCGACCTGCCGCTGCGCTACGGCGAGTTTGGCCAGTGTCACCGCAACGAGCCATCGGGCGGCCTGCATGGCATCATGCGCGTGCGCGGCTTCACGCAGGACGACGGCCATATTTTCTGCACCGAAGAGCAGATATTGAAGGAGTGCGTGGACTACACGACCCTGCTGCAAAAGGTTTACACCGACTTCGGTTTCAAGAACATCATCTACAAGGTGGCCACGCGGCCCGAAGCGCGCATTGGCTCCGACGAAAGCTGGGACAAGGCCGAGCACGCGCTGATGGAGAGCCTGCGTGCCTCGGGCTGCGAATTCGAGATTGCACCCGGCGATGGCGCTTTTTATGGCCCGAAGATTGAATACACACTGAAAGATGCGATTGGCCGCCAGTGGCAGTGCGGCACCATGCAGGTCGATTTTTCGATGCCGGAGCGCCTGGATGCAGAGTATGTGGGCGAAGACGGTGCCCGCCACCGCCCTGTGATGCTGCACCGGGCCATTGTGGGTAGCCTGGAGCGATTCATCGGAATTTTGATCGAGGAACACGCTGGTGCGCTACCGACCTGGCTGGCGCCGGTACAGGTTTCGGTGCTGAATATCACCGATGCACAGGCCGATTACTGTCGTGAAATAGCTAAAACGCTTCAAAATCAAGGGCTTAGGGTCAACGTTGACCTGCGCAACGAGAAAATTACGTATAAAATACGGGAGCACTCAATGCAAAAGCTGCCTTACATCCTGGTCGTGGGCGACAAGGAGAAGGAAGCCGGAGCGGTTGCCGTGCGCGCCCGGGGTAACAAAGACCTTGGCGTCATGTCACTCGAAGCCTTCGCGCAAACGATTGCCTCTGACATTACCCAAAAAGCCTGATGATTGACTTCTTTGTGGGTCAGTTAGGCTATTCGTCCTTGCGGGACGGGCGCGAGTAGCTATAGCTTTTATAGCAAACATTAAAGGATTTGAACCATCGCTACTGAATTTCGTGACCGCCGTCACCGTGAAGAACGCAAGCACCGCTTGAACCGTGAAATCATGGCCCCTGAAGTACGCCTGACAGGGCCCGACAATGAGCCTTTGGGCGTTGTCAGCATCATGGAGGCCCTGCGCCTTGCAGGTGAGGCGGACGTTGATCTTGTTGAAATCTCCCCTACGGCGGTCCCGCCCGTGTGCAGGTTGATGGATTACGGCAAGTTCAAGTACGCCGAGCAGAAAAAAGCGGCTGAAGCGAAATCCAAGCAGAAGGTCATTGAGGTCAAGGAAATCAAGTTCCGGCCTGGTACCGACGATGGGGACTACAACATCAAATTGCGCAATATCAAGCGCTTTTTGGAAGAGGGCGACAAGTGCAAGATTACCCTGCGCTTTCGCGGTCGCGAAATCACGCACCAGGAATTGGGTTTGGCCCTGCTGGCGCGTATCCGCGACGAGTTGGCTGATTTGATTGTGGTTGAGCAGTTTCCCAAGCTCGAAGGCCGGCAAATGGTCATGATGATCGCGCCGGGCAAGAAAAAGGCGGCTGCCAAGCCCGCAGCGGCGCCCGCGGAAGCGGCGCCGGCTGCATCGACGAACGCCTGAAGGGTTTGCCGCAAGAAATGAGTTGAATCTGCAGGTGTGGTTACCGGCAGGTTCGTCAGGGGGATGCGAGAGCATGTCCCGTGAGAGCAGTTAAAGCTGCTTTCCAAAATGTGGCGATTTAAAACTCGCCACGATAAGTGGTGAAGTTAAATTCGCCGCTACAAGTGGCTCGGGGCCATCAAGTCTGCGGAAGGTTCGCAGCGCCTCACGAGCACAAATGAAAAGGAGCATTTCAATGCCCAAAATGAAAACCAAAAGCGGCGCCAAAAAGCGTTTCCGTGTTCGTCCTGGTGGCACCGTCAAGCGCGGCCAAGCCTTCAAACGTCACATTCTGACCAAGAAGACCACCAAAAACAAACGTCATCTGCGCGGCTCAGTCGCTGTCCATGAGACCAATATGGGTCACATGGCGCAGATGCTGCCCGGCATGGGCATTTAATTTAACGACGAACAAGGAGTACTCACATGCCTCGCGTCAAACGTGGTGTAACGGCTCGCGCCCGCCACAAAAAAGTTCTCGCCCTTGCAAAAGGTTTCCGCGGCCGCCGCGGCAATGTCTTCCGGGTCGCCAAAGAAGCGGTGATGAAGGCCGGGCAGTATGCCTACCGTGACCGCCGCACCAAAAAGCGCGTATTCCGCCGCCTCTGGATTGCGCGTATCAATGCCGCCAGCCGTTCGTTCGGCATGACTTACAGCCAGTTTGCCAACGGCCTGAAAAAAGCCGGTATCGAGATCGACCGCAAGGTACTCTCGGACATGGCCATTCATGACAGCGCCGCTTTTGGTGCCATCGTGGAACAGGTCAAAGCCAAGCTTGCTGCTTGATTTTGAAGGGTAGTCAGCTATTTAATTGATAGCTGACTGCGCACAAAAGACGGGGGCTGGAGCTTGAAAAGGCTCTGGCCCTTTTTCGTTGACCGGGCTGTGGACGAAAGCCGCAGTCCGGTGGGCCCGTTACTGACAAGAAATTTATGAACGAACTCGATGCTCTGGTGGACTCGGCAAAAACCGGCTTTGCGCAGGCGGTCACGCCTGCCGACCTGGAGAACGCCAAGGCACAGTTTCTGGGCAAGGCCGGGCGCATCACGGAGCTGATGAAAAGCCTGGCCGCCTTGCCAGTCGAAGAGAAAAAATCGCGCGGTGCGGCGATCAACCTGGCCAAGCAGGCCATTGAGGCCGCTTTGACTGCACGGCGCCAGGAATTGGCCGATGCGGAGTTGCAGATGCAACTTAAAGCCGAAGCACTCGATGTGAGCCTGCCGGGCCGCAACCGGCCCCAGGGTGGCCTGCACCCGGTATCGCTGACGCTGGAGCGCATCGAGGCGATTTTCGGTTCCATGGGTTTTGACGTGGCGCAAGGCCCCGAGATCGAGACCGACTGGTTCAACTTCACTGCGCTGAACACGCCCGAGGACCATCCGGCGCGTTCCATGCACGACACCTTTTATGTCGAGGGCGGTACCGAAACTGCCCCCAACCTGCTGCGCACCCACACCAGCCCGATGCAGATCCGCTATGCCGTGCAGCATGTCAAAAAGCACCGCACCCTGATTGATGCCGGCGGCGTGATGCCCGAGATTCGCGTGATAGCGCCGGGCCGGACCTACCGTGTGGACAGCGACGCCACGCACTCGCCGATGTTCCACCAGTGCGAAGGCCTGTGGATAGGCGAGAACGTCAGCTTCAAGGACCTGAAGGTGGTGTTCACCGATTTCTGCCGGACCTTTTTCGAAAGCGACGATCTGGTGCTGCGTTTTCGCCCCAGCTTTTTCCCGTTCACCGAACCCAGTGCCGAGATCGACATCCAGTTCCAGGCTGGGCCGCTGGCTGGCCGCTGGCTGGAAGTGGCAGGGTCCGGCCAGGTACACCCCAACGTGGTTCGCAACATGGGCCTGGACCCCGAGAAGTACATTGGCTTTGCATTCGGCATGGGGCCGGACCGGCTGACCATGCTGCGCTACGGCGTCAATGACTTGCGGCTGTTTTTTGACGGCGACCTGCGTTTTCTGTCGCAGTTCCAGTAACCCACCAGGCTCCTAAACCTAAAAACGGCAGTTGACCGCTTACTTCAGGAACTCAGGCCGCATGAGCACACACTTTTCTGGCTATGAAGGGCATCACCATTTGGGTGAGAGCGCTACGCACCCGATTGCACCGCCCTGGCGCGGCCTGGAGGCGTTGCTCGTCCTTGCAGGCATCAGCCTGCCGCGTCCTCTCGCCTACCCAGCCCACCCCATGACGGCCCACTCGGGCGCGTCCAACCGCCGTTTCTAGGTTAAACATGCAATTTCCCGAATCCTGGTTGCGCGAATTCTGCAACCCCGCACTGAGCACCGAGGCCCTGGCCGAAACCCTGACCATGGCGGGGCTGGAGGTCGAAGAACTCAAACCGGTGGCACCTCCCTTCACCAAAATTGTCGTTGGTGAAATCAAGGAAACCGTGCAACACCCCGATGCTGATCGCCTGCGCGTCTGCCAGGTGGATGTGGGGCAGGGCGCCCTGCTCAACATCGTCTGCGGCGCGCCCAATGCGCGCGTCGGCATCAAGGTGCCTTGCGCGCTGGTCGGCGCCGAATTGCCGCCTGGCGAAGATGGCAAACCCTTTCTGATCAAGGTCGGCAAGTTGCGCGGCGTTGAAAGCCAGGGCATGCTCTGCTCAGCCCGCGAACTCAAACTGTCGGACGACCACGGCGGCCTGCTTGAGTTGGCATCCGATGCCGTCGTCGGCCAGGACATCCGTGAGCACCTGCATCTTGATGACACCTTGTTCACCCTCAAGCTGACGCCCAACCTGGCGCATTGCCTGAGTGTGTATGGCGTGGCTCGTGAAGTGGCAGCCTTGACGGGTGCACCGCTCAATGCACCGTCTTTTCCGTCTGTCGGTGTGTCCGATACGGGCAGCTTGCCCGTCACCATCAGCGCCACTGATTTATGCGGGCGTTTCTCCGGGCGTGTCGTGCGCAAGGTCAACACCCGCGCTGCCACACCGCCGTGGATGGTGGACCGGCTCGCGCGTTGCGGCCAGCGTAGCGTGACCGCGCTGGTGGACATCTCCAACTACGTCATGTTTGAACTGGGCCGCCCGTCACACATTTTTGACCTCGACAAGATTCACGGCGGGCTGGACGTTCGCTGGGGCAAAGCTGGTGAGTCGCTCAAGCTGCTCAACGGCAGCACGGTGACCGTGGATGAAAAAATCGGCGTCATCGCCGACGATCAGCAGGTGGAGTCCCTGGCCGGCATCATGGGCGGCGACGCCACGGCCGTGTCGAACGACACCCAGAACATCTATGTCGAGGCGGCCTTCTGGTGGCCCAAAGCAATTGCCGGGCGCTCGCGCCGCTACAATTTTTCCACCGATGCCGGCCACCGCTTCGAGCGCGGTGTCGATCCAGGCCTGACGGTCGAACACATCGAACGCATCACGCAGCTGATTCTCGACATCTGCGGTACGCCGGATACCGCCTGCGGACCTATTGACGATGTGCAGGCCAATATGCCCGAAGCTCGTCCCGTCACCTTGCGGGTTGCGCGCGCCGCCAAGGTCATCGGCATGCCCCTGACGCAGGCGCAATGTGCCCAGGCCTTGCGGCGCCTGGGCCTGCCCGTGGTGGAAGGCGAAGGCACGCTGACGGTCACACCGCCCAGCTACCGGTTCGACCTGCAGATCGAGGAAGACCTGATCGAGGAAGTGGTGCGCATGGTGGGCTACCAGCAGTTGCCGGCGACCCCTCCGCTGGCGCCCATTACTGCGCGGATACGCCCGGAAGCCGCGCGCAGCCCTTTTGCAGTCCGGCGTGCGATGGCAGCACTCGGTTACCAGGAAACCATCAACTTCAGCTTTGTCGAAGAGCGCTGGGAGCACGAGCTTGCCGGCAATCCCAATCCCATCAAGCTGCTCAATCCGATTGCCAGCCAGATGAGCGTGATGCGTTCGTCCTTGCTGGGATCGCTGCTGCAGGTGCTCAAGTTCAACCTGGACCGCAAGGCCAGCCGCGTCAACGTCTTTGAACTGGGACGTGTGTTCTTGCGCGACCCCGCCAGCCAGAACACCGATACCACGGTAGCCGGTTTTGACCAGCCGATGCGGGTGGCAGGCCTGGCTTACGGCCCACGGGAGAGTTTGCAGTGGAGTCAGCCTGATAAGGGCGTGGATTTTTTTGATGTCAAGGGCGATGTGCAGGTCTTGCTGGCACCGCTGCAGGCCGTATTTGCGCCGGCCAGTCATCCAGCCATGCATCCCGGGCGCTGCGCCAGTATTGCGGTCAACGGCAGGGCTGTCGGCTTCGTTGGCGAGTTGCACCCGCAGTGGCGCCAAGGGTACGAGCTGCCCGGCGCACCCATTCTGTTTGAACTCGACCTGGACGCCTTGCTGCAGCGGCCAGTCCCCCTGTTCCAGCCGGTGAGCAAACTGCAGCCGGTCGAGCGTGATATCGCCGTGATCGTGGCCGAAGCGGTGACGCATGCGGCGCTGATGGCAGGCATCCATGGAGCCGATACGGGTGGATTGCTGAAATCCGCCACGCTGTTCGATGTCTACAAACCGCAACAAGGCAATGCCGCTCTGCAGGTGGGCGAAAAAAGCCTGGCGGTGCGCTTGGTGCTTGGCAGCGGCGACGCTACACTGACCGACGAACAAATCGAAGCGGCCATCCATTCGGTGCTTGGCAATCTACAGACCCGGGTGCAGGCGCGTTTGCGTGCCTGAGCTTTCCAACAACAACAGCCGTCAGCGAGGAGCGCAGCGTGGAATTTTCCGTTGAGAGTCTTGAAAGCCCAGCGCTCACCAAGGCCCACCTGGCCGAGTTGCTGTTTGAGCAGATCGGATTGAACAAGCGCGAATCCAAGGACATGATTGACGCTTTTTTCGACCTGATTTCGGACCGCCTGGTCGATGGCAACGATGTCAAAATTTCCGGCTTTGGCAATTTCCAGATTCGCACCAAGGCCCCACGCCCAGGACGCAATCCGCGCACTGGGGAGTCCATCCCCATCCAGGCGCGGCGTGTGGTGACCTTTCATGCAAGCCACAAGCTCAAGGAGCATATCCAGGGTCAGACCACCAACGGGGCGGCCGAGACCGTGTTTGTGCCAGGCGAGTAGCGGTTCGCTGGTCAGGGCTCGGGGGGGGGCTTGGGCCCGACGGCCTTCGAGTCGGAGTCAAGCCCCCGCATGCGAGCGAAACAACACATCTGCACGATCTGTTTGTAACTATTTGCACTAAGTTCGGACTTAGAGTAGATTTGTAGCTTTACCGCTTAGCGCATTGATTTAATTGGAGAAAACTCTCCCCCCCATTCCTGCCAAACGTTACTTCACCATCGGTGAGGTCAGCGATTTGTGCGGCGTCAAACCTCATGTGCTCCGTTATTGGGAGCAAGAGTTCACTCAGCTGCGCCCGATGAAGAGGCGCGGCAACCGCCGCTACTACCAGCACCATGAGGTTCTGATGATTCGCAGGATCCGCGATTTGCTCTATGACCAGGGCTTCACGATCAGCGGGGCGCGCAACAAGCTGCAGGAAATCGTTCAGACCGAACGCGACAAGCGCCGCAATGGCGAAGTCATGCTTGAAGGTGTCGATGTGATGGATGCCGGTGACTCCAGCCTGGACGATTTTGGCGACTCCGCCGATTTTGAAGACAGCGCGATGGATAACACGCTGGACCTGGCGCATTTGCCCGACAGCGGAGCGGCCCAGCAGCGCCTGCAGCTGGTGCGCCGCGAATTGTTTGAAATCAGGGATCTGCTCAGCGCCACTTACTGAGGATGCCCGTCAGGCACGTTATAATTTGAGGCTTGAGACGGTGTGTGGCGCAGCCTGGTAGCGCACTTGCATGGGGTGCAAGGGGTCGAAGGTTCGAATCCTTTCACACCGACCAGATACGCCAGTGAAAACTGGCCAAAAAAGCCCGCATGAAGCGGGCTTTTTTGTGCCTGACCTGTTTACGCGGCCACCAGCTCAGGCGCGGGCCTGGCAAGATCTGCGCTGGATGCAGGCGTCTCGCCGGAGAGCTCTCCACCCAGGGCTTCCAGCAGGTCGGGAATCAGCGCCGCCAGTTCGCCGGTGAGGATCGCGGCATCAGCGTCGAAACCATCGTCGTCCTTGCCTTTGTCCTGCGCGCCGTCCAGCACCACATCGAGTAGCTTGAGCTTTCTGACCTGTGCCGCGTCGGTCAGGACAAAAGACACCCGGTCGTTCCAGGTCATCGCCAGCTGCGTCGGCACCTTGCCTGCCGCAATGTGTTCGGCCACTTCGTCAATCTCCAGCGTATGGCGTGAATAACGCACCGTCGATTTCTGGTCATCGGGCATCTTGAGTTCACAGTCGCGGTCAATCGTGAAGCCCACGGGTGCTTCACGGCTGGCCAGCCAGTGCGCCATGGCAGTGGCGGCCGACATCGTGGTTTGCACCGGCCGGGCCATCAGTCCGGGAGTCGTACCGGGGACCTGGCTAAGCACCTCCACCAGCTGACTCACCACCTTGTCGGCCCCTGTGAGGCTGCCTGAGTCAACGACCAGAAACTTGTTGACCGGGTCTATCCACAGTGTGGTGGATGAACGTTTGGTGAACGCGCGTGGCAGCAGGCTTTGAATGGCTTCTTCCTTGAACTCCTTTTTGATCTTGGCCCCTACCCGCTCATGACCGGTTTCCTGTTTGTAGTGTTCGATGCGCTGCTCGACCGCGTCCTTGATGGCCGAGGCGGGCAGCGGGCGGCGTTCGGTGCAGAGCCGCACAATGAGTTGGCCGCCTACTTGTTCAGCCAGTACCGTGCTTTTGTTGCCGCGCGGCGGAACCCAGCCGCTGGACTCTGGCTGGGTGGCACCACAGGGCAGGAAGTGGCTGGCCTGAAGCGCCTCCTCCAGGGCTTCCAGGGAGGGAAGGGTGAAATCATCGGCAATGCGGAAAATGGAGGCGGCTTTGAACATGAAGTCCCGGGTGAGTGGTGTTGGACATGGCGGACGGAAAAGCCTGCCGCGCAAAAGTGGCGGGGTTGGCCCGCCTGGCAAATGGTGGATAGCGCCTGACGCAGATGGCGCGCTGGCAATCAGCTCATGCGATGTCCATCACGTGGATACCGTAGGCGCCCGTGCGGCGATCCGCAAAGTAGCAGATCAGCGTTTCCTTCACGGTTCTGAAGGCCAGTTCGTCCCAGGGGATTTCACTTTCGGTGAAAAGTCTGGCCTCAATCGTTTCATGGCCGGGCTTGAACTGGTCGCTGAGCAGGCGGGCGCGGTAAAACAGATGCACCTGGCCGACACGTTCGACATTGAGCACACTGAAGAGGTCCTGCATTTCAAACTGTGCGCCTGCCTCTTCGTCGGTCTCGCGTGCTGCGCCCTGTGACGTGGTTTCGTTGAGTTCCATGAAGCCCGCCGGCAGCGTCCATTTGCCCCAGCGTGGCTCGATGTTGCGCTTGCACAGCAACACACGGTCTCCCCAATGCGGTACGGTGCCGACGACGTTCAGCGGGTTTTCGTAATGGATGGTGGCGCAGGCCGGGCAGACGGCACGCTCCTTGACGTCCCCGTCGTCGGGTACCCGGTAGACCACGGCAGTGCCGCAATTTTTGCAATGTTTGATCGGGCTACGGTTCATGTTTGCAAGTGTAGATTGAAAGTAAAAAAGGCCCCTCGTGGGGCCTTTTGAAGTTGCGCGGCCTGGATCAGGCTTTGGTGGTCTTGGTGTGTTTTTCGATCAGCCTGCGCGCCGTGTCCAGAAGCTTTTTGCCGTCGAAGCTACGTTTGTTCATGTCCTCGACCCACTCGACTTCAACCGCGCGTGATTTCCGGCGGAACTCCTGCGCCTCGGCCGGGCTCACGGTGTAGATCGTGTTTCCGCGGTCGCTGGCGCTCTTGCGGCCCGCAGCATCGTTGCCCTGCTGTGTCTTGCCCAGCCAGGCGGAAGTCGCCATGCCCGAATTGTTGTCGATGACCTTCTGGAGGTCCGGCGCCAGCGAGTTGTATTTGGCCTTGTTCATCGCCATCACGAAGGTCGTGGTGTACAGGCTGCCGCCCGCAGGATCGAACTCTGCATGAAATTTGGTCAGCTCGTTGACCTTGACTGCGGGAACCACTTCCCAGGGAATCACGCAACCTTCGATGGTGCCCTTGCTCAGCGCATCCGGGATGCCTGGCAAGGGCATGCCCACGGGAATGGCACCCAGAATACCCATCAACTTGGTCACCTGGCGCGTGGGTGCGCGCATTTTCAGGCCGCGCATGTCGGCAATTGATTTGACCGGTTTGGCAACGGTGTGGATCACGCCGGGGCCATGCACCTGGAGTGCAATGACCTGGGTGTCCTTGAACTCGTCCTGTGCCACCGTCTGCACGTATTCCCAATAGGCTTTGGAAGTGGCTTCGGCGTTGGACATCATGAAGGGCAGCTCAAACACTTCAATGCGCGGGAAGCGGCCGGCGGTGTTGCCAGGCAGCGTCCACACCACATCGACCACGCCGTCCTTGGCCTGGTCATAAAGCTGGACGGGTGTGCCTCCCAATTGCATGGCGGGGTAGGCCTCGAACTTGATGCGGCCGCCCGATTCCTTTTCGACTTTGTCCATCCAGGGCTTGTGCATGCCCAGCCAGACGGCAGAGGTCGGGGACATGAAGGTATGAAACTTCAGGGTCACCGCTTGCTGGGCCAGGCCGGACAGCGCAGGGGCGCCGAGCGCCGCGGCAGCGCCGGTTTTGAGAAGAGTGCGTCGCTGAATCATGTGTGGTCTCCGGTAAGGTGGTTAGAAATTAAAACAAACCGACGGGTTTGGGAACCCGTGATTGCCCTGAGGTAGCCCGGCAGCCCGGCGCTAGTTGATGTACTTTACAAGCCACAGGGAAATGCCTGGAAAGAAGAGCAGCAGCGTGGTGCGCAGCGCGTCGCTGATGAGGAACGGCACGACACCGCGGTAGCTTTCGCCGATCGGCACATCCTTGGCCATGCTGTTGACGATGTAGACATTGAGCCCGACCGGCGGCGCCAGCAAACCAAAGCCAACCGTCATCAGCACCATGATACCGAACCAGATGGCCACGGACTCCCTGGGCATGCCGAAATCGAGTCCCATGACCATGGGGAAGAAAATCGGTATGGTCAGCAGCAGCATGGACAACTCATCCATCACTGCACCCAGCACCACATAAAACAGCAGGATGGCGGTGACCACCATGAGCGGAGACAGGCCCCAGCCGCCTACAACCGCAGCGAGCTGGTTCGGGACCTGAGTCAGGGCGAGCGCCGAGTTCATCAGATCGGCGCCTATGAAGATCAGGAAAATCATGGCCGAGCTTTCAGCCGTTGCATAAAAGCACTGGATGAATTTTGCCCAGGTCAATTCACGTTTGAGCAGGGCTGCCACAAAGGTAGCTGCCGCGCCGACCGCTGCGCCTTCGGTGGGCGTGAAATACCCGCCGTAGATCCCGCCGAACACCAGCAGGAAGATGATGGCGATGGGCATGACAGCCATTGCCGAGCGCAGGGTGACTGCGGCACTGTCGGCCTGGACGTCGGGCGCCTGGCCAGGAACAACACGCA
The DNA here is from genome assembly GCF_041689105.1 of Polaromonas sp. GTDB lineage: Bacteria > Pseudomonadota > Gammaproteobacteria > Burkholderiales > Burkholderiaceae_C > Polaromonas. The sequence goes on along the minus strand of NZ_JBDNGU010000073.1, from coordinate 26,023 downwards.
CATAGATCGCAATCGCCGTGAGGTAGCCCAGCATGGCGATCAGGCCCGGGACCATGGCAGCGGCAAACAGCTTGGCGATGTTCTGCTCGGTCAGAATGGCATAAATCACCAGCGGAACCGACGGCGGGATCAGAATCCCGAGCGTGCCGCCAGCGGCGAGTGTTGCGGTGGAAAGGCGACCCGAATAACCGTGGCGTTTCATCTCAGGCAGCGCCACACTGGTGATGGTGGCTGCCGTCGCGACGGAAGAGCCGCAAATGGCGCCGAAAGCGGCGGAAGCCATCACGGCGGCCATGGCCAGGCCTCCCTTGAAGTGTCGCATCGTGCTGGCGGCGAACTGGAACAAGGCCTTGCTGATCCCGCCCTGTGTGGCGAAGTGTCCCATCAGGATGAACAGCGGGATGACCGACAGGTCGTAGCTGGCAAAACGTGCGAAAGCCTGTGTATTGAGGAAGCTGGCGAATGGCGCCCAGCCGGTCTGCATCACATAACCGATGCCGCCTGCCGCAAACATGGCAACCGCGATGGGCATGCGCACGGCCATCAGGAGCAGCATGATGCCAAAAATGACAAGAGTCAGGGTGATCGCGCTCATGTGTGGGCCTTCATGCCGCTGCCGAAACCCAACAGGCCCTGGTACATCCCGATGACGCTCGTCAAAATGAAGGGCGGCACCATGGCTGCGTAGGTGATCCACTCCGGGAAACCAAGGATCTGCGTTTCAGAATGGGTCGTGTAGGAATTGAGGCCGCCCAACGAGGTGCGCCACGCCAGTATCGCAAACAGAACCGCCAGCAGCAGTGCGCCGAAACGGTCCAGCCTGGCGTTCGCTGAATCGCTGAGCCGCGAGGTGAAGAAGTCAACAATGATGTTGCCGCGCTGGAGCTGGCAATAGGGCATGAACAGGGCAATGGCGGCACCAGCGGCAACCCCTGTCAGTTCAAAGTCCCCGACCAGCGTGACGCCGGTGGTGTTGCGGCCGATGAGGCTGAAGCAAGTCATCAGGGTGATGGCCGTCAGCATGAGCCCTGCGAGGATGGCACACAATCTGGCAAGAATCTGCAGAATTTTCAAACGGGGGTCTCCAGGGATCGGTAAGGCTTGCGGGGTCTGGACCGGAACATGGCCGGGCAGACCTTGTGTCGGAGCTTGGAAGCTTGGTTTGAGGCCGATTATCCGAGTGCTCGCCCCAGTGCATCAGGCGAGACACCCCGAGGCCCTCCGGTAATTGCGCGATGATCGGAGCGGCCGTGCGAAAAGCGCACAGCCGCGTCCGGGCCCATCAGGCTACTTTGACGGTCAGCGTGCCCAGTCCCCTGACTTCGCCGACCATGATGTCGCCCGAGACAACGGCTGCAACACCTTCGGGTGTGCCGGTGTAGATCAGGTCGCCGGGTTGAAGCTCCCAGGCCAGGGACAGGTGTTCGATGGTTTCCGCGAGGTTCCAGATGAGCTTGCTGACGATGCTGCGCTGGCGGTCTTTGCCGTTGACCTGCAGGTAGATCTCGGCGTTGGCAACATCACCGGCCTTGTCGGCTGGTGTGATGGGGCCGATGGGCGCGGAGTGGTCGTAGGCTTTGCCGATGCACCAGGGGCGGCCCTGTTTTTTCATTTCGCCCTGCAGGTCACGGCGTGTCATGTCCAGGCCAACGGCATAACCGAAGATGTGCTTGAGCGCATCGGCAGCCTTGATATTCTTGCCGCCGGTGCCAATGGCCGCGACCAGCTCGATCTCGTGGTGCAGGTTGCCGGTCAGGGAAGGATAGGGGATGACACCCGTCTTGCCAGCGTCAACCACGACCACGGCGTCGGCGGGTTTCAGGAAGAAAAACGGCGGCTCACGGCCGGTGAAGCCCATCTCCTTGGCGTGCTCCTCGTAGTTGCGGCCCACGCAGTAAACGCGGTGCACCGGGAAACGGTCTGTGGTGCCGACAACAGGCACCGACACCTGCGCGGGTGGCGTAAATACAAAGCTCATGACAACCTCTCTTCTCTGTGTATGCCCAGTGCCTGATGCACCGGGCGGTCTGAAAAACTGAACAACACGCAGCCCGGCGCCGAACGCAGGCTGGCCGTGTGCCAGGATGGGATCACAAAATGGTCACGCGGACCGAACTCAAACACCTGGTCCTGCCCCGCATGCGTGATGCACACCGAGCCATGACCTTCCACGACGCTGAAGACCGCGCCGTCGGTCTGGCGCCAGGGTTTGCCTGAAAATCCTGGCGGCAGGCGCTGCATGAAGGTGGCCATGGTGGGCATCGGCGAGCCGCCGGTAGCCGGGTTCACGTAACGCAGCTTCACGCCGTCCCAGTCGTCCAGCGGCGACTGGCGCTCCAGGGCATGGAGCGCCTCACGCGTCCTGGCATAGGGGTAGCTGAAGATAGGCGAGGTCTGGCCGAAGGGGGCATCGTAACGAACAGGCAGCATATTGGCGCCGTAGCGCTGGTAACTGGTGCCTTCCGCCCTGGTCACCGGCTGCGATTGCTCGGTGTGGTTCTCCGCAAAACCTGCATCGAAAAATCGCAGCATGGGAATGTCCAGGCCATCGAGCCAGACCACCGGCTCAGCATTGTCCGGCCTGGCTTCATGGCCGTGATCGTGCCAGGTCCAGCTGGGGGTGATGATGAAGTCGCCTGGCGCCATCGTGGTGCGTTCGCCATCGACCGCTGTGTGCGCCCCTTTACCCTCCACCACAAAACGCAGGGCGCTCTGGGTGTGGCGATGGCTGGGGGCTACTTCGCCTGGCAATATCAGTTGCAGGCCGGCATAAAGCGACTGGGTGATCGCCGAGTGCCCAGGCAGCCCCGGATTTTCCAGGATCAGCACGCGGCGCACCGCTTCTTCAGCGGTGATCAGTCGGCCAGACTCCATCAGGTAGGGGCGGACCTGGTCATAGGCCCAGAAAGCAGGTACGCACGGCGTGGCGGGTTGCTGGGGAACCAGGGCATGCAGCACTTCCCACAAGGGCGTCATGTGGTGCGCGCGGATGGCGTCGTAAAAGACCTGGCGTGGGCTGCCTGGGGGTGGGGTCATGTCCATTTGGAGCCTTCGATGGGGTTTATCGGTCGAAGTAAACGCCGTCTTGCCGCAGGTGTTGCTGCAGGACGGCGGTGTTGATGCCGGAGCACGCCGCACCGTGGCTCAGCAGCGCCGCTGCCGTGCCCGCCGCCTGGCCCATCACAAAACAGCCGCCGCTGGCGCGTGCCGCCGACTGGCCCTCGTGTGTCATGGACGCGCAACGGCCCGCGACCAGCAGGTTGGGCACCGCACTGTTGGTCAGCATCCGCCATGGCAAGTCGTTGTAGGCGCGCTGATCGTCGCGCGGAAAACCCCAGCTGATCGCGCCGTCCACATGCATCTCCATGGGCCAGGCATTGATGCCGATCACGTCGTCAAAGCGGGCCGATGAGAGGATGTCTTCGCCGGTCAGCGCGTAGTCGCCGCAGATGCGGCGCGTCTCGCGTATGCCGACCTGGGCGGCAATATCAACAATGGCCGATTGCTCAAAGCCGGGCACTTCATTTTTCAGGAACCGGAAGTACTCGGTGATCTGCCGGCGGCCTTCCAGCTCGCCTTCGCTGAGCTGGCGTGCGTCGGTCGCGTCCATGGCCATGCCGGCGGCGTTGCGGATCTGCGTGACATTGGCACGCCATTCAGCAGGATTTTTCTGCGGCCTGAGGATCGCGCCCTGGCGCGGAAAACGGTAGCGGCCGGGATGTTTTTCCAGACTCTGGTCCATCAGCTCGTTGATGGCCTTGAAATCGCCAACCGCGGCCAACGCACGCGCTGCATCGACATGACCGACGCGAAACATGGTGGTCGGAAATAGCGCACTGCCATGGCCATCGCCCAGCTCAAAAGGCACGCCAGCAAAGTGGGCCACGTCGGCATCGCCCGAACAGTCAATGAAATGGCGGGCGCGGATGGCCTGGCGCCCGGACTTGGTTTCCACCACCAGCGACGCGATGGCCGTGCCGTCCATCACCACCGCGGCTGCCCAGGCGTGAAACAGCAGGTGCACGCCAGCCGACAGCAGCAGCTGGTCGGCAGCGCATTTATAGGCCGAAACATCGTAGGAGCGCACGCGGATGCGGCCCAGCATGCCGTCTTGCGGCTGGTTCAGGCCGCCCAGCGTATCAATGCGCTCCAGCAGCTCGTCCACCACGCCATGCACCACCTGCTGCATTTCGCCGTTTTTGCGACCATACAGCCCGGCGAAGTTGGTGACCCCGCCAGCCGTACCCATGCCGCCCAGAAAACCATAACGCTCCACCAGCAGCGTGCGCGCCCCGTGCCGGGCAGCGCTGACACTGGCGGCCAGCCCGGCCGGCCCGCCGCCGATCACAAGCACATCGAACTCGCCGTAAACAGGCAGAGTGCGTGCCGGTTCGGTGATGGTGTTCGGACGGGTCAGGGTTGGCATGGCAAGTCGGATCAGTAGAGGGCGCCGCACGCAGCGAGCAACCTAGTCGGCATCATTGTTGGGTCAAAAGTTTTGAGTAATTCAGGGCCGCATCCCTTGTGGAGAGAGAGAAGGTAGCTATTGAAAGTGTAGCGTGCTTGGTAAATTGCATGCATCCTCCAGGATTGGAATGGCATCTATTTGAACAGCTTTGAGGGCTCGATTCCGTCGTACATCCACTGCAGACCCGCAAATCCTGCGCTCTCTGTTTCGCTCTGAAACATCTGGTTGCGCAACTCGCGCTGCACGCCAGCCGCATGGTAGATGTCGCCATAAAAGCGCGCAGTCAATTGCACCCGGCCGGTGCGCAGGTAACGCAACTGCTGGTATTTCTGAAAAGCCTGCGGCACATCGCCATGCGTGAAGCGCAAGGCCTCGCGCAACACCACCGCATCCTCGATGGCCTGGCCGGCGCCCTGGGCCAGGTATTGCAGCATGGGGTGGGCGGCGTCCCCGAGCAGCGTGACACGCCGGTCGGTCCAGTTTTTCACGGGTTCCCGGTCACACAGCACCCACATTTTCCAGGTTTCTATCTTGCCGAGCAGTTCCCGGACTTGCGGACAGGCTTCGGAAAAACGCTCGGTCAGTTCGACGCTATCGCCGAAGGTGTTCCAGCCCTCGTCGTACTTGTTGCTGTGAAACACCGCGACCAGGTTGAACAGCTCGCCGCGGCGCAGCGGGTAGTGCACCAGGTGGGTTTTTTCGCCGCCCCAGAGCAACACGTCGTCACTCCACAAATGCGCCGGCACGTCTTCCCGCTTGAGCACGGCACGGTAGGCGATGTGGCCAGACACCCGGGGCTTGCCGTCGCCCACCACGACTTCGCGAACCTTGCTCCAGATGCCGTCAGCGCCAATCAGGGCGATGCCCTGCAGCACCTCGCCGCCTGCAAGGCGAACCAGTACGCTGCCTTCGGACTGTTCGAAAGATTCGAGCTTCGCGCTGGTTCGTAGCGTTACGTTGTCCTGCGCTGCGCAGGCATCCAGGAACACCTGGTGCAAGTCGGCGCGGTAGATCACGCCATAGGGGAAACCGTAGGTGGCGCGGGCCATGTCGCCCAGCGGCACACGTACAACCTTTTCGCCGGTGCGCACGTCGTTCATACGCAGGCCGGGCGGGAAGAAAGACACCTTGCTGACCACATCGGTCAGGCCCAGGTAGGCGAACATGCGAAAGATGTTCGGACCGAGCTGGATGCCCGCGCCGATCTCGCCGAAGCTGGCCGCCTGTTCCAGCACGGTCACGGCATGCCCGTCACGCGCCAGTACCAGGGCGGCCGCCAGGCCGCCTATGCCGCCGCCGGCGATGAGGATGGGGTGGGGAGAGGGCACGATAATCTGGGTCAGGCAGCTGGAAAACGGAAGTGGTTGACGAATAATAAGTATGCTTATTATCTACCGCCATGGTAAATACCCTGAACGGCTCCCTTAAACTCCGGCTATGCCAAAAAGTTTTAACTTCAGCGAAGCACCCGGGCACCAGATCAGGCGCGCTCACCAGTTGTCAATCGCGCTCTTCATGGAAGAAACCGCCGACTTTGACGTGACGCCTGTGCAGTTTGCCATCCTCAACGCCCTGATGGATGATCCGGGCGAGGACCAGATCACCCTGTCCGGCCGGGTGGCCTTTGACGCCGCCACCTCCGGCTCGGTCATCGGCCGGCTGGAAGCCAAGGGCTGGGTGCAGCGAAAGGCCGACCCGGCCGACAAGCGCCGCAAGTTGCTGTGGGTCACGGCCGAAGGCCAGACCGTGGCGCTGCAGATGAAGCAGGCGGTCCGCAAGGTCCAGACGCGTTTGCTGAGCCCGCTCAACGCTGCCGAGCGCAAGCAGTTTGCTGCGCTGCTCAGCAAGCTGATTGCCGGCCACGACGACATGGCCTGACCCCGCCTGGACATCATCAGGCCGCAGGCATCAGGCTGATTTGGCCAGCAGGGTTAAGTGTTCAACCACCGGCGGTGCTGCAAAAAACGGCCCGACGATGGCGCGCCAGTCGGCAAAAGCCGCCGACTCGCGAAACCCGACGGTGTGGTCTTCCAGCGTGTCCCAGAAAATCTGCAGGATATAGCGCTCCGGGCTTTCAATGCCCTTGTCGATCTTGAAGCCCTGAAAGCCTTTGGCGCCGGCAATCACGGTGGCCAGACCGCGCTGGATGGCTTCGTCAAAAGCAGCCTGCTGGCCGGGGGCGATCCGAATGTCGGCGAGTTCGAGGATCATGGGTTTCCTTGGGTTTCCTTGGGTTGAGCATCAATACTGGCTGGCCGGTAACTCTACCGTCAAACCGTCGAGTTCTGCGCTCAGCCGGATCTGGCAGCTCAGCCGGCTGGCCGGTGTGGCCGGCGTGGCGGTAAAAGCCAGCATGGCCAGTTCTTCCCCGTCTGCGCCGGGCAGTCGGCTGGCGAAGGGTTCATGCACAAACACATGGCAGGTCGCGCAGGTCAACATCCCGCCGCAATCAGCCGCAATGCCGTCGATGCCCGCCGCGACCGCTGCCTCCATGAGGCTTTGGCCAATTTTGCCTCCAGCTCTTATGGATTGGGCGCTGGCAGCTATGAAATTTATAGTAAGCATGAAAACCCTGCCGCTCAGATGCGGCTGAAATATTCGCGGCGCTGCCAGTCGTCCTTGTCCTCGGCCTGCTCGTGGCGCGTGATCTCGGACTGCTTAATGCGCGTGAAGTAGTTGATAAAGCTGCTGCCGAAGGCTTCAACCAGCGCACCGTCGGCCCGCAAAGCGTCAAGTGCCTCGCCCAGGCTGGTGGGTATTTTTACCCCGGCCTCGCCATAGGGGGCGTCGGTGGCGGCGGGTGCTTTCAACTGGCGACTGATTCCGTCCAGCCCGGCGTGAATCTGCGAGGCCAGGTAGAGATAGGGGTTGGCGGCCGATTCGCCGATGCGGTTTTCAATGCGTGTCGCCGCATCCTGGCACTGGCCCACCACGCGCAGCATGGCGCCGCGGTTGTCGCGGCCCCAGAGCACGGCTCGCGGTGCCAGGGCGTTCGGGCGAAAGCGGCCAAAGCCATTGATGGTTGGTGTGCAGAACACCGTCATGCCGCGCGCATGTTCGAGCAGGCCGGCCAGGTAGTGTTCGCCCAGCGCGGAAAGGGTGTGTTGCGCATCGGTGGATTGTGTGCCCTCTGCCGGCGTATCGCGCTGGAACAGGTTGGTGCCGGTATGTATGTCCACCAGCGACTGGTGCAGATGCCAGCCGCTGGACATGATGTCAGGAAAGGGCGGACGGCACATGAAGGTGGCGTGATAACCGGCCCGCCGCAGCGCCTGCTTGACCGCGCTGCGAAACAGCACCATGTTGTCGGCCGCGGTCAGGGCGTCGGTGGCGTCGAACACGGCTTCGACCTGGCTGGGGCCGAGTTCGATTTCCAGCGACTGCAGGGGCAGACCCAGCGCCTGCGCCGTGTGCTGGACGATGCGCAGCGGTTCCTCGGCCAGGTCAAACCACTGCTCGGCCAGCAGGTTGTAGCCCGGGTGGATCATCGCGACTTTCGGCGGCAGGCCAGGCCAGGCGGCCTGCTCGGGGTCGAGCTGGTCACTCGCTCCATCGCCGAGGATTTTGTAGATGTGGAATTCGATCTCCAGCCCGCATTTCATGCCGTAGCCGGCGTCGGCCAGGCGCGCCAGCGCGCGCTGCAAGATCCGCCGTGTGTCCAGTTCGACGGCGCTGCCGTCCTGCGTCCAGGGCTGGCCCTGGACCCAGCCGGTCGCTGCCGCCCAGGGCAATTGTTTGAAGCTCGCAGGGTCGGCGAGCAGCAGCAGGCTGCTGGCAAACTCGAAGCCGGGTAACCCCGGCGTGCCGCCGGCCTCGAAGACCTTGAACGCGGTACGGTCGGAAGTGTCCTTGAGCAGCAAGGTGCTGACCAGGCCGACGCCGTCCAGCATGGCCTTGGCGGTGGCGCCTGCTACCAGCGTCTTGCCGCGCAGCGTGCCGTGCAGGTCGCACCAGGCAAAACGCACGAGTTCGATGCCGCTGGCAGAGATCAGCGTTTGCGTCTGTTCAAGCGCGCGCTGCCGCGTGGCATCGTGGATGCCGCAGTATTCGGCGAAGCTGCTCATGCGTTCGCGACCTGCGTGCCGTCCTTGCAGTTCCAGGGGGCGCTGGCCTGCTTGGCCCGGGCCTGCGCCTGCCACCAGCTCGGCCATTCGCCCGCGGGGGCGATGCCGTCCACCGTATCCGGTCCGCGCATCAGGTCCGCCTGGCTGGCGTCGGCAATACCGGGCGCGATGCCGCCTTCCTGCACGGTGGCAATGGCCTTGATCAGTACCCGGCGGTTGGCCATGATGACCTTGTCCGAGCTGCCCAGGTGTTCTCGCGTGCGGTCCTGGATCGCGCCCATGCTTTCCACCGCCCACTGGTCGTGCACGTTGATGTCTTCCTCGCCCATGCCCAGGTAGGTCTGGGTGCGCTGCTCCGCGGCGTTGAAGCCCCAATTGTTGTGGCGCCCGGCGTTGGGGATGTAGTCGGGCAGCGAGATGAATTGCTGGCGCTGCGCACGCATGCTCTCCTTGTCCAGCGGCCCGGCAAAGCTGGTGAAAAACGAGTACCAGTAGGTGTGGGTGTCGTCCACCGGCACATGCATCTGGGTGATGGTCATGGTTTCCGACAGCGGGATGACAAACGTAGCCGGAAAAATCGCATTGGTCACGCGTACATGCGTGAGCTTGTCGGTCATGGGGCGCAAAGCGGTGAGCTGCATGCCCCAGGGCTTGGTTTCGACGCTGATTTCGGGCTGGGCGAACTCACGCATGATGCGCGTCATCGGCCATTGCTCGCCGTCGATGGCGCCTGCGCTGGCGCTGCGAAATTGCTTGCCGGCCGCGTTTTGTCCGATGTCCTCCAGCGCCTCGTCCTGCAGGAAGCGATGCAGAAAAGACGGATGGGCCGGGTCGATGCCGACCTCGAAGGCCTGCAGCCAGTTGGCGTTCCACAGGCCCTTGAACGAGAAGGTGTGTGTGGCCGGCGCGGTGAAGCAGTCAAAGGTTGGCAGCGGCGGCGGGGTCGAGCCCTCCGGGCCCAGCCAGGCGAAGATCACGCCGCTTTTTTCGAGCACGGGGTAGCTGCGCTGTTTGACACGCGCGCACAGTTTGCTGCCGGCGGGTTCGGCCGGGGTTTCCATGCAGCGCCCGCTCACGTCGAATTTCCAGCCGTGGAAGGGGCAGCGCAAGCCGTCGCCTTCGGCGCGACCGAACGACAGATCAGCGCCGCGGTGCGGGCAGTCGCGGTCCAGCAGGCCGTAGTTGCGCTGGTCATCGCGGAACAGCACCAGGTCCTGACCCATCAGGCGGACCGCCTTGACTGGACGCTTTTCCATGCGCGCATCCAGCGCCGGGTTGAATTCATCGACCAGGGCCGCCGGCTGCCAATAGCTGCGCAGCAGCGCGCCGCAGCGTGTGCCGGGACCAACCCGGGTGATCAATTCGTTTTGTTCTGCATTCATAAAGACGACCTTCTAAAACGGTATACCGAAATATGAATTCAGTGTACAGTCTGGGCCATGAACTTGCAAGAGACGGTGTTGATCCAGTTGCGCGACCTGATCCTGCGCGGCGAATTCGAACCCGGCCAGCGCCTGGCCGAGCAGCAATTGGCCGAGCGCCTGGGGGCCTCTCGCACGCCTGTGCGTGCCGCACTGGTGGCGCTGGAGCAGGAAGGCCTGGTCGAGGCCAACGACACCGGCAAGTTTCTGGTACGGCAATTCACGCCGCAAGAGGTGGCCGACGCGATTGCGGTGCGGGGCCACCTGGAAGGCATGGCGGCGCGGCTGGTGGCCGAACACGGCGTCTCGCGCCAACTGCAGGGTGAGCTGCAATCCTGCCTTGACGAAGGCGATCTTGCGCTGACCGCGAACCCGCTGGACTACGAGAGTTATGCAGCCTACGCCACCATGAACGACCGCTTCCATGCGCTGGTTCTGCAAGCCAGCGGCAACCGCGCCTTGCAGCGTGCGGTTGCTTTGAACGACAAACTGCCGTTTGCCCCGGCGTCTGCGATGCTGCCCATGCAGGGCACGGTGACACTGGACCGCGACTGGATGTTGTACGCACACCGCCAGCACCACATGTTGTTTGCCGCGCTCAAGGCCGGCGAGGGCACGCGTGCGCAGGCGCTTGCGATTGAACATACCGAAGTCGCTCAGATGAACATGCGCATGGCGCTGGAGCGCCGGGCCGAGGCCGAACGCGTGTTGCCGGCCATCCGCCTGGTGGTGGGGCGTTGACCAGGGAGACGGTCAGTTTCACCGCCGCCGGCATGGCGGCAGTGTTCACTGCGCGCTGGGCGCTGAACTGAGCGACCCTATTCCTTCGCGACCTGCAGCACCAGCTTGCCGAAGTTCTCGCCGTTGAAAAGCTTGAGCAGGGTTTCCGGGAACGTATCCAGGCCCACCACCACGTCCTCCTTGCTTTTCATCTTGCCTTCCTTGAGGTAGGTCGCCATCTCGGCAATCGCCTGCGGGTAACGATCGGCGTAGTCGAAGACCACGATGCCTTCCATGCGCGCCCGGTTGACCAGCAGCGACAGGTAGTTGGCCGGGCCCTTGACCGGCGTGGTGTTGTTGTACTGGCTGATGGCGCCACAGATGATGATGCGGGCGCCGCGTGTGATGCGGGTCAGCACCGCATCGAGGATGTCGCCGCCGACATTGTCAAAATAGATGTCCACGCCTTTGGGGCAGTGCTCCTTCAGCCCGGCTTTCACATCCCCGGCCTTGTAGTCGATGCAGGCATCAAAGCCGAGCTCCTTGACGACCCAGTCGCACTTGGCTTTGCCGCCGGCGATGCCGACCACGCGGCAGCCTTTGAGTTTGGCGATCTGCCCGACGGTCTGGCCGACGGCGCCAGCTGCGCCCGACACCACCACGGTTTCGCCGGCCTTGGGCTGGCCCACATCCAGCAGGCCGAAGTAGCCGGTCATGCCGGGCATGCCCAGCACGTTGAGCCAGGAGGTCAAGCCCATGCCCGCATCAATCTTGAACATGCCGCTGCGCTTGATCTGGGCTTCAGGAATCAGACAGTACTCTTGCACGTCCAGCCCGGCATTGACATAGTCACCCACGGCAAAGGCCGGATTGTTGGAGGCGATCACCTTGCCGACACCGCCAGCACGCATGACCGCGCCTATCTCGACCGGCGGGATATAGCTTTTGCCCTCGTTCATCCAGCCACGCATGGCCGGATCGAGCGAGAGGCTCAGGGTTTTGACCAGCACGCCGCCGGGGCCGGGCTCGGCCACCGGCTCGGTGGTAAAGCTCCAGTTGTCGCGAGTCGGCAGGCCGACCGGGCGGCTGGCCAGGCGGACCTGGTGGTTGGTCAGGGTGGTGATGGTGCTCATGGGTGTCTCCGCTGAAATCAAAAAGGGGTGGTGAGCGGATGGTAGTGGGGCCTGGCGGGTGGGGCAGTCGCACAGGCGATTACGAACCCTGCAGCAGGGTGTTCGCTCAACCAGCGCAGTAGGAAGCGACACGAACGGCGCGACCATGGGGGCGGTAGTTTATGCTTTCAGCCATGAAACTCCACAACTACTTCCGTTCTTCCGCGTCCTTTCGCGTGCGTATTGCGCTTGAACTCAAGGGTTTGCGCTACGAGTACATTCCCGTCCACATTGCCAAAGGCGACCACAAAAAAGAGGCTTATGCCGCACTGTCGGCCGACACCCTGGTGCCGCTGCTCGAAGTGGATTGCGAAAAACTTTCGCAGTCCATGGCCATCATCGAGTACCTGGACGAGAAACATCCTGAGCCGGCGCTGCTGCCAGCAGATGCACTGGGCCGCGCCAAGGTGCGCGCCCTGGCCCAGTCGATTGCCTGCGAGATCCACCCGGTCAACAACCTGCGTGTGCTCAAGTACCTGGTGCGTGAGCTCAAGGTTGATGAAGCTGCCAAGAACGCCTGGTACCGCCACTGGTGCCGCGAAGGTCTGGAAGCCTTCGAACGCCAGCTGGCCGCATTGCCACCGTCCACCTTCTGTTATGGCGACGCGCCGACGCTGGCCGATTGCTGCCTGGTGCCGCAGATATTCAACGCCAAACGGTTTGATGTGGACTTTGGTGGCCTTCCGCGCACCATGGCAGCTTACGAGGCCTGCATGGTGCTCGAGGCTTTCCAGAAAGCCCAGCCTTCCGCCTGCCCGGACAACGAAGCCTGACCGGCGGAACGCCGTGCACCCCGACTGGCTGATCCCCGACTGGCCTGCGCCGTCCGGGGTGCGTGCGCTGTTCACCACCCGGCAGGGCGGCGGGTCGGGGGCACCCTGGGACAGCATGAACCTGGGTGACCATGTCGGCGACAAACCTGCCCACGTCGCCGCCAACCGCGCTGTGCTGGCCCGCGCCATGCACGCCAAACCGATGTTCCTCCAGCAGGTGCATGGTGTGGCCGTGTTGCCGCTGGACGGCAGCACGCCGGACGGCCTGCAGGCTGACGCCGCCATGACCTCGCAGCGCGGCGTCGCCTGCACCATCATGGTGGCCGACTGCCTGCCGGTGCTGCTGACAAGCGATGAAGGTTCTGCCGTCGCAGCCGCCCACGCTGGTTGGCGCGGCCTGGCTGGGAAGCAGGGTCGGGGCGTTCTGGAAGAAACTTGTGAACGCTTTTGGGCTCCAGACCAAGGCAGACGGGCGCAATCTGCTATTAATACAATAGCATGGCTGGGTCCGTGTATCGGCCCGTCAGCCTTTGAAGTGGGCGCAGAGGTGAGGGTGGCGTTTGTCGACCGCCATCCCCGCGCCGCAGACTGCTTCACTGCGGCGGCCCCGGGCAAATACCTGGCCGATCTGGCGGGTCTGGCGCGCCTGCGGCTGCAGGCGCTGGGCATCACGCAGATTTATGGCAACGATGGCAGCGCGCCGTGGTGCACCGTGGGCAAGCCCTCAAGGTTCTTTTCGCACCGGCGCGATGCTGGTGTCCATGGCAACGGCTTCGGCACCACCGGCCGGATGGCTGCCTGCATCTGGCTCGAATGAATCGGGTCCGGGGACGTCGGGGGTCACCGTGCTGGCTTCGGCCGCTTCACGTGCCTTGATGGCCTTGCGCCGTGCCGGCGCACGCATCAGGTAAACCACCAATGCCACAGGCCCCACGCCGTAGAGTACAAAGGTCACCAGCGCACCCAGCAGGGTGCCGGCGGGGTGGGTGGCTTCGGCCACGCTCATCATGAGCACGACATACATCCAGGCAATGACGATCAAATACATAAAACTTTGTGCCGCGTCATGAGTTTGAAAGGAATCTCCACGATACTGGGCCAAGGCTCTCATGGCATGATAAGCGGCGCGCCTGCCAGGCATCAATAAACGAGAGCCCGTCCACACGCGGGGAGACAAGCATGAATTCTGACGCAAACCTGGCGCAAGCGGCCCAACAGATGCAAGAGACCTTTGCCCAGGGCCTGAAGCAGGTCATGGGTGCCATGGCCGGTGGCGGGCTGGGAACCGCACCCGGTTTTGCGCAACTCGGCATGGCTGATCCACAGACGGCCCTGCCGCCCCTGCAGATCGACCCGCTCAAGCTGCTGGAAATCCAGAAGACCTACCTTGAGGAGATCAGCACGCTCTGGAACAGCGGCCTGCAGGCCAAAACACAAGGTTCGACCGACCGGCGCTTTGCGGCAGAAGCCTGGCACCTGAACCCCGTCTCGCAATTTGCCGCGTCGGCTTACCTGCTGAACGCCCGCACCCTGATGGGACTGGCCGATGCGGTGCAGGGCGATGAAAAAACAAAGGCCCGCGTGCGTTTTTCCGTCGAGCAGGCGATGGCTGCCTCCGCGCCCAGCAACTTCCTGGCGCTCAATGCCGAGGCACAGAAAAAAGCCATCGACAGCCAGGGCGAGAGCATCGCCCGGGGGCTGGCGAACATGCTGCACGACATGAAGCAGGGCCACGTGTCGATGACCGACGAGAGTGTCTTCGAGGTCGGTAAAAACGTCGCCACCACCGAAGGCGCTGTCGTTTTTGAAAACGAGTTTTTTCAGCTCATCGAATACAAACCGCTGACCGCCAAGGTCTACGATCGGCCTTTTGTTCTGGTGCCGCCTTGCATCAACAAGTTCTACATCCTTGACCTGCAACCCGAGAACTCGCTGATCCGTTACGCGGTCGCGCAAGGCCACCGCACTTTTGTGGTGAGCTGGCGCAACCCCGACGAATCGATGGCCGAAAAAACCTGGGACGATTACATAGCGCACGCCGCGATCAAGGCGATTGAAGTCACGCAGGACATCACCGGCGCGAAAACCATCAACGCGCTCGGCTTCTGCGTCGGCGGCACGATTTTGGCGACTGCGCTTGCGGTGCTGGCCGACCGGGGCGAAAAACCCGTGGCCAGTGCCACGTTCCTGACCTCGCTGCTGGAGTTCAGCGACACCGGCATCCTGGACATCTTCATCGACGAGCAATCGGTTCAGTTCCGTGAGATGCAGATGGGCAAAGGCGGCTTGCTCAAGGGGCAAGAACTCGCATCCACCTTCAGCTTTCTTCGCCCCAACGACCTGGTCTGGAACTACGTGGTGGGCAACTACCTCAAGGGTGAGACGCCGCCGCCGTTTGACCTGCTCTACTGGAACAGCGACTCGACCAACCTGCCCGGGCCGTTTTACGCCTGGTATTTGCGCAACACCTACTTCGAAAACAACCTGGCCAAGCCCGGCAAGCTGACGGTGTGCGGGCAGAAGATCGATCTGGGCAAGCTGGACATGCCCACTTACATCTTCGGCTCACGCGAAGACCATATCGTCCCGGTCGGTGGGGCCTATGCCTCGACGCAGGTGCTGCCCGGCAAAAAGCGTTTTGTCATGGGTGCCTCCGGTCACATCGCCGGCGTCATCAACCCGCCGGCCAAGAAAAAGCGCAGCTATTGGACGAATGACAAGTTGCCACAGGGCAAGTTTCCCGCCGCGCAGGCCGACTGGCTCAAGGGCGCGACCGAACACCCCGGCAGTTGGTGGACCGACTGGTCCGACTGGCTCAAGGGCCATGCCGGCAAGCAGGTGGCCGCACCCAAAAGTTACGGCAGCCGCAAGTACAAGGCCATCGAGCCCGCGCCCGGCCGTTATGTCAAGGCCAGGGCCTGAAAGAAAACCTGTCATCCCGGGCTTGACCCGGGATCCATGCCTCGGATGATGCAGCACACCGACGTGGATTGTGGGTCAAGCCCGCAATGACTGACAGCTGAGTTCAACTGGAGAAACATCATGGAAGACATCGTCATCGTCTCAGCAGGCCGCACGGCCGTCGGCAAGTTCGGCGGCAGCCTGGCCAAGGTTCCCGCCACCGAGTTGGGCGCCGCCGTCATCAAGGCGGTGGCAGAGCGCGCGGGCCTGTCGCCCGAACTGATTGGCGAGGTCATCATGGGCCAGGTGCTGGCTGCCGGCGCTGGCCAGAACCCTGCGCGCCAGAGCGTGGTGAAGGCGGGCTTTCCGCACGCCATCCCCGGCCTGACCATCAACGCGGTCTGCGGCTCCGGCCTCAAGGCTGTCATGCTGGCCGCGCAGTCGGTGGCCACCGGCGACAGCGAGATCGTGATTGCCGGCGGCCAGGAAAACATGAGCGCCGCCCCCCACGTGCTCAATGGCTCGCGCGACGGCCAGCGCATGGGCGACTGGAAGATGATCGACTCCATGATCGTCGACGGCCTGTGGGACGTGTACAACCAGTACCACATGGGCATCACCGCTGAAAACGTCGCCAAAAAATACGGCATCACCCGCGAGATGCAGGACGAGCTCGCCCTGGCCAGCCAGACCAAGGCCATGGCCGCGCAGGACGCCGGCAAGTTCAAGGACGAGATTATCCCGTTTTCGATCCTGCAGAAAAAAGGCGATCCACTGGTGTTTGCCGCCGATGAGTTCATCAATCGCAAAAGCACAGCGGAGGGCCTGGCTGGCCTGCGCCCGGCGTTTGACAAAGCCGGCGGCGTCACCGCCGGCAATGCCTCCGGCATCAACGATGGTGCCGCCGCGGTCATGGTGATGACCGCCAAAAAAGCGGCTGCCCTGGGCCTCAAGCCACTGGCCCGCATCGCCAGCTATGCCACCAGTGGACTGGACCCGGCCATGATGGGTATGGGGCCGGTGTCTGCATCGACCAAGGCCTTGCAGCGTGCCGGCTGGAAGGCGCAGGACCTGGACCTGCTGGAGATCAACGAAGCCTTTGCCGCGCAGGCCTGCGCCGTCAACAAGGAAATGGGCTGGGACACCAGCAAGGTCAACGTCAACGGCGGCGCCATCGCGATTGGGCACCCGATTGGTGCGTCCGGATGCCGTATCCTGGTGACGCTGATCCACGAGATGGTGCGCCGTGATGCCAAAAAAGGCATCGCCAGCCTGTGTATCGGTGGCGGCATGGGGGTTGCCCTCACACTGGAACGATAAATATGGGTTAAAACAGCTTGTGGCCCTTGCCGGGTGAGCGCAACCAGCTATTTATTTGATAGCAATTTGCAGCCACCGGTGAGGTCATCAGATTCTCTTTTCAACGGCTTTCAGAATCAATAAATCAAGGAGCAAGACATGGTGAAACGCGTAGCTTACGTAACTGGCGGCATGGGCGGCATCGGAACCGCCATTTGCCAGCGCCTGCACAAGGACGGCTTCACCGTCGTGGCCGGCTGCGGCCCAACGCGTGACTTCACCAAATGGCTGGACGAGCAGAAGGCACTGGGCTACACCTTCTACGCCTCCGTCGGCAATGTCGGCGACTGGGACTCCACCGTGGGTGCCTTCGACAAGGTCAAGGCCGATCACGGCCCGGTCAGTGTGCTGGTCAACAACGCCGGCATCACACGCGACAGCCAGTTTCGCAAGATGAGCAAGGCCGACTGGGACGCCGTTATCTCCACCAACCTCGACAGCATGTTCAACGTCACCAAACAGGTGATCGAAGGCATGATCGAAGGCGGCTACGGGCGCATCGTCAACATCTCCTCGGTCAACGGCCAGAAGGGCCAGTTCGGCCAGGTCAACTACTCCACGGCCAAGGCCGGCCTGCACGGCTTTACCATGGCGCTGGCGCAAGAGGTGGCAGCCAAAGGCGTGACCGTCAACACCGTGAGCCCGGGCTACATCGGCACCGACATGGTCAAGGCCATCCGCCCCGACGTGCTGGAGAAAATCGTCGCCGGCGTGCCCGCCAAACGCCTCGGCACCCCGGAAGAAATCGCCTCCATCATTTCGTGGATCGCGTCGGACGAAGGCGGTTACGCCACGGGCGCGGACTTCTCGCTCAATGGTGGTTTGCACATGGGTTGATGCAGGGCACACCGATTTGCTTGAAAGCCCGCTTCTGCGGGCTTTCTTTTGTTCGGTGTATGGACCGGATACAGGTGGACGGGTGTATGGGGACAGGGGGGACCCCCGATGCTGCGAACGACAAGACGTGCGGGGCCATTCGGGCGGTGGGGCGTCATCCCCTTTTCTCCCAATCCGCAGGACAGCAACACTTCTCCGGGCGATTCCCTGATTCAGGAGGCAGGATTTTGCAAGGTGATACGGCGGCCCGGGTGGTCGGAAGACAGGAGTAGCGCGATGCACAAGCCAGCTCCGCCCATGGCTCAATCCTGGACCATCCACTGCGACGGCAGCGCGGTGCCCAATCCCGGTCGAATGGGGCTGGGCGCGGTCCTCGTCGCGCCGGACGGCACGCAGCACCTGCTGTCGATGGCAACAGATGCCCGAGGCTGCAACAACGAGGCGGAGGCGAGGGCGCTGATGCTGGCACTGCGCGATGTGCAGGCGCGTGGTGCCATTGCTTTACAGATCTACAGCGACAGTAGTTTGCTGATTGCGCAACTGGGCGCTGTTGGCGCACCGCCCGTGCTGCGGCTGGCCATGCTGTACGATGAGACGGCCACCTTGCTGGCGACTTTTCCCCGCGTGACGCTGCACTGGATACCGCGGCATCGCAATGGCGAGGCGGATGCGCTGGCCCGTGCGGCTCTGGGCCTGTTGCCCAAGGGACGGGTGAAACTGATGAAAAAGCGGCGGCACTAGCCGTGGCATGAATCGTTCGTGGTCCAGAAGCCCTGATGCGGCTGGGCGGCTTCGTCCTCAAGCAACGGGCCCAGCACCTCGACAGGCCGTTGGCCGGTTTCGAAGACTTGCCTGCAGGGCAGGGACAGGGTGGGGTTTTCGGGATGGGCGCCAGTCAGTTCGAGCAGCTTGTCTTCGGACAGGCCGTAGACGACGCGGCCGATGTTGCACCAGTAGATCGCGCCGGCGCACATGCAGCAGGGCTCTGCGCTGGTGTACAGCGTGCATGTGGCCAATTGCTCCGGCGTGAGTACGCGGGCGGCCAACGCTGCGGCGGCCAGCTCGGCGTGCTGGGTCGGATCGCCCTGCGGCGGCATCGAATTGTTGCCGGCAGTGGCGATGACGTGGCCGTTCTCGTCGGCCACCAGCGCGGCGA
The DNA here is from genome assembly GCF_041689105.1 of Polaromonas sp. Taxonomy (GTDB): domain Bacteria; phylum Pseudomonadota; class Gammaproteobacteria; order Burkholderiales; family Burkholderiaceae_C; genus Polaromonas. Next base: position 7,152 of record NZ_JBDNGU010000073.1, on the reverse strand, counting down.
AGGGGTGGCATCCCCTGGCACGGGATTCTGCCGACAGTGCGATGGCCTGCCGCAACAGCGCCAGGTCCCGCGCCGAAGCACCCTGCTTGTCTGGCGGCACGCCCTCGAGTCCGGTCAAAGCACCTCGCTGGCAAAATCCGCCAACCGCGACCGCTCACCCCGCGCCAGGGTGATGTGCCCGCCGTGGGGCCAGCCCTTGAAGCGGTCCACGGCGTAGGTCATGCCGGATGAGCCTTCGGTCAGGTAGGGCGTGTCGATCTGTGCGAGGTTGCCCATGCAGATGATCTTGGTGCCGGGACCGGCCCGTGTGATCAGTGTTTTCATCTGCTTTGGCGTCAGGTTTTGCGCCTCATCGATGATCACGTATTTGTTCAGAAAGGTGCGGCCGCGCATGAAGTTCATGCTCTTGACCTTGATGCGTGAGCGGATCAGCTCGTTGGTGGCGGCGCGCCCCCATTCGCCGGAGCCACTGTCGTTTTTGCCCAGCACTTCCAGGTTGTCGTCGAGTGCGCCCATCCATGGGCCCATTTTTTCCTCTTCGGTACCTGGCAAAAAGCCGATATCTTCACCAACGCTGACTGTCGCGCGGGTCATGATGATCTCGGTGTAGCGGCGGTCGTCCAGCACCTGCGTCAGGCCGCTGGCCAGGGCCATCAGCGTCTTTCCGGTGCCTGCCGTGCCGGCCAGCGTCACAAAGTCCACTTCGGGGTCCATCAGCAGGTTCATCGCGAAGTTCTGCTCGCGGTTGCGGGTGGTGATGCCCCAGACCGCATTCTTGAGGTGGGTGTAGTCCTTCAGCGTCTTGAGCACCGCCGTCTTGGCACGGATCTCGGTGACTCTGGCGTACAGCGGTGGCTCACCGGGTGCCTCAAAAAACACAAACTGGTTGATCAGCAGGCTGCCGACGATCGGGCCGGTGATGCGGTAGAAGGTGTGGCTGCCTTGTTGCCAGCTTTCGATGGTCTTGCTCTGGCGCGTCCAGAAGTCGGTCGGCAGGGCCAGCGATCCGGCGTAGAGCAGGTCACCGTCTTCGAGTGTCTTGTCGTTCTGGTAGTCGTCGGTGGCCAGGCCCAGGGCGCGGGCCTTGACGCGCATGTTGATGTCCTTGGACACCAGCACCACTTCACGTGGCGCGTACTCCTTGCGCAGCGCTTCGACCACGCCCAGGATCTGGTTGTCCGCTTTGCCCTGAGGCAGGCTCATGGGCAGCGAGTAATCCAGCACCCTGGTCTGGAAAAACAGGCAGCCGCCGGCTTCGCGGTGGCCGGTGGTGTCCAGCTTCAGGCCCTTGGCGATGTCGGCACCGCTGGTACCGGCCAGCGCGTCCAGCGTGCGGCTGGTCTGGCGGGCATTGCGCGCGACTTCAGTCATGCCTTTTTTGTGGCCGTCAAGCTCTTCGAGAACGATCATGGGCAAAAAGATGTCGTGTTCCTCAAAGCGGAACAGGCACATCGGGTCGTGCATCAGCACATTGGTGTCCAGCACAAACAGCTTGGTCGGGCCCGTGTGTTTGGGCTTTTTGGTTTTAGGCACAGCTTGTGGCCGAGCCGGCTGAGCGCTGTCCTTGTGATAGCTGCCTGCGGCGCCGGCGCGGGTGTGCTCTTTGGCCTGGTAGGCCACGGGGTGTTCTGCGTCGCCGCCAGCCGAGCGGCTGTCAAACAGTTCAAGCGCCGGCTGTTTGCGGGCCGGCTCGGTCTGTTCCGGTTTTCGTGCTGCCTTGGACGGCGACCGGGCCGGGGCGTCGAAGGCCTCGGTCGAGAGCAAAGCGGCACGTTTGGTCGGGGCGGGGGGCAGGGGCATGGTGCTTTGGGCTCACAAAATAAGGGTTCAAAAAGCGAAAAAGCCGCCTGGAGGCCAGGGCGGCTTTTTCGGTGGGCGCAGTCGCTAGGGTCAACAGCATGAAGTTACTATACACGACTCCGATGACTGGCCCGAGGGGTGCGGAATGAGGCTGTGATGCCGCCTCAAGCAGTCTTTTTCAGCGCCTTGACGGCCTTGAGCACGTCGTCCACGTGCCCTGGCACTTTCAGGCCGCGCCATTCTTCCTTGAGCTGGCCGTCAGCGCCGACCAGGAAGGTGCTGCGCTCGATGCCTTTGACCTTTTTGCCGTACATGATCTTGTTTTTGACCACGCCGAACATATGGCACATTTTTTCTTCGGTATCGGCGATCAGCTCGAAGGGCAGCTCAAGTTTGGCCTTGAACTCGTCGTGTGATTTCATGTTGTCGCGCGAGACGCCAAACACGGTGGCGCCGGCCTTGACAAAGTCTTTATAACGGTCGCGGAACTGCATGGCTTCGGTGGTGCAGCCGGGCGTGTTGTCCTTGGGGTAAAAATACAGGACAACCACGTGGCCCAGATGGGTTTGGTTGGAGACCTTGATGCCACTGGTGGCGTTGGCTTCAAATTCGGGGAGTAGTTTATTGACGACGACTGCCATACTGCTTGGACCCTGACGAAAGTAGTTGTAATTAGCCGTTGGCTCTGGTGGCAACGCCGCGCCTGACTTGGTAAGCCAGACGGACTTTGCACCAAACGCAACCCTAGATTTTACTCTGAAAGCCCAAGCGTCACTTCACGGGGTCCCCGGCGGTCTCCATCAGCAGCGCAGCCAGCACGATTCGCCCTTCGCCGGCGAGGATGTTGTAGGTGCGGCAGGCCGCGATGGTGTCCATGGTTTCCACGCCAATGCGGGCCACCATCAGGCTGCGCAAAAACGCTGGCGGCGGGAAGCGCAGGCGCGTGCCGCTACCAAAAATCACCAGTTCGGGACGGGTCGCGACCAAGCGAGAAAAGTGTTCTTCGGTGAGGTCTTCAAAACGGCTGCAGGCCCAGTCAAACTTTTCTCCGCGGGAGCCGATCACGATGCTGTGCTCGATTTTTTCGGCCACGCCCTTGCTGCCCAGGCCAATCCAGCCGGGGCCATAACCAAGGATGGATTGAACGTCGAGCTGGTCGGGTTGCAGTTTCATGCGGAGTTCTGGAGGGGAAGGGGCGGCGGCATGCCGGGAAAATCAGGGGTTTATGTGGTCAAATTATAGATTCCGCCCGAATTTCCAGGTGCTGCACCGTGCTTCATGCCGGTAGCCGGTGGGGTTGTCCGCCCCGCAGACGGTGTGGCCGTGGCCTTCAATTCCTGAAAGTTTCATGAAACCGATCAATAAATCCGCCAAGTTGGCCAATGTGCTGTATGACATCCGCGGCCCGATCATGGACGCCGCCAAGCAGATGGAGGAAGAGGGGCAAAAACTCATCAAGCTCAACCTGGGCAATCTTGCGGCCTTCGGATTTGACGCGCCCGAGGAAGTCCAGCAGGACATGATCCGCAACCTGCCGGCCTCGGCGGGTTACTCGGACAGCAAGGGCATTTTTGCGGCGCGCAAGGCGGTGATGCACGAGACGCAGAAGCAGGGCATCAAAGGTGTGGTGCTCGACGATATTTACCTCGGCAATGGCGCCAGCGAACTGATTGCCATGGCCACCAACGCGCTGCTCGACAACGGTGACGAGCTGCTGCTGCCGGCCCCGGACTACCCGCTGTGGACCGCCAGCACCAGCCTGTCGGGCGGAACGCCGGTGCATTACCTGTGCGACGAAGACAACGGCTGGATGCCCAACCTGGACGACATTCGCGCCAAGATCACGCCCAGAACCAAGGGCATCGTGGTCATCAACCCGAACAACCCGACAGGCGCGCTGTATTCCGACGACCTGCTCAAGGGCATCGTTGCGATTGCGCGCGAACATGGCCTGGTGCTGCTGGCCGACGAGGTCTACGACAAGGTGCTGTACGACGGCGTGAAACACACAGCGATGGCCAGCCTGTCCACCGACGTGCTGACGCTGACCTTCAACTCGCTGTCCAAAAGTTACCGCTCCTGCGGCTACCGCGCAGGCTGGCTGGTGGTGTCCGGCCCCAAGAAGCAGGCACAGGACTACATCGAAGGCCTGAACATGCTGGCCAACATGAAGCTGTGCTCCAACGTACCGGGCCAGTGGGCGATCCAGACCGCGCTGGGCGGCTACCAGAGCATCAATGACCTGACCGGCGAGGGCGGCCGCCTGCGCCGTCAGCGCGACCTGGCCTACGAGCTGATCACGGCGATTCCGGGCGTGAGCTGCGTCAGGCCGAGTGCGGCGCTTTACATGTTTCCCAGGCTGGACCCGCAGGTCTACCCGATCACTGACGACCGGCAGTTTTTTCTGGAACTGCTCAAGGAGACCAAGGTCATGCTGGTGCAGGGCACCGGCTTCAACTGGGCGGCGCCGGACCACTTTCGAATCGTCTTCCTTCCGCATGAGGAAGATCTGCGTGAGGCGATTGGCCGCATCGCCAAATTTCTCGAAACCCGGCGCAAGCCGACCGCCTGATAATTCCAGCCGACCTTCGCCGAATTTTTTCCAGCTGCAAGACAGCAAGACAACATAACATCGACATCTATGAAACCGATCAAGGTAGGCCTTCTGGGCATGGGCACTGTGGGCAGCGGTGTGTTCACCGTTTTGAAGCGCAACCAGGAAGAAATTTTTCGCCGCGCCGGCCGCAGCATCGAGATCGCCATGGTGGCCGACCTGGACACCGCGCGCGCGCAGGCTGCTGCCGGCGAGGGCGTTGAGGTGGTGGCCGATGCGCGCAAGATCATCGCCAACCCCGAGATCGACATCGTGATCGAGTTGATAGGCGGCTACGGCATTGCCAGACAGCTGGTGATGGAAGCGATTGAAGCCGGCAAACACGTGGTCACCGCCAACAAGGCCCTGCTGGCTGTGCATGGCACCGAGATTTTTGCAGCGGCGCACCGCAAGGGTGTGATGGTGGCGTTTGAAGCCGCAGTCGCCGGCGGCATCCCCATCATCAAGGCGCTGCGCGAAGGCCTGACCGCCAACCGCATCCAGTGGATCGCCGGCATCATCAACGGCACGACCAATTTCATCCTGAGCGAGATGCGCGACAAGGGCCTGGACTTTGACGTGGTGCTGAAAGAAGCGCAGCGCCTGGGTTACGCCGAGGCTGACCCGACCTTCGACATCGAAGGCGTAGACGCCGCGCACAAGGCCACGCTGATGTCGGCGATTGCCTTTGGCATCCCGGTGCAGTTCGACAAGGCCTATGTCGAGGGCATCACCAAGCTGGGCGCGCAGGACATCCGTTACGCCGAGCAGCTCGGCTACCGCATCAAACTGCTGGGCATCACCAAAAAAACTGCCAAGGGCATCGAGCTGCGCGTGCACCCCAGCCTGGTGCCAGCCAAACGCCTGATCGCCAATGTCGAGGGCGCGATGAACGCCGTGGTGGTGCAGGCCGATGCCGTGGGCACCACGCTTTACTACGGCAAGGGCGCGGGCAGTGAGCCCACCGCCAGCGCGGTGATCGCCGACCTGGTGGACATCACCCGCCTGCACGGTGCCGATGTCGCGCAGCGTGTGCCGCACCTGGCTTTCCAGCCGCAGTCCATGAGCGACATGCCCGTGCTGGCCATGAGCGAGGTGGTCACCAGTTATTACTTGCGCCTGAACGTGGCCGACCAGGCTGGCGTGCTGGCCAAAGTGACCGGCATCCTGGCTGACGCCGGCATCAGCATCGACGCCATGCTGCAGCGCGAGGCTGATGAGGTGGGCGGCGAAGGCTCGACCCACACTGACCTGATCATCCTGACGCACGACTGCGTGGAGGCGAAGATGAACGGCGCCCTGGCGCAGATGCAGGCCCTGCCTACCGTGTTGTCGCCGATCACGCGCATCCGCAAGGAGGAGTTGGCCTGATGCTTTATCTTTCGACGCGCGGCCACGCGGATCGCAAACGTTTCTGCGAAATTCTGCTCGAAGGCCTGGCACCCGACGGTGGCCTGTATCTGCCCGAGACCTATCCGCAGGTCGATGCCGCGACGCTTGAAAAGTGGCGCAAGTTGCCGTATGCCAGCCTGGCATTTGAGGTGCTGTCGCTGTACATCGACGACATTCCGCCGGCCGACCTAAAGGCGATTTGCGAAAAAACCTATACCGAGGAAGTTTTCGGTTCGGCCGAGATTGTTCCACTGCGCAAGCTGGAAGACGGCCTCTACCTCGAAGCCCTGTCCAACGGCCCGACCCTGGCCTTCAAGGACATGGCGATGCAGTTGCTCGGCAACCTGTTCGAGTACGAACTGGCGCGCCGTTGCGAAGAGCTCAACATCCTGGGTGCCACCAGCGGCGACACCGGTAGCGCGGCCGAATACGCGCTGCGCGGTAAAAAGGGCGTGCGTGTCTTCATGACCTCGCCGCAGGGCCGCATGAGCCCTTTCCAGCAGGCGCAGATGTTCAGCCTGCAGGATGCCAATATCCACAACCTCGCGCTCGAAGGCGTGTTCGACGATTGCCAGGACATCGTCAAGGCGGTGTCCAACGACCTGGACTTCAAGCGCAAGTACCGCATAGGCACCGTCAACTCGATCAACTGGGCCAGGCTGATGGCGCAGGTGGTTTACTACTTTGCAGGTTACTTCCAGGCGACTGACCCTCACCCTAACCCTCTCCCGGAAGGAGAGGGGACAAGCCCCGGTACTTCCCCTTTGCTCCCTCGCCCCCTGGGAGAGGGCAGGGGTGAGGGCTCCCCGATCCCCAGGGTCAGCTTCGCCGTGCCCTCGGGCAACTTCGGCAATGTCTGCGCCGGCCATGTGGCGCGCATGATGGGCCTGCCCATCGACAAGCTTGTGGTCGCGACCAACGAGAACGATGTGCTCGACGAATTTTTCCGCACCGGTGTCTACCGCGTGCGGGCCAGCGCGGACACCCACGAAACCTCCAGCCCGTCGATGGATATTTCCAAAGCCTCCAACTTCGAGCGTTTTGTGTTCGACCTGCTGGGCCGCGACGCGACCCGCGTCGCCGACCTGTTTGGTGCGCAGTTGACAAAGAACGGGCGTTTCGACCTGAGCGCCGACCCGGTCTTCCAGTCAGCGGCCAGGCATTATGGTTTCGCCAGCGGTAAAAGCACCCACGCCGACCGCCTGCACACCCTGCGCGACACCTTCCAGCGTTTCGGCACCATGATCGACACCCACACCGCCGACGGTCTCAAGGTCGCGCGCGCGCACCTGCAAGCCGGCGTGCCCATGGTGGTGCTGGAGACCGCCTTGCCGATCAAGTTCGCCGAAACCATTGAAGAGGCGCTG
>NZ_JBDNGU010000072.1:0-9439 GCF_041689105.1 Polaromonas sp. | reverse complement strand
GTGAGCGAGGCGGTTGCCGACAAAAAGGTCATGGACAACGCCGTTGGCGACATGACCAAGATCGCCGGCCAGAAGCCTGTTGTCACCAAGGCCAAGAAGGCTATCGCCGGTTTCAAGATCCGCGAAGACCTGCCCATCGGCTGCATGGTGACCCTGCGCGGCGTCAAGATGTATGAATTCCTGGATCGCTTCGTGACTGTGGCGCTGCCCCGCGTCCGTGACTTCCGCGGCATCTCCGGCCGCGCTTTTGATGGCCGTGGCAATTACAACATCGGCGTGAAAGAGCAGATTATTTTCCCTGAAATTGAATACGACAAGGTAGATGCCTTGCGTGGTCTCAATATCAGCATCACCACCACGGCTAAGACCGACGAAGAGTGCAAGGCGCTCCTCACCGGCTTTCGTTTTCCGTTCAAGAACTGAGGCGGGCATGGCAAAACAGGCTTTATTGCAACGTGAACTGAAGCGCGAAAAACTCGCTGCCAAGTTTGCCAAGAAATACGCAGAACTCAAAGCAACGTCCAACGACGCCAAGCGCTCCGATGAAGAGCGCGCCCTGGCCCGTCTGGAGTTGCAAAAGCTGCCCCGCAATGCGAACCCTACCCGCCAGCGCAACCGCTGTGCGATCACGGGGCGTCCGCGTGGCACATTCCGTCAATTCGGCCTGGCTCGCGCCAAGATCCGCGAGTTGGCTTTTGCTGGTGATATCCCTGGTATCACCAAGGCAAGCTGGTAAGCATAGGAGAACTACAAATGAGCATGAGTGATCCTATTGCCGACATGCTGACGCGTATCCGCAATGCACAAATGGTTGAAAAAGCCGTTGTGTTGGTGCCGTCGTCAAAAGTCAAAGTTGCCATCGCGCAGGTGCTGAAGGATGAGGGCTACATTGATGGCTTCTCCGTCAAGACCGACGACGGCAAGCCCCAGTTGGAAATCGCCCTGAAGTATTACGCAGGACGCCCGGTGATTGAGCGCATTGAGCGCGTCAGCCGCCCCGGTCTTCGCGTCTACAAAGGCCACGGCGCCATTCCCCAGGTCATGAATGGCCTGGGTGTTGCCATTGTCACCACGCCCCAAGGTGTGATGACTGATCGCAAGGCGCGCGCTACCGGTATCGGTGGTGAAGTGCTTTGTTACGTGGCTTAACGGCGGCATCGAGGAGTAATTGAAATGTCTCGTGTAGCAAAAATGCCAGTCGTCGTGCCTCAGGGTGTGGACGTGGTGATGAAAAACGACCAGATCAATGTCAAGGGTAGCCTTGGCACGCTGGCGCTGACGCAGAACGCCCTGGTAACCATCAAGAGTGATGCCGGCCAGCTGACGTTTGTACCGGCCAATGATTCGCGTGAGGCCAATGCCATGAGCGGCACCATGCGTCAGCTTGTCAACAACATGGTTACCGGCGTCACCAAGGGCTTTGAGAAGAAGTTGAGCTTGGTGGGAGTCGGTTTCAAGGCGCAGGCCCAAGGCGTCAAGTTGAATCTGACGGTTGGGTATTCGCACCCTGTCATCATGGACATGCCTGCGGGCATCACTGTGACGACCCCGACCCCCACGGAAGTGGTGATCAAGGGGTCCGACCGTCAGCGCGTTGGCCAGATTGCCGCTGAGGTTCGTGCTGTTCGTCCTCCCGAGCCCTACAAGGGCAAGGGCATCCGTTATGCGGATGAGAAGATCACGATCAAAGAAACCAAGAAGAAATAAGGAGCTGCACCATGTTGACCAAAAAAGAGCAGCGCCTTCGTCGTTCACGTCAGACTCGCATTCGCATTGCCACGCAAGGCGTTGCCCGCCTGACTGTCAATCGGACCAATCTGCATATTTACGCGACTGTCATTTCTGGCGATGGCGCCAAAATCCTGGCATCCGCTTCGACTGCAGAGGTCGAAATCCGCAAGGAGCTCGGCGCTTCTGGCAAGGGTGCAAACGTTGCTGCTGCGCAGGCCATTGGCAAGCGAATTGCCGAAAAGGCAAAAGCAGCAGGTGTGGAAAAAGTAGCGTTTGACCGCGCTGGCTTTGCGTACCACGGCCGCGTTAAAGCGCTGGCTGAGGCGGCTCGCGAAGCTGGCTTGCAGTTCTAAGCAGACTGGAATTAAGTATGGCTAAGTTTCAAGCAAAATCGAACAATGACGCTCCAGACGATGGTCTGAAGGAAAAGATGATCGCGGTCAACCGCGTGACCAAAGTTGTTAAAGGCGGCCGTATTCTCGGCTTTGCTGCGCTGACCGTGGTTGGCGACGGCGATGGTCGCGTAGGCATGGGCAAGGGCAAGTCGAAAGAAGTGCCGGCTGCGGTGCAAAAGGCCATGGAAGAAGCACGCCGCAACATGACCAAGGTTTCGCTGAAAAACGGCACCATTCATCACAACGTGTTTGGCCACTGGGGTGCGGCCAGCGTCATGATGATGCCGGCAGCCAAAGGTACCGGCATCATTGCGGGCGGCCCCATGCGTGCTGTGTTTGAGGTGATGGGTATCACTGACATCGTGGCGAAAAGCCATGGTTCCAGCAACCCCTACAACATGGTGCGTGCAACGATGGACGCGCTGAATAACTCCACAACAGCTTCGGACATCGCGGCCAAGCGTGGCAAATCAGTCGAAGAGATCTTCGGCTAAGGCGGTACCCAATGACGACAGAGAAAAAACTCACTGTAACCCTGGTTCGCAGCCCGATTGGCACCAAGGAATCCCATCGCGCCACAGTGCGTGGTCTGGGCCTTCGTGGTGTCAACAGCAAGAGCGAGCTGCAGGATACGCCTGCTGTTCGCGGCATGATCAACAAGATCAGCTACCTGGTCAAGGTGCTGTAAGCGGAGCTTATGATGGAATTAAACGGAATCAAGCCGGCTGAGGGCGCTAAGCACGCGAAGCGTCGTGTCGGTCGCGGCATCGGTTCGGGCCTGGGCAAAACGGCAGGGCGCGGCCACAAGGGTCAAAAGTCCCGTGCTGGCGGTTATCACAAGGTGGGCTTTGAGGGTGGACAAATGCCTTTGCAGCGTCGCCTGCCAAAACGCGGCTTCAAGTCGCAGTCCCTCAAGTTCAATGCAGAAGTGACCTTGACTGCGCTTGAGCAGCTGGGTCTGGCCGAGGTTGACTTGCTGGCGCTAAAAGCTGCCGGCTTGGTTGGCCAAATTGCAAAAAATGTCAAAGTCATCAAGTCGGGTGCCTTGACAAAGGCCGTGAAACTCAATGGCATTGGCGCCACTGCGGGCGCAAAAGCTGCCATTGAAGCTGCTGGCGGCATGCTCGCATAAGAAAACCAGACGGATAACGATCAGTGGCGACCACCTCCGCACAAATTGCGAAAACCGGCAAGTTCGGTGACTTGCGCAACCGGCTTGTATTCCTGCTGCTTGCGTTGGTGGTTTATCGGGTGGGCGCACATATTCCTGTACCCGGCATTGATCCGGGGCAATTGCAGCAGCTTTTTCAGGGGCAGCAGGGTGGCATATTGAGCTTGTTCAATATGTTCTCGGGCGGTGCGCTTTCGAGGTTCACTGTATTCGCGCTGGGCATCATGCCCTACATCTCGGCGTCCATCATCATGCAACTGCTGACCTATGTCGTTCCGACATTTGAGCAGCTGAAAAAAGAGGGTGAAACCGGGCGGCGCAAGATTACACAGTACACCCGCTATGGAACGTTGGGCTTGGCGCTGTTTCAGTCCATGGGTATTGCAATTGCGCTGGAGAGCTCGCCGGGCCTGGTGCTTGCACCTGGATTTGGCTTCCGGATGACTGCGGTGGTCAGCTTGACTGCGGGTACGATGTTTCTGATGTGGCTCGGTGAGCAGATCACTGAGCGTGGCCTGGGAAACGGCATTTCGATTATCATTTTTGCGGGTATTGCGGCGGGCTTGCCAAGCGCCTTGGGTGGCCTGCTTGAACTGGTGCGTACCGGAGCCATGAGCATCCTTGTGGCCATCGCGATCATTGTCGTGGTTGCCTTGGTAACTTACTTTGTGGTGTTTGTGGAGCGGGGGCAGCGGAAGATTCTGGTGAACTACGCCAGGCGCCAAGTGGGTAACAAGGTCTATGGTGGGCAGTCGTCTCACCTGCCGCTGAAACTGAACATGGCCGGTGTTATCCCTCCCATATTTGCTTCGTCCATTATTTTGCTGCCTGCAACCGTTGTGGGCTGGTTCAGTGCCGGCGAGGGGATGCGTTGGCTCAGGGACATAGCGGGTACTTTGACGCCCGGCCAGCCGATTTATGTATTGCTGTACGCCAGTGCCATCATATTTTTCTGTTTCTTCTACACAGCGCTGGTTTTCAACAGTCGGGAGACTGCGGACAACTTGAAGAAAAGCGGCGCGTTTATTCCCGGCATCCGCCCGGGTGATCAGACGGCACGCTATATCGACAAGATTTTGGTGCGTCTGACATTGGCCGGTGCGATTTACATCACTTTTGTGTGCCTGTTGCCGGAGTTTTTGATTTTGAAGTACAACGTCCCGTTTTATTTCGGCGGTACTTCCTTGCTGATTATTGTTGTTGTGACTATGGATTTCATGGCGCAAGTGCAGAACTACATGATGTCTCAGCAGTATGAGTCGCTGTTGAAGAAAGCAAATTTCAAGACGTCACCTGGTGGTTGATACATGTCGAAAGATGATGTCATCCAGATGCAGGGTGAGGTTGTGGAGAACTTGCCCAACGCGACGTTTCGCGTGAAGCTGGAAAACGGACATGTTGTTCTGGGTCATATTTCAGGAAAGATGCGCATGCACTACATTCGCATTCTTCCTGGTGACAAGGTAACGGTTGAGTTAACGCCCTACGATTTGTCCCGGGCACGTATTGTGTTTCGCGCTAAATAAGCGCAGTTCAGAAGTTTAGGAGAAAGAAATGAGAGTTTCAGCTTCGGTTAAGAAAATTTGCCGCAACTGTAAAATCATCCGTCGCAAGGGTGTTGTCCGTGTGATTTGCACGGATCCACGCCATAAGCAGCGCCAAGGCTGATTTTCAAGAGTTTTAGAGGACGCATATGGCTCGTATCGCTGGTATCAATATTCCCCCGCAGCAGCATGCCGAAATCGGCTTGACTGCTATTTTCGGCATCGGCCGCACTCGTGCTCGCAAAATTTGCGAGGCATGTGAGATTGCGTATTCCAAAAAAGTCAAAGATCTCACAGACGGGGACCTGGAAAAAATTCGTGATCAGATCGCGCAGTTCACCATTGAGGGTGATTTGCGCCGTGAGACCACGATGAACATCAAGCGCCTGATGGACATTGGCTGCTACCGTGGTTTCCGTCATCGTCGTGGTTTGCCCATGCGCGGGCAGCGTACGCGGACCAACGCACGTACCCGCAAGGGTCCGCGCAAGGCCGCGGCGTCCCTGAAGAAATAATCGAGTAAGAGGTAGTTATGGCAAAAGCCCCCAGCAGTAACGCAGCACAACGCGTTCGCAAGAAAGTACGTAAGAACGTTGCCGACGGTGTCGCCCACGTTCACGCGTCCTTTAACAACACCATCATCACGATCACGGATCGTCAGGGCAATGCCTTGTCGTGGGCTTCGTCGGGCGGTCAAGGCTTCAAAGGTTCGCGAAAATCGACACCTTTTGCAGCGCAGGTTGCTTCGGAGGTTGCCGGCCGCGCCGCTATTGAGCAAGGCATCAAGAATCTTGATGTTGAGATCAAGGGGCCGGGTCCTGGCCGCGAATCATCGGTCAGGGCGCTTGCCGCGCTCGGTATTCGAATCAATTCGATTGCTGATGTGACGCCAGTTCCTCACAACGGCTGCCGCCCACAAAAGCGTCGCCGTATTTAAGTTGAGTTGCCCGGGAGAGCGTAGCCTCGCAGTCGCATGCGTGGCAACACTTCCCGGTAGACTCTTTTATCAAGCCCACCGCCGTTAGGTTTACACCGAAGGCTCCTGCAATCTATTGCAGCAGATGACATAAGGAATTCAAGTGGCACGTTATCTAGGCCCCAAGGCCAAACTATCCCGTCGTGAAGGTACAGACCTTTTTCTGAAAAGCGCTCGCCGGGCGATTGGCGACAAGGCAAAGTTTGACTCGAAACCTGGCCAGCACGGCCGGACTTCCGGGATGCGAACTTCCGATTTTGGTCTTCAGCTTCGCGAGAAGCAAAAAGTCAAGCGCATGTACGGTGTACTTGAAAAGCAATTCCGGCGCTACTTCGAAGAGGCAGATCGTCGCAAGGGCAACACCGGTGCCAATCTGCTTTTTATCCTTGAGTCGCGTCTTGATAACGTTGTCTACCGCATGGGCTTTGGCTCAACACGTGCTGAAGCGCGCCAGCTAGTTTCGCACAAAGCGATCGTGGTCAATGGTGGTTCGGTGAATATTCCTTCTTACATGGTCAAGACCGGTGACGTGATCGCCGTGCGCGATAAGTCCAAGAAGCAGACGCGGGTAACGGAAGCACTTCAGCTGGCCCAACAGGTTGGCCTGCCCGCTTGGGTTGATGTCAGCATTGACAAAGGCGAAGGCATTTTCAAGAAGGTGCCTGATCGCGATGAATTTGCCGCTGACGTCAACGAGTCGTTGATTGTCGAGCTTTATTCCCGTTAATTTTCGTTCCTGCGTTTACGGGGCACTGCAAACGTAGGGTCGCTTCACCCGGCCTTATCGGTGTAACGAGCCGAGGGTATTGAGAGGAAGAATGCATGCAAACAAATTTACTTAAACCAAAAACAATCAACGTCGAACAACTTGCTGCAAATCGCGCAAAGGTCACGCTGGAGCCGTTTGAGCGAGGCTATGGTCACACACTGGGCAATGCGCTGCGTCGCGTTTTGCTGTCATCGATGGTTGGGCATGCCGCGACCGAAGTCACCATCGCTGGTGTGTTGCATGAGTATTCCTCGATTGATGGTGTGCAGGAAGATGTCGTGAACATTCTGCTGAACCTCAAGGGTGTGGTCTTCAAACTCCACAATCGTGATGAAGTTACGTTGAGCCTGCGCAAAGACGGTGAAGGTCCGGTTACTGCTGCCGACATTCAGACACCGCATGATGTGGAAATCATCAATCCTGAGCACGTGATCGTCAATTTGTCGCATGGCGGCAAAATCGATATGCAGATCAAGGTTGAGAACGGACGGGGTTACGTTCCTGGCACCATGCGCCGCTACGGGGATGAGTCGACAAAATCAATTGGTCGTATTGTTCTTGATGCATCTTTTTCGCCGGTCAAGCGTGTGAGCTACACGGTCGAAAGCGCACGCGTTGAGCAGCGTACGGACCTGGATAAGCTGGTTCTTGAAATCGAGACCAATGGTGCTGTTACTGCGGAAGACGCCGTTCGCGCTTCGGCCAAGATTCTGGTTGAACAACTTGCGGTGTTTGCGCAGCTTGAGGGCAATGAGCTGGCTGCGTTCGACGCGCCGGTTCAACGCAGCTCCCAGCAGTTTGATCCTATTTTGTTGCGTCCAGTGGACGAGCTTGAACTGACGGTTCGCTCCGCCAATTGCCTGAAGGCAGAAAACATCTATTACATTGGCGACCTGATTCAGCGTACCGAGAACGAGCTTCTCAAGACCCCTAATCTTGGACGTAAATCATTGAATGAGATCAAGGAAGTTCTGGCATCCCGCGGCCTGACATTGGGCATGCGGCTCGAAAGCTGGCCACCAGCAGGCTTGGACAAGCGGTAATTTGAAAACGCCTCACGAAGAGGCGCAGTGCGCGGGCAGTACCTGATACGGCTGCCTGAAATAGAAATGAAAGGAAAGCACAATGCGACACGGACACGGACTTCGTAAACTCAATCGGACCAGCTCTCATCGGCTGGCCATGCTTCGCAATATGATGAATTCCCTGATTCAGCATGAAGTGATTAAAACAACCCTGCCCAAGGCCAAAGAGCTGCGCCGCGTGGTGGAACCCATGATTACTCTGGCAAAAGAGCCAACACTTGCGAACAAGCGATTGGCCTTTGATCGTCTGCGTGATCGCGACATGGTCGTCAAGCTGTTTGCCGAACTTGGTCCTCGTTACAAAGCTCGTCCGGGTGGATACACGCGTATTCTGAAAATGGGTTTTCGCGTTGGGGACAATGCACCTATGGCGTTGGTCGAGCTCGTAGATCGACCGGAAGTGACTGAAGACAAAACTATCGACATGGCAAAAGCAGAATAGAGTAGAATAGGAACATATCGCGCGGTGGAGCAGCCTGGTAGCTCGTTGGGCTCATAACCCAAAGGTCGTAAGTTCAAATCTTGCCCGCGCAACCAACACTCAAGCCGTAAAGGCTGGTAGCAAACGCCCACTTCATGTGGGCGTTTTGCTTTGTGCCCAAACGCGTGCCCATGTCGTGCCTTATCTGTGCCCATGAAAACCTGGTGCATAAGTCTATGACCATTGGGTAGATATCGGCCCCTACGCCTGTAAAATCGTGCTGACACAAATTGAAGGTGGCCACCATGGGGAATGGGAGCGAGCAGCCTAAAGGACGACAAAGGACCACCGATGGAGGTTCGTTAGAGCCGCGCTGCGGGATTTTCACGCCATTGACAGTCGGACTCCCCTTCTAGGGCTCGCGTTGGTTCTCACGGACGCTTCGATCTCGCCTTCCGTCAACCGCCTGCTCAAAATGGCGGTGCTGACCGGAGTGGAGAGCTCGGTACGCCTGCACATCGACCGGGGCGACAATCTCAACTCCAGGGACGACAAGGGCCTCACGCCGCTGATGATCGCGGCATCGCGAAACAAGGCCGTTATTTGCAAGCTTCTTCTGGATGGCAGCGCCGACCCGCGCTTGGTGGATGCCGCTGGGCGAGACGCGCTGGCTCTGGCGAAAGCAGCAGGAGCCACCGAAGCGGCCAAGGTGATCGAGCTTGCCCTTGAGCCATCGCCACCCCCTGCGCCAGCAATCGCTCCGCAGAAATACACAGAACCTACGTCGGCAAATAGCGCCTTAATCCACAACGAGCCGATTCAGTCGCTCCCGAATGTGGAATCAACGACAGAAGACGCATGGGACGAGCTGGACGCCCCGTTCGATCTCTCAGGTTGGGTCGAGGAGGTGGAACGCGCCCCTCCGATTGGAGACGCTTCTCTCGCCCTCCCGGCGATCGCGATCCACGGCGCCATCTCGGAGCATGCGCCTATCGATTCCTCCGCCGATTGGGAAGAGTTCGAAGCATTCCTTCCGAGTTTCGCGGCTCCTTTGCTGCGCGTTGAAAATTTGGAAAAGCGCGACCGACTCCGCTCTCTTTTGCTGCGGGCCATGCGCGAAGGCAGCGTCCCAGCTCAGGCGGTCGAAGACCTGTGCGTGAATGACGACCAACGCAGAAACGCGGAGACCGAGTTCTCCTTGGTCCAAGCCCCCCGTGCCAGAATGACTTGCATCACCTCCCTCTCACAATTTAGTGAGGAAAGAGGTCATCATGCAAAAGCGTCAACCATCTTCCAAAGCCACAGTGCAAGCCCTTCATTGTCTTGATCAGACCCTGGACACAACGG
>NZ_JBDNGU010000071.1:0-89653 GCF_041689105.1 Polaromonas sp. | reverse complement strand
TACCCCCTGCTGGCGGGCTGGTCGCGCAAGTCCTCGCTGGCGGCGGTTAGCAGCACCTCGCTGGCCAGCGTGGCCAAGCTTGATATCACGGACCGCATGGTGCCCAGCGTCACCGCTGCCGTGTTGGCCGTGGACCGCGGTGCGCGCATTGTGCGTGTGCACGACGTGCGTGAGACCGTGCAGGCATTGAAGATCTGGACCGCAGCGCTGCCCCAGCCGTCCTGATAAGACGGCGCCCTTAAAATCGACGCCTGCGGTGAAGAAAACATAACAATCGATTCGTTCAAGGGATAAACCACAATGACCAGGAAATACTTCGGCACCGACGGCATTCGCGGCACGGTGGGGCAGGCGCCCATCACCCCCGACTTTGTGCTGCGCCTGGCGCATGCGGTTGGCCGTGTGCTGAAACGGACCGAAGAGCGACCGACGGTTCTGATCGGCAAGGACACGCGTATCTCCGGCTACATGCTCGAAAGCGCGCTGGAGTCGGGTTTTAATTCCGCCGGGGTCGACGTGGTACTTCTCGGGCCGTTGCCCACGCCCGGTGTGGCCTACCTCACGCGCACGCAGCGCGCCAGTCTGGGCGTGGTGATCAGCGCCAGCCACAACGCCTTTCCCGACAACGGCATCAAGTTTTTCAGCGCCCAGGGCGCCAAGCTGCCGGACGCATGGGAGCTCGAAGTCGAGACCGTGCTTGAGGAGCCTCCGGTGTGGGCCGACTCGCCCAACCTCGGCAAGACACGTCGCCTTGATGATGCGGCTGGCCGCTACATCGAGTTTTGCAAAAGTACTTTTTCCAGCGATCTGACGCTCAAGGGCATGAAGATCGTGGTCGATGCGGCGCACGGCGCCGCCTACCATATTGCGCCAGAAGTGTTCCACGAACTCGGTGCCGAGGTCATCGCCATCGGCTGCTCCCCCGACGGTATCAATATCAACCACGAGGTCGGTGCGACCCACCCCGAGGCCCTGATCAAGGCCGTCAAGGCCAATGGCGGCGATTACGGTGTGGCGCTAGACGGCGACGCCGACCGGCTGCAACTGGTGGATGCCGAAGGCCGGCTTTTCAACGGCGACGAGGTGCTGTATCTGATGGTCGCTGAGCGCCTGGCGCGGGGCGAAAAAGTGCCGGGCGTGGTCGGCACGCTGATGACCAATATGGCGGTTGAAGTGGCGCTGAAAGCCCGTGGCGTGGAGTTCGTGCGCGCGCGGGTGGGCGACCGCTACGTGCTGGAAGAGCTCGAAAAAAGAAACTGGCTGCTGGGCGGCGAAGGATCAGGCCACTTGCTGGCACTGGACAAACACAGCACCGGCGACGGCCTGATCAGCGCACTGCAGGTGCTGCAGGCCTGTGTGCGCAGCGGCAAGACCCTGTCGCAATTGCTTGCCGACGTGACCTTGTTCCCGCAGACCCTGATCAACGTCAGGTTGCAGCCTGGCCAGAATTGGAAAGACAGCGAACGGCTGGCCGATACCACGCGCTTGGTTGAAGCCGAACTTGGTGACAACGGCCGGGTTTTGATCCGGGCCAGCGGCACCGAGCCGCTGCTGCGGGTGATGGTGGAAGCCCGCGACGCGGGACAGGCGCTGGCCTGCGCCGAGAAGCTGGTTGCTGTGGTCAGGGCTTGCTAAGACCCTCTTTTGCTGTGCGCAAGTCCCCGGCATCATCCGCAGTTCGTGGAGCGTGGAGAGCGGGTATCGGGGAGTAGCCCCTGTTTTCCGGAACCGACTGCGAGATCCAGCGTGACAGGGGGGGCGAGCAGGCACCCGGGGAGCCGTAGAGCTTCATGGTGTCCTCCTGGCGGGTTGGGTTGGCGTTGGTTGACTGTGGGAACGGGCG
This sequence comes from Polaromonas sp., assembly GCF_041689105.1. Lineage (GTDB taxonomy): Bacteria > Pseudomonadota > Gammaproteobacteria > Burkholderiales > Burkholderiaceae_C > Polaromonas. The sequence goes on along the minus strand of NZ_JBDNGU010000071.1, from coordinate 87,810 downwards.
GCGACCAGACCAAGTCCTGCCGCCGTTGTTATCGTCATAAATGTCTCTCGCCCTTGCTGGGTGGGCGCAAGCAGCGATCAAAAAAGTAGCGTACACGGCGTCATCTGGCCTTGTCCTACAGGTCCACGCGAGCCGCGCTGATTCGGACCGCATGAGCTGTCACCTACCATTGACTGATTCGATTTGACGGCGCCAAGCGTCCTACCAGCTAGCAGGAGAGTCATGATGTTGAAGTACGCCATCATTTTTGCCATTATTTCCTTGATCGCCGGCGCTTTGGGCTTCGGTGGCATCGCTGCTGGATCTGCTGGCATTGCCAAAATATTGTTCGGCCTGTTCCTGATCCTGGCGGTGATTTTTATCGTGCTGGCCGCACTGGGTGTTGGTGCGGTGAAGAAGGTGCTCAAATAAATGCAGCCAGCGCTGTTCTGGCAAGAGCGTGCCATGCCTGAGGGCAAAAAAACCGGGCCACAGGACGACCTGGCGCTGGTGACCCGGGACACCCAGCAGCGCGCCAGCATGGCGCAGTTGCTCTTGCTGGCGCGTTTGAAGGCCCGCAACCGGCGCGACCTTGCTGTCGATTCGATGGACCGTGCCGCCCATGTGATGTTTGTGACCTGCAAGAACTGGTTTTCTGCGGGGCGTGCGCGAGATACTGAAGCCCGGGTTGAGACCGAGCCTGGCCGCGCGCCCGCTCTTTCCTCCGACGACGACAACAACAAAGCGACCGATGCATACCGCAACCATTGACTGCCAGCTTGACTACGAGGTGGGTAGCCCCACCCATTTCCGCTTCAACATCGAGTCGGCCTTCCATGAGGCCCACACCATCGTCGAAGAGCGCCTGAGCGTCACGCCCAGCGCCAAGGTGCGGCATTTTTGCGATGAACGCAACGGCAACCGCTTTGTTCGGCTTGATGCGCCCAAGGGCCTGCTGTCCGTCAACTACCACGCCCAGATCGAACTGAGCCACGCGCCGGTGCCGCTGTACCTGGAAGAAGCACCTGTCACCGCCATCCCCGACGATGTGCTGCGTTACCTGATGCCCAGCCGCTATTGTGAGTCTGACATCATGAGCCGCGCGGCGCAGCAGCTGTTTGGCCACCTCTCACCCGGGTTGTCGCGCGTTCACGCGATTGAAAGCTGGATTCACGACTCGATTTATTACATGCCGGGATTCAGCACCTCCACCACAACGGCGCAGGAGGTGTTTGTGCAGCGTGCCGGCGTCTGCCGGGACTTTGCGCACCTGGGCATCACCTTGTGCCGGGCACTGAACATTCCGGCGCGGCTGGTGGTGGGGTATGTCTATTTTGACGAACCGCCGCAGGACTTTCACGCTGTGTTTGAAGCCTGGCTCGAAGGCCAGTGGGTGCTGTTTGACGCCACCCGCATGGCGCCCAACGAGCGGCTGGTGCGCGTGGGCACCGGGCGCGACGCCAAGGACGTGGCTTTTGCCACGATTTTCGGCAACGTGCAGATGTTGCGCAAGGAACTGGTGGTTGACCAGGGCGACACGCCTCTGCGCCCGGAGACCGTAGCGCTGCCTGCTGGTCTGGTGACGGCGTAAACGGTGACCGGCGAGCGCTTTAGCGCTTCAAGGTTTCAGGTCTTGTAGCTCTCGTCAAGCCTGTCCAGCTTGCGAATCAGCGCGGGCCAGGCAAACGCGCCACCCAGGCCGCCGGTCTGCACCCGCAGGGCTTCGGCCACACCTTTGACAATCAGCGGGTTGACTTCAATCAGTTCGCCCCCGGCCTGCGCATCGAGCTGGATACGGCAGGTGTTCTCGAAGGTGTACATGGACAGAAAAGCGTCGGCCACCGTCTTGCCGACCACCAGCAGCCCATGGTTGCGCAGCATCAGGAAATTGGCGGCGCCCAGGTCGGCCTGAAGGCGCGGCTTTTCGTCGTCGCGGAAGGCCACACCTTCATAGCCGTGATAAGCCAGCGAACCCAGCACAAAAGTCGATTGCTGGCTGATGGGCAGGATGCCGCATTTCTGCGCACTGACCGCAACACCGGCCCGCGTGTGGGTGTGCATCACGCAGCCGGCGTCGGCTCGCGCCTCGTGGACCGCGCTGTGGATCACAAAGCCGGCCGGGTTGACCGGGAACGGCGACTCGATGACCTTGTTGCAGCCCTCGTCAACCTTGACCAGGCTGGACGCGGTGATCTCGTCGAACATGAGGCCGTAAGGATTGATCAGGAAGTGGTGGGCACCCGCGCCGCTGACCGACTCGGGCAGCTTGGCGCTGATGTGGGTGAACACCAGGTCGCTCCAGCCATACAGCGCGGCCAGCCGGTAACAGGCGGCCAGGTCGCAGCGCAACTGCCATTCTTCGGAACTGACCGTGGCTTGCAGTGGAGGTATGTTGAGCATGAGGGACTTTCGGTGGTTGGTGGCGCTTGCCTACTATAAACAGTGCCGCTCACTGCGGCTGTCGTGCTTGCTACAGCGATATCGGTCAACCAGATGTCATGTGGTCTCGGCTGGTTTTTGCACCAGGGCACCCAGCACCGCGGCCTCGGGGCGCCGAAGCAGGTCTTTGAGCAGCGCGGGTTCAAAGTGTCGCCTGACCGAAATGGCATAGAAGTTCTCGTACAGGTCGGGCACCACGCAGTATTCCACCAAGCGGCCGCTGCGCAGTTCGTCCTGTACCACCACACTGGGTACAAGGGTGGTGCTGTCAGAGTCGCGTGCCAGGAGTCGCATCAGCGCCATGTCGTCGACCTCGGCGCGCAGCCTGTAGCGGATGCCGCGCTGCTCACACATCAGGTCGAACGCGGCGCGTATGTCGTTGTCGCGCCCCGGCAGCAGCAAAGGGGTATCGGCCAGGTCTTGCGGGAACCGGAACGGTTTTGCGCCAGGCCTCGCCTTGCCCACCAGGCTGACGGGCTGGCGCGCGATGCGCTGGCAGCGCCACGGGTTGTCGGTGCTGGCGTGCACGCGCTGGTTGGACAGAATCAGATCGAGTGTGTGTACGCGCAGGCGCGCCAGTAGCTCCAGCAGGTTGCCTGAGTGCAGCACCAGTTCCACATCGTCACGCTCGAGCAGCGGCTGCAAAAAGTTCTCCTGAAAATTGCGCGACAGCGTGGCCACGGCACCGATGCGCAGCACTTGCCGCTCTTCGCGGCGGCCTTCGCGCAGCAGGGCCATCAGCTCGTTGCCCGAGGCAAAGATGGACTCTGCGTAACCTAGTGCCAGTTGTCCCGCCTCGGTCAGCTGCAGGCTGCGACCCACACGGGCAAACAGGGGCTGGCCCAGTTGGTCTTCCAGCTGCCGTATCTGTGCTGACAGGGCCGATTGAGACACGTGAAGATGGGTGGCCGCGCGGGTGAGGTTGCCCTCTTTGGCGACGGCCCAAAAATAGTGCAGGTGATGAAAGTTAAGACGCGACATATTCCATAACGATAAACGTTCTTTAAAACTGAACAAAATATGCTGAAAAATGCATTTTACAGAATGATTAAAGGCAGGCAAAGTCAAGGGCATCCACACCAATAAGGATGTCGTGATGAATGCATTTTTCTCTGTGCCTGCTATCGGGCTGCCTGTGTGGCACGCCGTGCTGGTGTGGGCCCCGGCGTTGCTGACCGGGCTGGCGGCCCTGCTGGTTTGGGCCAAGGTTGGCACGGGCGGAGCCTGGCGCGCCGCCCGCATTGGCAGTCTGGCGGCGCTGGTCGCGGCGGCTTTCGGACTGTTCGCTGTCGCTTTGGGTGCGGTGGGCGTGGGCTACGGCGCTCGGGCCGACGGCGTAGGCGCGCTGGTCATGCTGCTGGTGGCCTTTGTCGGCTGGGTCATCGTGCGCTACTCGCAGACCTATCTGCAAGGCGAGCGCCGCGAGGTGCATTACGTGCGCTGGCTGTTGGCCACGCTCGCCGCCGTGCTGGTGGTGGTGGCCACCGACCACCTGCTGGTGCTGGCCCTGGCCTGGACGGCCACCAGCCTCACGCTGCACCATTTGCTGACTTTTTTTGGTGACCGGCCCGCCGCCGTGGTGGCTGCGCACAAGAAGTTCATCGTGGCGCGGCTGGCCGACATTTGCATGCTGAGTGCCACGGCGCTGCTGTGGATGGCTTACGGCACACCGCACATCCACGCCATGCTGGCGCAAGCTGTGGGCGCGCCCCTGCCGGGTACCGTGCAATTTGCGGTGCTGCTGCTGGCTTGTACGGCAGTGCTCAAGTGCGCGCAGCTGCCGTTTCATGGGTGGCTCATTCAAGTGATGGAGGCGCCGACGCCCGTGTCAGCCCTGCTGCATGCGGGCATCGTCAACCTGGGCGGTTTTGTGCTTCTGCGCTTTGCCCCGCTGGTGTCCGAGGTGCCTGCCGCGCAGGCGCTGCTGGTGGTGGTGGGCGCTGCCACGGCTGTTCTGGCGGCGCTGGTGATGACCACGCGTATCAGCATCAAGGTGACGCTGGCCTGGTCCACCTGCGCGCAAATGGGCTTCATGCTGATGCAGTGCGGTCTGGGCGCGTGGGACATGGCGCTGCTGCACCTCCTGGCGCACTCGCTGTACAAGGCGTACGCGTTTTTGGGCGCAGGCGGTGCCGTGCGGCGCGCGCAGATGGTGCAGCTGACGCCCCAGGCCCCCGCTGTTGGCCTGGGCGCCACGCTGGTCGGCGCAGTCACCGGGGTAGCCATGGTGCTGGCTGCCGGTGCGCTATGGAGCCTTTGGGCGCCAGATCTCGCCGCCTCACCTGCGATGTGGGTGCTGGCCGGTATCGTGTCGCTGGCGCTGGTGCCGCTGCTGCGGGCGCAATCGCAAAGTGCATCCTGGCTGGCCTTGGCGGGGGGTGCGCTGGGTGTGGCGCTGGCTTATTTTGGGCTGCATGTGTTGCTGGGCGGCTGGCTGGGCGTGCCGGAGGCGCAACCCAGAACAGTGCTCTGGATGGGCGCAGCCATCGCGTTTTTGGCCCTGTTTGCGCTGCAATCGGCCATCATGCTGGCCCCACGCGGGACGCTGGCACAGCGCCTGTATCCCTGGTTTTATGGCGGACTGTTCCTCGATGGAAAGTTCAACAGCCTGGCCTTTGCCCTGTGGGCGCCGCCTGCACCTGCGCTGCAAACCACCCCTTTGCCTGTGCAGCCAGTGGCGGCGGCCATCGCCTCAAGCCAGAACCCCGACGCCTCTGGAGGCACGCCATGAATACCGCCGTAGAACCTGGATTGCACACCATGACCGCACTCACCCAAGACATCGACCTGGCCTGCGCCCGCATTGCGCCTACCTGGCCGCTTGACCAGTTTATTGCCGTCAACCCCTACTGGGGCTGGGTCGACAAGCCCATGCCGCAGGCAGCGGCGGCGCTAGAGGCCCTGGGCGGCACACGCCTGACCATGCCGCGCAGCTGGTTTGCCGCGCGGTGGCAAGCAGGCCACTTGCAGCGCCAGCACTTGCAGGCAGCCGCTGCGCGCGCAGGGGGCGATGCTGCATCGACGGACAACGTGGCGCAGCAGGTGATCGCTTTGGTGGCCGCTTTAGAGCTGCCCGATGCACAAGCGCAAGCTTTGCAGCGCCTGCCGCTCATCACCGACCTGCGCGATGCCGGTGCGCCCCCGCGCCCCGGCGTGTCGTGGGCCGACATGGTCACGCACCAGGTCAGCCAGCACTGTGCTGCTTTTTTTGACACGCAGCAAGCCAGCTGGGGTATGCAGTCATCTGCCGGGCTGTGGAACGCGTGGCGTCAACAGCTGGCCGCCGACCATGGTTTGCCGTGGCACCACGGTCATGCGGCGCTGGCCCAGCGGCTGGCGGCCATGCCGGGCGATGCACGGGCGGTGGTGGCCCAGGCGCTGGTTGGGCTAGGTATTGACGAACATGGGCGGGCTGCGTACCTGAGCGCGGTGCTGATGGCGATCGGCGGTTGGGGTGCCTGGTGCGCCTATGAGCGCTGGCAGGCAAGGTTGTCGGGCAAAGACGACGACCAAATTGAGCAACTGCTGGCAATTCGCCTGACGTGGGAATGGCTGCTGCACGACGATGCGCCTCCTGCCGTGCCCGCAGGCTGGGCCGCGCAGTGGCGCGCCGCCGACGCGCTAGTCGCGCAGCGCGAGGCCACCCAAACCATCGACTGGCTGCTGCAAGACGCGCTGGAAATGGCCTACCAGCAACCCTTGCTGGCCGGGCTGGTGCAGCCCGCTGCTGCACCGGCCAACGTGCCTGAAGTGCAGGCCCTGTTCTGCATCGACGTGCGGTCTGAAGTCTTTCGCCGCGCGCTCGAAGGTGTGGATGCCCGCGTGCAAACCCGTGGTTTTGCCGGCTTCTTCGGCTTGCCTATCGCCTATGCGCCCGTGGGCAGTGCCCTGACGCGCCCGCAGCTGCCCGGCCTGCTGTCGCCCGCGCTGTGCGTGACCGAAAGCACCGGCGACGCCAGCCTCGCGCAGGTTTTGGCGACCAAGCGGCGCAGTGCGCTGCAGTGGCGCGCCCGGTGGGATCAGTTTCGCGCGGCGCCTGCTTCGGGTTTCAGTTTTGTAGAGTCGCTGGGGTTGCTGTACGGCGCCAAGCTGGTCACGCAAACCCTCCCCTCGGGCGCAACGCCAGCGCGCTGGGAAGATGCGGGCCTGCCCGCCGCAGAGGCCGCCAAACTGCGCCCCCAGATGCCGCAGGCCCTGACTGCGCCTGCGGAGGGCGCTGCCATCGCCAAGAGCGTGCTGACTGCCATGGGCATGGTGCGCGACTTTGCCCCGCTGGTGCTGCTGGCCGGTCACGGCAGCCAGAGCGCCAACAATGCCCACGCAGCCGGGCTGGACTGCGGTGCCTGCGGTGGGCAGACCGGCGAGGTCAATGCGCGTGCGCTGGCCGACCTGCTCAACACCCCGGCCGTGCGCGAGCACCTGGCTCCGCTGGGCATCACGGTCAGTGCCGACACGCACTTTGTGCCCGGCCTGCACAACACCACCACCGACGAGCTGGTGTTGTTTGATGTGGCTGCCGTGCCGCCCACCCACACCGCGCGGCTGGAGCGCCTGCGCGCCACGCTACAAGCTGCTGGAGACCGGACCCGGGCCGAGCGGGCGGCCAGCCTGGGCCTGGCCACGCTGGCAGGCCAGCCACAGGCCCTGCAGCAATCGCTGCGCGAGCGCGCCAACGACTGGGCACAGGTGCGGCCCGAATGGGGCCTGGCCAACAACGCCGCCTTCATCGTCGCGCCGCGTGCGCGCAGCCAGCACCTGAACCTGGGCGGCCGCTCGTTCTTGCACGACTACGACCACCGCCTGGACCCCGACAACGCCGTGCTTACCCTGATCATGACCGCGCCCATGGTCGTCACCAACTGGATCAACCTGCAGTACCACGCTTCCACCGTGGACAACCGGCGCTATGGCAGCGGCAACAAGCTGCTGCACAACGTGGTGGGCGGGCGGCTGGGCGTGTTTGAGGGCAACGGTGGCGACCTGCGCATTGGCCTGCCCATGCAGTCGCTGCATGACGGCCAGGATTTGCGCCACACCCCGCTGCGCCTGAGCGTGTTCATCGAAGCCCCGCGCGAAGCCATCGACGCAGTGATGGCGCAGCACGCTGTGGTGCGCCACCTGATTGGCAACGGCTGGATGCACCTGTTCTGGCTGGAGCCGCAGGGCAGCCGCATGGCCCAGTGCTGGCAGGGGCGCTGGGTGGAGGTCAGCGGGGACGGTGGCAAACATTGACGTTTCCGTTACCGCTCAATGGGAGGGCTGCTGCACCATCACCTCCGCCAGTAGCGCCGGCTGGGTTCGGGCGTCGGTGAGGCCCTGTTGTAGTTAAGTCACCCCAAACACGCTAACAATCTCCCGCAATCGATCCCGCGCCCGTGCCAAACTCGGCGAACGTTCTGCAGCACGTTGGGGGCTCCACGAAGAAGCTACCCACGCACTCAAACGTGCGTTGTATCCCAAGCCCTGCGACAAATTGCCGTCAATGGTTTTGCGCAATTCTTCCCGCACTGTTTTGTGAGCGCCATTGGCAAGCCGCAACAGCACTTGTTTGGGCTCGGCCAATTCATCCGGCTTGGCAGGTAAAACACTCTTCGCACCGATCAGCTCTCGCATGGCGACATGATCAGCCAATACCCACGATTCCACCTCTCGAACAGCCACCCTGAACAGCATGCCCGGAGGTGGCGGCTGATTCGCGAGCCATTTGTCGCGAAACTCAACCAAGCAGTTGGCACGATCCAGGTCGGTCAGCACCACCATGACTTGGTGCTCTGCCATTTGACGCCAACTGTCCATCTTCGATGACAAATAGCCTGAGCCACGTTTTCCCAGACGGTGCATGACGCGTGGCTCGCCTGGAACTTCGGCAATCAATCGCAAAACAATGGCTTCGCTCAGCTGGTCTTCCGTTGCAATCGCAACCGGTGTCATTGCCACAAACCCAACTGCGATACGTTCTTGGGCCGCGTCTTCGGCAACACGACCTCGGCCACACTCAGGCCTGCAGCAAGCGCCTGTCTTTCGCTGGTGTCTACTAGCCGCCCTGTGGTGCCCTGTTTGCCAGTTTCCAGAATCACAACACCGCGTTCATCGATCCCGGGATTGCTCAACAGTGCATCACTATGGGTCGTCAAAAGGACCTGTCGCTTGGTTTTGCGGTCGCGCTGCAAACGATCCACGATCAGCGGAATTTCTCGGACGATCGCATCGTTGAGAGAAATCTCTGGCTCTTCCAGCAACAACATGGAGCTACCTTCCAGCAGCGCCCATAGCAAACCGAACAAGCGCAGCGTTCCGTCTGAAAAATGTTCCTCAGATTGCCAGCCCGCGTTGGGGCGATGGTGCGCATAACGGGCCTCCAAATGCGGGTGGCCCATATCATCTTTGACAAAACGCAAGTCTTCAAACTGCGGCACTGCCAAGGACAGTGCCTTTGAAATTTTGAGCAGGCGAGAAGTCCTGATTTTTTCCGACGTTTTCGACAAGCGCTCCAGAAAACCTTGGCCAAAGGGATCATCGGTTAACCGATGGCCACCAATTTTTTCACCGAACCGCAACAACTGCGGCACCAAATGCAAGTAAGTAATGTCGCTCAAAAAGTCGACCACTTCGCGAAATTTGATGTTCGTTTGGATCTGCTCCAGATGCGTTTGGGTCAGCAACAGCACATCGGCGGCATCCTTGTTGTCAGGGCGGTTCAACAGTTGCTTGCCGTCTTTCCAAACTTGCTCCCTAGAAACCAAAATACGTTGCGGCTTCTTGTCCTCAGGCTTAAATGCCAGCACATATCGCCACGCGGCTGGTTGTTGATCCAACTCGTGGCTGAATTCAACGTCAATTTCGACCTCGGGGTCACGCCGAGCATGCAGGCAACGCACCTTGGAGATCCCCCCTCGTTCCGCCACGGCAACTTGCAGGCCGCCGCCTTGCGTTTTACTGACATCGCGCAAAAATCGCAACGCATCCAACAAATTGGATTTGCCAATCGCGTTCGGGCCCAAAACGTAGGACACATCACGCAAAGGCAAATCCAGCGATTGAAAATTGCGCCAGTTTTTCAGACGGATGTTGCTAATGAGCATGGTGATGCCTTTGGGACGTAAGAAGGACTAGACACTATTTTCCACCAACACCTGCGCTAGCAGCACCTGCTGGGTGCGGGCGGTGGTGAGGCGCTGGCGCAGGTCGGCACACAGGGCGCGCAGGGAGGCTACGCGGGCGACGATGCGGGATTGTTCGGCGAGGGGTGGGAGTGGTGCAGGAAAGTTGCGAAGCAGCCGAAGACCGACCGTCGGTTGTGCGGTGCCAGTCAGGCTTCGAGTGGCTTGTCCATACATGAATTGCGAAGCCAATAGAAAACCGAGATACGGAAGACTTATTCCCATCGCGGGTTTCAATATTCCGATGTGTCGCTGCACACAAAAGGGGCGATCCGTTTCAACGATCACTGGTCGCCCATAACTCGCACCGACAACTGTATAAAGAACATCGCCCTTCGCGGGGCGTCTGTACTCTGCAATTGCATCGAAGTACTCGGGAGGCACTAAGCGGCAACCTTCGAAATTCAATTTCCCTGAACTGATATTTCCGATCGTCAGAAATGCAATGCCGACTGGCGCAACCGGTGGGGGCAAATGATCACCGTCAGTGATTACGGAGCACATTGCGTCAAGCCTTACCCACTCCCAATCCGGCGGCAACTCAAACGGTTTCTCGTCCTCCGCAACTGGTGGCAGGGGTTTGTCGCGTTTGATCTTGCCTTGGGCGATGAGGTGGTCTTTCTCAATGCGGATTTTTTGCAAGAGGGCGCTGGCGGGTTCGTCTTTGGGGTCTTGCGGGACCAGGAGGCCGCGCACGGCGAGTTGGAGAATGGTTTGCTCCAGGGCGTCCACCGCCTCGGGGCGGTCGAGCAGCAGATCGAAGAGGGTGGCGACGCGGTGCCAGTTATCCGTCAGCTCTTCGGGCGTGGTGCTGGCGGTGAGGGCGCTTAGTAGTGTGCCGACGAGCTGGGCGTGTTGCGTGGCTTCGAGGCGGGCCTTGGCCTGGAGCGCGTCGCACAGACGCATGAGCTCTTCGACGCGGGTGACGATGCGGGATTGTTCGGCGAGGGGTGGAACTGGGAAGACGCAGTTCTTCAATTGCGTCATGTTGATGGAAGCCAAATTCGTGGTTTGCTTCGCGGCAGAAGCGAAGTATGAACGTGCTACCGGAGAGTTCAGGTAAAGCTCTGCCCAAATTGGATTCCAGTCACCTGATGTGCCACGCGCTTTGAAAACATGGTTTTGATGCAAACAGATTGTCAACTCGCTACGCCAAACCGCTGTGCGTCCGACTTTGTCCCAGTCTCCGCCCTCGGTAATCAGCAAATCGCCGTCACAAAGTTGGAAGCGTTCAAGTTCGGAGCGGTCAATCACAACCTGTTTCATCGAGGTCAAATTCAGATGCCAGCGCTGCACATTCGCCACGCGCAAATAGGGCAACAAGGTTGCTGAGGCGATGGGCGTCTTTCGACCCAACGTGATGCCACTGGAAATCAATGCGACATCACCAAACTTCACCCACTCCCACTCCTTCGGCAACTCAAACGGCTTCTCATCCTCCGCAATCTCCGCCAGCGGCCTATCGCGCTTGATCTTGCCCTCCGCAATCAGCCGATCTTTCTCAGCACGAATCTTCTTCAGCAGCACGCTGGCAGGCTCATCACTCGGGTCTTGCGGAACCAGCTTGCCCTGCACAGCCAGGGTCAAAATCAGCTCGCGCAGCTTCGCCACGCCGTCGGGTGCGGTGGTCAGCAGGTTCAAATTTGATAGCAGCATGCTTAGGTTACACGGGGGCTAGAAGGTGATTTGGCATATAAAAGTCCATCCACCACACAGTGTGTAGCGAATCTCAATGGACTTCTCAATCTCAGTGGGCCAAAAGACCACTCAGTAGCGGCGAGCGTTGTGCGGCAAACGGGTCTACCACCGTAACGCCGCGCCAGGTAAAACCGCTCTGAAAATCTTCACTCAGCAGCAGGCGGCAGTGGCTTTCAGCAGCGACAGCCAGGATGAGGGCATCCCACATCGGCAACTGGTGGTCCACCACGAGATCGAGCGCCGCTTGAAACGCCGACCAGTCTGAGTCGGCCACTTCAAAGCTGTCTGCCCAGCCAAGCACTGTCTCGCGCACGCTTGGAAGTGGGCGCCGCGCTTTGCCGGTCAACACCCGCGTCAACTCCCCAAGCGCTTGCGCGGGCAACACGACGGACTCCATCGGGAGTTTTTCTATCAGTTGTAGTGCTGCGGTGCACCGCGTTTCATCGCCCAGTCCTTCGGCATAAACGAGGATATTGGTGTCCAGAGCTATACGCATGGGCCAGGCTCCTTAGCCTTCGTACAGTTCATCGCGCGTCCAGTCGCGGGCGCCGGAAGCTTTGTTCTGACGCAGGCGCGCCAACAAAGTCTGCCGGGCCATCTGGCGCGGACCACTCTCACGCGCAACGGGGCCAATGGTGGCAACGGGTTTGCCGCGCGACAGGACGGTGACGACTTCGCCCGTGGCGACATCACGCAGCAGACCGGAGAAATGCCGATTGGCGTCAGCGGCGGAAATGGTTTTCATGTGCGACCTCTTGATGTAGTGTTGAGCACTACTTTATCGGGGTGAGCGGTTTCCGTCAAGCGATTGGGCCAATATGCCCCGCAACTCATCGCGCAGCGCCTGGGCCTCGCCTTGCAGGCGCTGGTAGTCGAAAAGAGGAGTCTAATTTGATAGCAGCATGCGCCCGTTCTGTTGGCGTTATAGGGTGTTTTACCGGGAGGCGCCAAACGTCCACGGGTTGAAAATCTCGATGCCGGTGTCGCGGAAGTCCCGCGTGTTGCGGGTGGCCAGCATGAAGCCGTGTGTGCTGGCGATGGCGGCAATGGCGCAGTCGGCAAAGCTGATGGGGTTGCCATTGGCGCTGGCGCGGGTGTTGACGTCGGCAAAGGCTTGTGCGGCCAGGGTGTCGAAAGGCAATATGCGCCCATCAAACAGGGGCAGCACTTGTGCTGTCAGCGCCAGCTTTAGCGCGTCGCGGCGGCACCCGGCTGGCATGGCGGCGATGCCAGACAACAGTTCGGCCAGGCTGACCGACGTGAGGTAAAGCGTTTGCGGCTCCTGGGCGTTTAACCAGCTCAACACCGCAGCATCGGGTGCCGGTTTGAGGGGTTCTGACACCACGTTGGTGTCCAGAATGATCATTCAAACCCCGCAGCGTCCACCGCGCGGGGGTCGCGGGGCAGGTCTAGCGTGACGCCGCCCAGGCTTTGGCCGATGACCGCCAGGGCCGTGCCGATGCCTAGCGCGGGGCGCACGGCATTTTCAAGGATGGTGCGGATTTCAGCTTCGGTGCTGCGGCCGTGCTGGGTGGCGCGCAGCTTGAGTGCGCGGTGTGTGGCCTCGGGGATGTTTCGGACGGTGACTGACGACATGGGCTGCTCTCCATTGAACTGGCTTGAATGATATCAATCATTCATATTGATGTCAATTTGGACTGTGATGCAGCTTCTTTTTTGATAGCTGACTACGCAGGTATTTCAGTGGCTGGCGAGCGATTGGGCCAATATGCCCCGCAACTCATCGCGCAGCGCCTGGGCCTCGCCTTGCAGGCGCTGGTAGTCGGCCAGCAGGTGTTCGGGGTCGTGGTCTTGCACCTCGCCGACATGGGGATTCTTCTGGTCGAGGTTGTAGTTGGCGGCTTTGATCTGGGCGATGCTGACCTTCCAGGCGCGTTCGTTTTCCACGCGGCTGGCAAAGCCGTCAAGCTCGGTGCCCCACCAGGCTTTCTCGGCGTCGAACTCTTCGATGCGGATGGGTTTGGTTTTGTTGTAGTTCTTCACGCCCGGCGGGTAGGGGTGCTCGTAGTACCAGACGTCCGTGGTGGGCTGGCCTTTGGTGAAGAAGAGCAGGTTGGTCTTGATGCCGGTGTAGGGCGCGAACACGCCGTTGGGCAGGCGCACGATGGTGTGCAGCTTGCACTCGGCCAGCAGTTGCTCTTTGATACGCGTCTTGACGCCTTCGCCAAACAGGGTGCCGTCGGGCAGCACCAGCGCGGCGCGGCCACCGGGTTTGAGGATGTGCTTGATGAGCACCAAGAACAAATCCGCCGTCTCTTTGGTGCGCACGTCAGCCGGAAAGCCCTGCTCTATGCCCGGCTCTTCGGTGCCGCCGAAGGGTGGATTGGTCAGAACGATGTCAACACGCTCCGCTGACGTGTATTCCCTGAGCGGGCGGGCCAGTGTGTTGCCGTGCACGATCTGACTCGGCACGGCGATGCCGTGGAGCATGAGGTTGGTGATGCACAGCATGTGGGGCAGCTGCTTTTTTTCAACGCCGCCCACACTGGTTTGGAGCAATGCCTCCTGGTCGGGCGTGTGTACCTGCTTGCGCAGATGCTCGATGGCGCAGACCAGAAAACCGCCGGTGCCGGTGGCGGGGTCGAGCAGCTTTTCACCCAGCTGCGGGTTGATCTGATCGACCATGAACTGGGTCACAGCGCGGGGCGTGTAGAACTCACCTGCGTTACCGGCGCTTTGCAGATCACGCAGGATTTTTTCATACAGGTCGTTGAACTGGTGGCGCTCGGTCTGGCGGTTGAAATCAATGCCGGCCAGCTTGTTGATGATCTGGCGCAGCAGGTGGCCGCTCTTCATGTAGTTGAAGGCATCTTCAAACACGCCGCGCACCACAAAGCCGCGCGGGTTGCGCACGGGGTCGGCACTCAGCGCCTTGAGGCCGGGAAAAAGCTCGTTGTTGACGAAGTTGAGAAGGGTGTCGCCGGTGATGCCTTCGGCATCGGCCGCCCAGCTGCGCCAGCGTAATTCATCAGGAATGGGGCTGGTGTAGCTGTCGCGAGTGAGTTCGAGGTCTTCTTCAAGCGCATCAAATACCTTGAGGAACAGCAGCCAGGTGAGCTGGCTGATGCGCTGGGCATCGCCATCGACGCCGCTGTCCTGGCGCATGACGTCCTGGATGGATTTGATGGTGGGGGTGAGGTTGGACATTTAGGCGGGATTGGGGAAATATTGGAAGTGTTTTGTGGCGCTAGCCCTTATGAGACGGGCGTGAGCAGCTACTGATTTAGTAGCAAATCCGGGCTTATGGACTGGGCTTATGGAGTGGCAGTGTAGATCTCGCGCTCCAGCGCCTGCAGGGCGGCCAGGTATTGGGGTCGGCCGCCAAAGCTTTTGACCAGCTCGACCGGGCTGCCCAAGGCGTTGAGCGGCTGCACACGCAGCACCTCGTCGCTTTCCATCGCCGCAATGCCTTCATCGGCGTATTTGTCGAGCAGGGCTTCAAGCACTTTGCGGGCGATGGGGCCGTATTGCGTGAAGACGTTGCGCTTCTGCACGCGGCGGGCGCGCTCGCGACGGGTCAGCGCCGGCATGTTCCACGCCACATGCAGCAGCAGATCGAACGGGTCCAGGCCGGTGAGGCCGGTTGCGGCTACTTCTTCGGCCAGCGCCTCGACCAGCACGCCGTGCTTTTCAAGCTCTTCGAGCAGCGCCGCTTTTCGGTCAGCATCGCTCCACGCCTGCAGGAAGGCGTCCAGCGAGGTGTATTGCTTTTGCAGGTTGATGCGGGTGTAGTCGCGCAGGCTTTCGGTGATGAGCTGACCCTGGGCGTTGAGGTATTGCACGCGTTCACGGGCTACCGACACGGTGACCTGGTTGCCGAGGACGTATTTGATGACGGGCGTGCCGCCTCCGCCGCCGAAGGGGCCGAGCGGGCCGCCCGGCTCTTCGGGGACGTCCACCCCGGTACCGCTACCCGCCGCGGGCGTACCTGTCGGCTCTTCGGGTGGTGCGATAGGGTCGTCACCCTTGGGTTCGTAAATCTGGACCGGTTCCCCGTCGAAGTCCTTGTCGGCAAAAAGCTCGGTGGCGCGTTTGAAATCAAGAATGGTGAACCAGCTTTTACCCAGGTCCTCGCGCAGGCGGGTGCCGCGCCCAATGATCTGCTTGAACAAGGTCATGGACTTGATGTTCTGGTCCAGCACGATGAGTTTGCAGGTTTGCGCATCTACGCCGGTGCTCATGAGCTTGGACGTGGTGGCAATGACAGGCAAGGGCTTCTCGGGGTCGATGAAGTTGTCGAGCTCGCGCTTGCCTTCTGGGTTGTCGCCAGTGATTTGCACCACGTAGTTGGGTCGGGTGGCGCACAGATCTGCGTTGGCATTGCTGAGGGCCTGGCGCATGCGGGCGGCGTGATCGATGTCTTCACAGAACACGATGGTTTTGTCCATGCGGTCGGTGGCCTTGAGGTAGGCGGTAATCCGCCCGGCCACCACTTCGTCGCGCGGCTCCAGCACAAGCTTGCGATTCATGTCGCGGCCGGTGTAGACGCGGTCTTCAATGAGCTGACCGTGCTTGTCTGTCATGCCTGCGGTGGGGCGCCAGCCGAAGGTGTCTTTGTCCAGATCGACCCGGATGACCTTGTAGGGTGCCAGAAAGCCGTCTTCGATGCCCTGCTTGAGGCTGTAGGTGTAGATGGGCTCGCCAAAGTAGAAGGTGTTGGAAATGTCTTTGGTTTCCTTGGGCGTGGCGGTCAGGCCCACATGGGTCGCGCTGTTGAAATAAGTGAGGATGTCGCGCCAGGCCGAGTCTTCGGACGCGCTGCCGCGGTGGCACTCGTCCACCACGATAAGATCAAAAAACTCGGGGCTGAACTGCTTGTAGGTGTTGGACGCTTCTTCAGTGCCGGTGACGGCCTGGTAAAGCGAGAGATAAATTTCGTAGCTTTTGTTGACGGCCTTGGTGGTTTTGTCCACCGCCATGTCCACGTCGTCCACTTCGAGTTGCCCCTGGTCATTGATGCGCTCAATGCCTTTGGCATTGGGGCTCAGCTTGGCCATGGCGCCTTTGAAGGGGCGAAAGTCGTTGACCATGGTCTGGTCGATGAGGATGTTGCGGTCGGCCAGAAACAAGATGCGTTTTTTAGCGCCGCTTTTCCACAAACGCCAGATGATCTGGAAGGCAGTGTAGGTTTTACCGGTGCCGGTGGCCATGACCAGCAATGCGCGCTGCTGACCGGCGGCAATGGCTTCTACCGTGCGATTAATGGCGTTGATCTGGTAGTAGCGCGGCGTTTTGCTGGGTGAATAGGCGAAGCCGGCCACGCGCTGCACTTCAGGCGTCCAGCCTTTCCAGGCGCAGTAGCGCGCCCACAATTCAGCGGGGGTGGGAAATTCGTCGAGTGTGAGGTTTTGCTCCAGCACGCCGGTTGCCAGCGTGGCATCACGGAAAACAAAGCCGTCGCCGTTGCTGGAAAAGCTGAAAGGGACGTCCAGCAACTGGGCGTAATTGATGGCCTGCGCCATGCCTGCGCCTATCGCGTGTTTGTTGTCTTTGGCTTCAACCACCGCCAATGGAATATTCGGCTTCAGGCACAACACGTAGTCAGCAAAAAGAACGGTGGACTTGTCGCGTTGCGCCTTGTTGCCTCTGACGACCATGCGGCCTGCACGGAGGGGAAACTCGCGGTAGATCTGGTCCATGCCGTGCCATCCGGCTTGCTCCATGGCCGGGCGGATGAACTTGTCGCAAATGTCGCTTTCGGAAAGCTTCTTCTTATCCACGAGCATGTCCTCCTCCTCCGTTGTGAGGTCGCCTTATGCAGGCTGACAAGGCGTCGGCCCGGCACAAGGGGTTGCCTTCTGTTTGGCTGCAGAGGCTGATTGTCGCCCGAGATGGACGCGAACCCGCACGGGCGACCCTTTGGGGGCCTTGCTCCGCCTTGCCGGCAGTAGCCCGCCGCCTTATCATCGCTCCACCTGAAGGTGGGTTTACCCTCTGACCGTCGGACGTAGTTCGCCACAACACTCAGGGGCCCATTTTTGCGGTTTCCGCTGCCCGGTAAAGGTGTTCAGGTGTTCAATTTTTTCAAGCGTCCGACCGTTCCAGAGGTCAAGCCAAGGCCTCGCCAAGTTGC
Source organism: Polaromonas sp. (assembly GCF_041689105.1). GTDB lineage: Bacteria > Pseudomonadota > Gammaproteobacteria > Burkholderiales > Burkholderiaceae_C > Polaromonas. Next base: position 70,440 of record NZ_JBDNGU010000071.1, on the reverse strand, counting down.
CAAGTCCGCCGGCGCGCCACCCATCCCGGCCGAACGCGCGCCTGTTCCACCAGCGCTTGAAGGTAACGAGCCTTCCGATTGGGCTCTGTGGGAGGATTCTGTAGAGGCTCTCGACAGTCAACTGCAGCCCCTGGCGCCATCGGAAACCGTTCGCCTGCGAGGAGAGGACACGCCGAGCCAGTTGCAGGACATTGACCCTTTTTCTTCCATTGGAAAAAACAACGGGTAGGGGCCGCCTTTGATCGCACCCGCAGCCTGTAGGCGGATGCGCCGACTCGACCAGCCCATCAAGCCTGTTTCAGCTAAACGCATGAAACAAATCGGCCTTATGCCCGTGTCCCACGGGCGTAAGCAGCTATCAAAAACAGAGCATCAAGGGGTGGGCTGTGCAGCGAGCCAGCCTCCACCCAGTGACTGGATCAGCGCTACCGCCGTGGTCTGGCGGTCGGCCATGGCCTGCACCAGGGCGCGGCGTGCATTCAGCGCCGTGGCCTGGGCGGTAATCACTTCGGTGTAGCCGACCTGGCCGGCGCGATAGCGGTTGAGTACCTGTTGCTCGACCTGGTCGGCGGCTTCCGACGCCTGGCGGCGCAGCGCTTGTTGAAGCTGCAGCACGCGGGTAGCGGCGAGCTGGTCTTCGACGTCCTGAAAGGCCACCAGCACGGTTTGCCGGTAACGCGCCACCGCCTGCTCGTGCGCGGCTGTAGCGCCATCGACGCGTGCGTCCGTTCGGCCCGCGTTAAACAGAACCTGGGCGGCCGACAGGCCCAGCGACCAGACAAGGCTGGGCGCCGAGAACAGGTCTGCCACGCGGCTGGCACCGGTGCCGCCTGAGGCGCTTAACGAGATGTTGGGGTAGTAGCCGCTTTTGGCGATGCCGATCTGCTCATTGGCCAAGGCCACGCGGCGCTCGGCCGCGGCGATGTCGGGGCGGCGCTGCAGCAGGGTAGACGGCACACCCACCGGGATGCTGGGCACGGCCGGCTTCCAGTCGGTGGCTGGCAGCGAGAAGTTGCCCGGCGCCTGGCCCACCAGCACGGCGATGGCATGTTCAAGCTGTGCGCGCTGGCGCACCAGCCCGGCGCTGTCGGCCCGGGCATTGGCCAACTGCGTCTGTGCTTGCAACACATCGGTTTTGGCGACGATGCCGGCGGTGTAGCGGTTCTGGGTGATCTCGACGGCGCGCTGGAAGCCTTCCAGCGTACTTTCGAACAGCCGCTTTTGCGCATCGGTCTGGCGCAGTGCAAAGTAGTTGGCGGCGAGTTCGCCCTGGGCCGACAGTTTGGCCGAGGCCAGATCGGCTGCGCTGGCTTGCGCGCCGGCCGAGGCGCCGTCTACCGCACGGCCGAGGCGGCCCCAGACATCAGGCTCCCAGCTGCCGCCTATGCCGAGCTGGTAGTTGTTGCCGACGCGCCCGGTGGCGCCGGTGGTGCTGTTGCCGCTGCTGCCGGAACGCGAGGCGCCGCCGTTCAGGCTGACCAGCGGAAACAGCGAAGCGCGCTGCTCGCGCACCAGGGCGCGCGCCTGCGCGTAGGCCGCTACGGCGACGGCGACATTCTGGTTGGACACCTCGACCCGGGCGGCCAGTTCGTTGAGTACCGGGTCGCCAAACAGCAACCACCAGGGACCGCGGTCCAGCGTGTCGGCCGGCGCCGCGCTGACCCACGCGCCGGCTTCCTTGAAGGCGGGAACTTCTGTCGTGGCGGGTTGCTGGTAGTCGGGGCCGACGGCGCAGCCGCCAAGCAGCATGGTGACCAGCGCGGCGGCCAGGGGAAGGCGTGAAAAAGACGATGGCATGGAAGGAATCCTGGCTTATTGCAGTTGCAGTGGCGCGTTGGGAGACGGCGCACCGGAGTCATCAGGGTGACGGCTGAGCTGGTGTTCCGACGCACCTCGCCGACGCAGCTTGTCCATCAGCACATACACCACCGGCGTGGTCAGCAAGGTGAGCAGCTGGCTGACGACCAGCCCGCCGATGATGGAAATGCCCAGCGGCCGGCGCAGCTCGGCGCCTTCGCCAAAACCGATGGCCAGAGGCAGCGCGCCCAGCATGGCGGCCAGCGTGGTCATCAGGATGGGCCGCAAGCGCAGCAGGCAGGCTTCACGCACGGCCTCCACGGCCGACAGGCCGCGCGAGCGCTCGGCCTCAATGGCAAAGTCGATGATCAGGATGGCGTTTTTCTTGACGATGCCAATCAGTAAAAACACGCCAATCAGCGCGATGATGGAAAACTCCATCTCGAACATCAGCAGCGCCAGTACTGCACCCACGCCAGCCGAGGGCAGGGTGGACAGCACGGTGACAGGGTGCACCAGGCTTTCGTAAAGAATGCCCAGCACGATGTAGATCACCACCAGCGCCGCCAGGATCAGCAGCGGCTGCTGCTGCTGCGACTGCTGGGCATCGCGTGCGGTGCCGGCAAAACTTCCGCGCACGTTGTTCGGCAGGCGAATCTCGGCCTCGGCCTGTTTGACCGCGTCCTGGGCCTCGCTGAGCGACACGCCTTCGGCCAGGTTGAAGGACACGGTGGTCGAGAGCTCGCCATCTTCATGGCTGACCGATGCGGCGGTCGGATTCTCGCTAAAGGTGGCGATGCTTGAGAGCGGCACCATGGTGGTCATGGCCGAACTCAGTGCCTGGCCGGCGGACGGGTCGCGCAAGGCGGGGTTTACCACGGTGGTGATCGCGCCCGGGACGGCGCTGGCCAGTGAGGTGCCGCTGCCGCCCCTGACCGGCACATAGATGTCCTTGAGCGACTCCGGGCTCTGGATGTAACGCGGCGCCACGCCCATGATGACCTTGTACTGGTTCAGGTCGGCATAAATCGTGGCGACCTGGCGCTGCCCGAAGCCGTTGTACAGCGCGTTGTCCACGTCGCGCGAGCTGATGCCCAGGCGCGCCGCGCTGTCCTTGTCCACCGTCACCATGGTTTCGATGCCGTTTTCCTGCTGGTCGGTGTCCACGTCCGTCAGCGCCGCCTGCAACTTCATCTGCCCGGCCAGCCGGGTGGCCCAGACCTTGAGATCGGCGGTGCTGTCGCTCTTGAGGGTGTACTGGTAGGTGGAATTGCTGGAGCGCCCGCCACCGCGCAGGTCCTGCACCGGGTTGAGAAAAATGCTGATGCCGGTGATCTGTGCCAGTTGCGGGCGCAGGCGCGCGATCACCGCCTGGCCCTTGTCGGTACGCTGGCCCACCGGCTTGAGGTTGATGAACATGAAACCGCCGCCGGCCCGCGAGCCACCGGTGAAACCGACCACGGTATCGACCGCCGGATCGGCGCGGACGATGTCCACGATAGCCCTGAGCTTGGTTTGCATGGCCTGAAAGGAAATACTTCGGTCGGCGCGTATGCCGCCACTGATGCGCCCGGTGTCCTGCTGCGGAAAGTAGCCCTTGGGAATCGACACGAACAGGTAGGCATTGAGCGCAACCACCGCCACCAGGCTCAGCATCACGATGCCGCGGCTGGCCAGCGCCCAGTCCAGGCTGATCTCGTAGCCGCGATGCACGCGGTTGAACGCGCGCTCGAACCAGCGCGCCAGGCGTCCTGGCGGCTTGCCCTGCGCGTGCGGCTTGAGCAGCCAGGCACACATCATCGGTGTGGTGGTCAGTGAGATCAGCAACGAGATCAGCACCGCCGCCGACAGCGTGACGGCAAACTCGCGGAACAGCCGGCCGATCTGGCCGCCCATGAACAGCAGCGGAATGAACGCCGCCACCAGAGACAGGCTGATGGACAACACGGTGAAGCCGACCTCCCGCGCGCCCAGCAGGGCGGCCTTGAAGCGGTCCATGCCCGCCTCGATGTGGCGGCTGGTGTTTTCCAGCACCACGATGGCGTCGTCCACCACAAAACCGGTGGCCACCGTCAGCGCCATCAGGCTCAGGTTGTTCAGGCTGAAGCCCAGCAGGTACATCACGCCAAAGGTTCCCAATAGCGAAACCACGGTGGCTGTTGCAGGGATCAGGGTGGCGCGCGCGCTGCGCAAAAAGGCGCTGACCACCAGCACCACCAGCACAATCGAGATCAGCAAGGTGATCTCGATCTCCTTGAGCGATGCGCGAATGGATTGGGTAGCGTCCGAGGCGACGTGCAGGACCACATCCTGCGGCAGCTGCGCCTGCAGTTCGGGCAGCAGGGCGCGCACGCCGTCCACGGTGGCAATCACATTGGCGTCGGGTTGGCGTGTGACCAGCACGATCACCGCCGCTTCGCCGTTGAACAGCCCCAGGGTGTTGATGTTTTCAACGCCATCGACCACCTCGGCCACGTCGCGCAGGCGGATGGCCGCATTGTTGCGCCAGGCCACGATCAGGTCGCGGTAGTCGGCCGCCTTGCGCCCGCCGCTGGCGGTGTTGGCGCCCGAGTAAATCTGCAGGCGCTCGCCGTTGCCTTCGATGGCGCCTTTGGGCCGGTTGGCGTTGGACGCCTGCAGCGCGGCGCGCACGTCTTCCGCGCTGACGCCGTAGCGGTTCAGCGCAAACGGCAGCAGGTCTACCCGCACCGCCGGCAACGATCCGCCGCCGAGTTCAACGTCGCCGACCCCTTGCACCTGCGCGACTTTTTGTTGAACCAGGTTGGACACCTCGTCGTAGATTTGCCCCGGCGAACGGGTCTTTGATGTCAGCGCCAGGATGATGACCGGCGCGGCAGCCGGGTTGGCTTTGCGGTAGGTGGGGTTGCTGCGCAGCGTCGCGGGCAGGTCGGCACGCGAGGCATTGATGGCAGCCTGTACCTCGCGCGCCGCAGCGTCAATCTTGCGGTTCAGGTCGAACTGCAGGCTGATGCGGGTTGAGCCATTGCTGCTGTTGGACGTCATTTCGTTGACGCCCGCGATGCTACCCAGCCGCCGCTCCAGCGGCGTCGCCACACTGCTGGCCATGGTGGAGGGGCTCGCGCCCGGCAGTGAAGCGCTGACCGAAATCGTCGGGAAATCCACCTGCGGCAGCGGTGAGACCGGTAGCACGAAGAAGGCCCCGATGCCGGCCAGGGCCAGGCCTGTCGTCAGTAGCACCGTGGCTACCGGGCGGCGGACGAAGGGCTCGGAGAGATTCATTTAGCCAGCCTTCCATGGCTGCCGGAGTCTCTGAAGTGTGCGTTTTCCTGTTGGCCGGGGGTTGCCCGGCGGCAAGTAACTTTCTTTTGCTTCGCCAAAAGAAAGTCACCAAAGAAAAGGCGACCCGATGGTCCGGGTCCCCTGCGCTGCGCTGCGGGGCAGCCTGCGGTGCTCGCCAAAAGCGGGGTCTCGCTCGAACTCGCCTTCGGCTCAGACAATCGCGAGCCCTGACCCGCTTTTGGCTGCGCTCCTCGGCCCGGCCCGACGGGTGGGGGAAGCAAATGCGGATGCGGGGAGGCAAGGACGCGCTTTGCGCGGCCTCGCCGGAGTTCGATTGCGAATTCGCTCCCGGTCCCGGCCTCACCACCCTTCTGTATGCGCCGAGGAGCGGAGGTCCAGACGGACCAGGGCGAGCGATTGTCTGAGCGAAGCGAGTTCGAGCTCGACCCCGGCTGGGCCGAGCACCGCAGGTTGCCCGAAGCGAAGCGAAGGGACGCAGACAGCAGGGTCGCCTTTTCTTTGCTTACTTTCTTTTGACGACGCAAAAGAAAGTGAGTTGCCGCCGGGCAACCCCCGGCTTGCTGGCAAACCACAAACGTTGAAGGCAAAGATGGCTTCGACCTTTCGACAAGCTCAGGCAGACTGGTGATTTCCCACATGCCATTGCGGACTCGATCCGCAATCCAAGCTTTCGCACCACCGCCGTTAGCTCGCCCACATGGATCCCGGACCAAGTCCAGGATGACAAACCGTGGGAGAAGGGCGTTCACAAAAAACCCCTCCGCCTGAACCTCTGACCCATTCTGTCAAACGCCAAATAGATAACTGGCGTCGTGAACAGCGTGAGCACCTGGCTGACGATCAGCCCGCCGAAGATGGCCAGGCCCAGTGGCCGGCGTAGTTCGGCGCCTTCACCCCAGCTCAGCATCAGCGGCACGGCGGCAAACAGTGCGGCCAGCGTGGTCATCAGTATCGGGCGAAAGCGCAGCAGCGCGGCCTGGTGGATGGCTTCCTGCGGGGATTTGCCTTCGGTGCGCTCGGCGTCGATGGCAAAGTCGATCATCATGATGGCGTTTTTCTTCACGATACCGATCAGCAAGATGATGCCGATGATGCCGATCACGCCGAGGTCGGAGCCGCTGATCATGAGCGCCAGCAGCGCGCCCACACCCGCCGAGGGCAGGGTCGAGAGAATCGTCAGCGGGTGGATATAACTTTCATACAACACGCCCAGCACGATGTACACACAAACCACTGCTGCCAGAATCAGCCAGAGCTGGCTGGACAGCGAGGTCTGGTAGGCACCGGCGGCGCCCAGAAAGGTCAGGGTGACGCTGCTGGGCAGGGCGATGTCTTTGACCGCGCTTTTGATCTCACTGACCGCCTGGCCCAGCGACGCACCGGGTGCGGTATCAAAGCCCAGGGTGGTTGCCGGGTACTGGGCCACACGGGTGATCTGCAGAGGTGCGGGTTGCTCGATGATGGTGGCCACGCTGGCCAGCGGCGTGGTGCTGCCCGAGCTGGTTCGCAAGGGCAGGTTGCCCAGGGCTGCCGCCGTGGTCAGCTGTTCCGGCATGGCCTCCAGAATCACGCGGTACTGGTTGGTCTCGGTAAAAATTGTCGAGACAATGCGCTGGCCAAACGCGCTGTACAGCGCATCGTCGATGGCTGAGGTGGTGACGCCCAGGCGCGACGCTGTGTCGCGGTCCACCTTGATGTAGGCTGACGTGCCCTGTGCGCCGGCATCCGACGCGATGTTGCGTAACGCCGGTAGCTGCTGCATGCGCTGAGCGAGCTTGTTGGCCCACAGCGTCACGACTGCGTTGTCTGCGCCTTCAAGCGAGACGCGAAACTGGGTCGGCCCGGTCTCGGCATCAATCGTCAGATCCTGCGTGGGCTGCAGGTACATGGTGACCCCCGCCACGGTGGCCGCGCGGCGCTGCAGGCGATCCATGGTTTCCTGCTGGCTGCTGGTACGCTCTTTTTTAAGATTGATGAGCATGCGACCGGTGTGCAGCATGCTGTTGTTGGCGGCATCCACACCGACGAACGAGCTCAGGGTGGCGACATCCGGGTCTTCCAGAATCGCCCGGGCGGTTGCCTGCTGCAGCTCGGCCATGCGCGCATATGAGACCGACTGCGCAGTCTCGACACGGGCTTGCAACTGCCCGGTGTCCTGTGTCGGAAACAGGCCCTTGGGAATCAGTACATACAGCAGCACCGTCAGCAACAAGGTGGCCAGCGCGACCAGCAGGGTTGCGCCCTGGTGCCGCAGCACCCAGCGCAGCCAGCCGTCGTAACGCGTGATCACGCCGTCAAAAAAGTTTTGCAGACGCGCGCTGGTCGGGTTGCTGTCGCTTTCGGGTTCGTGCTTGAGCCATCTGGCCGACATCATGGGCACCAGGGTGAGCGAGACCACCGCCGAGATCAAAATGGTGATAGCCAGCGTGACCGCGAACTCACGAAACAGCCGTCCGACTACGTCGCCCATGAAAAGCAGCGGGATCAGCACGGCAATCAGCGAGACCGTCAGCGAAATGATGGTAAAGCCGATCTGCTGCGCGCCCTTCAGCGCTGCGGCCATCGGTGCCTCGCCTTTTTCGATGTAACGCGAGATGTTCTCGATCATCACAATCGCGTCGTCCACCACAAAACCGGTGGCAATCGTCAGTGCCATCAGGCTCAGGTTGTTCAGGCTGTAGCCCAGCAGGTACATCGCGCCGCAGGTGCCGATCAGCGATATCGGCACCGCCATGCTGGCGATCACGGTGGCGCGCAGATTACGCAAAAACGCAAAAATCACCAGCACCACCATGACCACGGCCAGCAGCAGCTCGATCTCGACGTGTAACACCGAGGCGCGTATGCCGGTGGTGCGGTCGCTCAGCACATCGACCTGCATGGCCGTCGGCAGGCCGGCCTGCAGCTCGGGCAGACGCGCCTTGATGGCGTCCACGGTGGCGATGACATTGGCGCCGGGCTGGCGCTGCACGTTCAGGATGATGGCGGGTACCAATTGCCGACGGGCCGCCCCTAGGCAATTGTCCCCCTCGGGGGGAGAACGCGAAGCGGACAGGGGGGGGCAGTCCCCTCCGCTCCAGGCACCGAGCTTGACGTTCTCGGCGCTGTCCACCACCTGCGCCACGTCCTTGACCCGCACGGCTGCGCCGTTGCGAAAAGCAATGATCAGGTTCTGGTAGTCGGCAGCGGCCAATAACTGGTCGTTCGAGTTGATCGAATAGGAGCGGGTTGGGCCGTCAATGCTGCCTTTGGCGGCGTTGGCGTTGGCCGCTGCAATCGCGCTGCGCAGCGAATCCAGTCCCAGGCCGTAAGACGCCAGTGCGCGTGTGTCGGCCTGGATACGTACCGCCGGACGCTGGCCGCCACTGAGCGTCACCAGGCCGACCCCGCTGACCTGGCTGATCTTCAGCGCCAGCCGGGTGTTGACGATGTTCTGTACTTCGGTCAGCGGCAGGCTGTTGGAGGTGATAGCGAGCGTCAGCACCGGCGCGTCGGCGGGGTTGACCTTGGCGTACACCGGCGGCGCAGGCAGGTCGGCAGGCAGCAGCGAGCCGCCGGCGTTGATGGCGGCCTGCACCTGCTGCTCGGCCACGTCGAGCGCCAGGCCCAGGCCAAATTGCAGGGTGACGATGGAGACGCCGGCCGCGCTGGTCGAGCTCAGGCGCTGCAGGCCGGCCATCTGGCCGAACTGGCGCTCCAGCGGTGCGGTCACGGTTTGCGCCATGACCTCCGGGCTGGCGCCGGGGTAAAGCGTCTGCACCTGAATCGTCGGGTAGTCCACCTGCGGCAGGGCCGACAGTGGCAAGAACTTGAAGCCCAGCAGACCGGTCAGGACAATCGCCACCATCAGCAAGGCCGTGGCAACCGGCCGCAGTATGAAAGGACGGGAGGGGCTCATGCGTGCAGGTGCGTGCTTGTCGTCACTGCGCGGGTGCCTGGCTGGCCTGACGCCGCCGTTCCATGATTTGCTGCCAGCGCGCCAGCGCAGCGGCGTCGCCCCGGTCTATCGCCGCCAGCAGGCCGGTGCGCCGCGCCAGCGCCTCCGGGTCGTCCTTGACCTGCTCCAGAAAACGCTTGCGCTGCTCGGCAGTGGGCGGTGCGCCAGCGTCGGCGGGCGCGGGTGTAGCGGGGGCCAGCGCCCTCGGCGGGCCGCCAGCCGCCGGGGCAGCAGCGGCAGGTGATGCGTCAGACCCGACTGGCCGGGGGGCCGAGGCGCCTGGTGCCGTGCTGTCAGCACGCGGCGCCGATGCCGCACCTTGTGGCCTGCGCCCACCGGCGCGGCCGGCAGCGCTTATGTCGCCCGGCAGCACCACACGCGCGCCGTCTTTCAGCCGGTCGGCACCCTCGGTGATGACACGTTCACCGGCCTGCAGGCCGGATGTTATGACGATCCTGTCCACGGTGGCTGGTCCGCGCTTGACAGGCCGCAGGCTGACGGTGCGCTCGGCGGCATTGAGCACATACACATAGTCACCGCTGTTGCCCAGACGCACCGCGGTCACCGGTACCACCACAGCGTTTTCTATCGTGCGGACCTGTACCTGCACGTTGACGAACTGGCTGGGGAACAGCGCCAGTTTGCTGTTGGCAAAACGCGCCTTGGCCTTGACGGTACCGGTGGTGGTGTCCACCTGGTTGTCCAACGATGCGAACACGCCGGTGTCCAGCGTGTTGGCGCGTGTACGGTCCAGCGCGGTGACCTTGATGGCGGCGCCAGAGGCAGCGGTTTGCTGCAGCTCGCCGACCTGGTCTTGCGGAATCGCAAACACCACGTCGATGGGCATGACCTGGGTAATCAGCGCGATGCCGTTGACATCGCTGGGATTGACGACGTTGCCGATGTCCACGGCACGCAGCCCCACGCGCCCACTCACGGGCGCCACCACGCGGGTGTAGCCCAGGTTCAGGCGAGCCACGCCTTCGTTGGCCTTGTCGATGACCACCGTGCCTTCGAGTTGCTTGACCAGCGCGGCCTGCGAGTCCACTTCCTGACGCGCAATCGAGTCCTGCGCCAGCAGGGTGCGAAAGCGCTGCAGCGTCACCCTCGCGCTGTCGAGCTGGGCTTCATCGCGCTGCCGTTGGCCGCTGGCCTGCTGCAGCGCGAGTTCAAACTGGCGCGGGTCAATGGTAGCGAGCAACTCGCCGGCCTTGACCATCTGGCCTTCCTTGAAAAGCACCTTCTGCAGCACCCCTGTGACCTGCGGGCGCACGCGAACCGACGCCTGGGGGGTGACGGTGCCCAGCGCGTCCAGCACGATGGGGATGCTGGCCTGCTCGGCTGTGGCGACGCCAACGGTGGTGGCCGGTGCGCCGCGCCGACCAGCGCCGCCCGGCCCGGTGGCTGTTTCGGTGGCGGGGCGGGTCAGGTGCCAGGCCAGCCAGCCGGTACCGGCCAGGGCCATCAGGGCAATCAAGCCACCCACCAGTTTGGCGCGGCGGCTCAGGCGTTTGCGGGGCGGTGTCTCTGAGCCGGGAGGCGGCGTCTCAATGGTCGGGTCCATCCGATGTCCTGGTTGCCTGCCGCTTTTTTTCAATGCAGCATTTTTGTTATTGATGGGTGCCGTGATCGGCACGGCTGGCTGGATGCCGTGGCATCTTGCGTCAGCGCTCAGGAATTATCACTTCAAGCCCTCGCGCCCGGATGTCGTGCGGGAAAGAGCCCGGTAAACGTGCTGTAAAGAAACAGGGCGCGTGTCCTGCGCTGGCGGCAAGGCCCCAGGCGTTCAGCATGTTGGCCTTTGATGGCTGATTGCCAGAGAAGCAGGCCGCAAGCCAGCTGGCGACAAACTGAGCAACAAGCGCGGGCTTGTCCTACAACTGAAGGTCAACCGTGGTGCGAACCTGACCGTTGAGCTTGTTCCAAGCGCTTTTAAACTTATAGGAGCACAACATGACCCGCTTCAACTTATCCAGTCGCCTCATCGCGCTGGCCATCACCTCCGTCTTTGTAGCCGGTCCGGTCTTTGCCAAAGGCAATGACGACAACAACGGCAAAGACAAAGACAAACAGGCCGAGAAATACGAAAAAAAGTATCAAAAACAGGCCCAGAAGGACGAAAAACGCGAACGCAAGGAGATCGAACAAGGCAAATATTTCAATGACCAGCAACGCACCTACGTCCGCGAGTACTACATCAGCAATTACGGCCCGGGCAAAAAATGCCCTCCTGGCCTGGCCAAAAAGGGCAACGGTTGCATGCCTCCCGGCCAGGTCCGCACCTGGGTGGTCGGCCAGGCGATTCCGCGTAACGTGACCATGTATTCGGTGCCGCAGCAAGTGATCGTGCAGCTGCCGCCGGCACCGTACGGTTACCGTTATGCCCGCGTTGGCGGTGACATCGTGCTGGTACAGCAGCAAAACAACCTGATTGTTGACATCATCCAAGGCTTGCTCGGCGGCTAGAAGCGTGCCCGGCATGGGGTGCCGGAAAAAAAATCCGGCCCCAGTGAGGATGATTTTTGCCGGATTTGCAGCCGACGATTCCGAGGCGCGACAGGCTCCTCGGGGCCGTTTCTGCAGCGTGAAGCTCTGACCCCCGGTGCGGCTGGCAACGTGCAGCTGCCGGGGGTTGCTTACCCATTTAGCTGGCCCGTCCTGAAAAGGTGACGACAGACGCTTCGAACTTTTTCCCGTGGACTTGCTCAGATATCCACAAGTGCGTCAGACCCTAACTTGCCGGCATGCAGATGCCCGCCTCACCCATGCGCTACCTTCTTCTTCGGCGGCTGTTCGCCATCCTGCTGCTCGCTCTGTCCACCCTGGCTTTTGCCGGCGCGGCCGAACCTGTGAGCACGCGCGATGGCGCACCCATCGGCGGAAAAGACACGGTGGCGTACCACGACCGTGCCAACCGGGACGCCCACACGGCGACAGATGGTCGCGCGGCCTTTACCGTGCAGTACCTGGGGCACGCGTGGCGGTTTGCTTCGCAGGCCAGCGCCGACAAATTTGCAGCCAGCCCCCAGGCCTGGGTCCCCCAATACAACGGTCACTGCGCCAACGCGCTGGCGAGTAGCGAGGGGCTGATCAGCACGAATGGCAACGTGTGGGAGTTTTTCGGCGACAAGCTATACCTGTTTTATGCCGAACGCGGGCGCCAGCGCTGGCTGCAAGGCGATTGGCAGGCCTTCAGCAAGGAGGCCGACGCCGCATGGAAGGCCATCTTGCTGTCGAGGCTCAAACCTCGCCAGTGAACTCGCCGCGTGCGGGGTAGTCCTTGCTGATGGCAAAGTCAATCGCACCCAACAAGTCCTGAAACTGTGGTCGGGCAAAAGGCATGGTCTGCACGGCGCTGTAATACAGCGTGCCATCCGGACGCACGATAAATACGCCCGGCTCGCTGAACAAGGCAGGCTCGTCAATACCAATCGACGTTTTTCCGCGCGAGGTGCTGATGTACAAACCCCACTCGCGGGCGGCCCGCAGGCTCAGGCCGTAAGCAAACTTCAAACCAGTGGCGCCGACCTTGGCGGCCATTTGCCCGGCACGGTCTTCATCGTCGCTGCTGATGGCCACCACCTGCACGCCGCGCGCGGCGAACTCGGGCGCCAGGCGCTCCAGCTCCAGCAGGTATTTGGCACAAATGGGGCAGTGCAGGCCACGGTAGAACACCAGCAGGTCAAACTTCTCGCCGGGCTGCGCCCCCAATACAAAACGGCCTCCTTCAGTGAGGGCCACATTGAGCGCGGGCACGGGGTAACGGGGCATGAGGGCTGAATGGTGCATGAGGGGTTCCTTGGGTGATTGGCGATGCGAATGACTATGCAATGGTCATTGTGCTGTACGATTTGCAATAATTAGTTCATAAATCATTGCATCAAGTACAAACATGACTGTTTCGATCAAGCCAGACCGCCTGTCGGCCCTGCTGCTGGGCCTGGCACCGCGCGTCGACATGTCGCCCGGCGTGCCGGAAGTGCATGGCGCAGCCACACTGCACTTTGCCGCCAGCGCCGCGCCGATGCTGCATCTGCACGTGCTCAGCAGTGGCACCTTGCAACTGCTTGCGCAGGGCGCGGCACCGGCAGTCGTCTTGCGGGCCAGCGCACCGGCTTTTTTGATCTGCCGCGCCGACCAGGCACACAACCTCACGTTGATGGCCGGCAATCCGCAGGATTCGCTGGTGTCGGCCAAGGCGTATCTGGACGGGCCGGTGGCGCCCTTGCTTCTAGCCGAGTTTGTGCAGCCCCGGGTGGTGCCGCTGGTCGAAGAGGAGTCCTTGCTGCAGCACGTGCTTGCGCTGCTGCGCAGCGAGATGAGCGAGCCGCGCTGCGGTCAGCCAGCGCTGCTGAACCGCGCGGGGGACATCATTTTTATCGGCCTGCTGCGCCACCTGATAGCGCACCCGGCCGGGCACAGCGGCTTGTTTAGCGGGCTGGCCGATCCGCGCATTGCCCGTGCGTTGGTGGCCATACACGACGCGCCGCAAGACGACTGGACACTGGATTCGCTGGCGCAGCATGCCGGCATGTCGCGCACCGCGTTTGCCGTGCGTTTTCGGGACACCATGAACAGCCCCCCGGGCAAGTACCTGAGCACGCTGCGACTGCATATTGCCCGGCGCGCGGTGCAATCGGGCCAGAGCCTCAAAGTGGCGGCCAGCGCCTCGGGGTATGGCAATGTGTCAGCGCTGTCCCGGGCGCTGTCGAAAGCGCGGGCACACGCCTAGCCTGGAACTCCGTCGCCAGTCATGCGGTGCAGTCGCCTCTACCTCGGGCTGCCAGGAAGGCACGCGGGCCGCATGGGTAAAATGAGGCGATGCGAAGAGTTATCGGCACACTGTCAACTTTCCGGGTGATCTACCCGCGCTGCGAGTTGCCGCGCGGCTACTTTTGCTCGGTGGCCCCGCCCTGAACTGTTGCCCGCAGCGCTCCGCGTCACGACATTCACCGGGTCAGACGGCCTTTTCGGCGGTCCTGCCTCATTCCCCTTCCCCATTGACTTGCGGTAGCCCGGCCATGTCTGGCGCCGCTTTTATTCCTTGAAAACATTCCACTCATCCATCCGCCGGGATTGGCTGTCCAATATCTGGGGCGATTTGCTGGCTGGCCTGGTTGTCGCGCTTGCCCTGATCCCCGAGGCCATCGCCTTTTCCATCATTGCCGGGGTAGACCCCAAGGTCGGTCTGTATGCGTCCTTCTGCATCGCGGTCGTGATCGCTTTTACCGGCGGCAGGCCCGGCATGATCTCGGCCGCCACCGGGGCCATGGCGCTGGTGATGGTGTTGCTGGTCAAAGAGCATGGGCTGCAATACCTGCTGGCCGCCACCGTGCTCACCGGTCTGCTGCAGATCGTTGCCGGCTTGCTCAAGCTGGGTGCGCTGATGCGATTTGTCTCGCGCTCGGTCATCACGGGTTTTGTCAACGCGCTGGCGATACTGATCTTTCTGGCGCAATTGCCTGAACTGACCAACATGAGCTGGGTGGTTTATGCGATGACGGCCGCCGGGCTGGCCATCATTTACGGCTTTCCTTACATCACGCGGGCTGTGCCGTCGCCGCTTGTCACCATCGTTGTGCTCACCGGCGTGGCGATGCTGCTCAAGCTGGACATTCGCACCGTGGGCGACATGGGCCAGTTGCCCGACAGCCTGCCCATCTTCTTGCTGCCCGATGTACCGCTGAATCTCGAAACACTCAGGATCATTTTTCCTTATGCCGCGACGATGGCCGTGGTGGGCTTGCTGGAATCGATGATGACTGCTTCGATTGTTGACGAGCTGACGGACACCAACAGCAACAAGAACCGCGAGTGCATGGGACAGGGCGTGGCCAACATCGCCTCCGGCTTTATCGGCGGTATGGCCGGTTGCGCCATGATTGGCCAGTCGGTCATCAACGTGAAATCGGGCGGGCGAGGGCGGCTGTCCACACTGGTGGCCGGTCTGGCGCTCCTCATCCTGATCGTGTTCCTGGGCTCCTGGGTCAAGCAGATCCCGATGGCTGCGCTGGTGGCGGTGATGATCATGGTCAGCGTCGGCACCTTCAACTGGGACTCGATCCGCAACCTGCGCAAACATCCGCCAAGTTCAACCATCGTGATGATGGCCACCGTGGTGGTGACCGTTTCCACGCATGACCTGGCCCAGGGCGTGTTTGTCGGCGTGTTGCTGTCGGGCCTTTTCTTTGCCCACAAGGTCGGCAAGGTGCTGCGCATCGACCGCAGTCTGGATGCCGAAGGCCGCCAGCGCACCTACAGCGTGGTGGGTCAGGTATTTTTCGCATCGGCTGAAACCTTCATCAGCAGCTTTGACTTCAAGGAAGCCGTGCAAAAGGTCTGCATCAACGTGAGCCGCGCCCACTTCTGGGACATCACGGCGGTTGGGGCATTGGACAAGGTGGTCCTCAAGTTCAAGCGTGAGGGCGCCGAGGTGCAAGTGCTGGGCCTCGATGAAGCCAGCACCACCATGATGGACCGCTTTGCGATTCACGACAAACCCGGCGCTGTTGAAAAACTCATGCATTGAAGCATCGACGACACCCACTGGACAAAAGAACAAAAGGAGCACCCGATGAACAAGGTTTATGCCTGCATTGACAGCTTGGCCAGCACGGCTGCCGTGATCGACTGGGCCGCATGGTCTGCACAGCGTCTGGATGCGCCGCTGGAACTGCTGCATGTGCTGGAGCGCACCGGCCGCCCTTTGGTCGCCGACTACAGCGGCGCCATCGGCTTGGGGTCGCAGGAGACGCTTCTAGCTGAATTGAGCGCGCTGGACGCGCAACGCGGCAAGCTGGCGCAGGAAGCCGGGCGGCAACTGCTGGCCGGTGCCCGCCAGCGCGCCGCGGCTGCCGGGGTAGCGCGCCTCGATGTGCGGCTGCGCCATGGCGAATTGATCGACACGGTGCTGGAGATGGAGCCCGACGCGCGTCTTTTTGTGCTGGGTCAGCACTACCATGCCAGCGTGGCCTCGAAGATTCACCTGGACCACCATGTCGAGCGTGTGATCCGCGCCGTGAAGCGCCCGGTGCTGGTCTCGCCCGGTGCGCCGTTCGAGGCGCCAAAACGCTTCGTCATCGCCTTTGACGGCAGCCCGACCGCCCGCAAGACCCTCGACACCGTGGCACGCAGTCCGATGCTTAAAGGCTTGCCTGTGCTGTTGGCGATGGTCGGCGCCGACACGCTGCAGGCGCGGCAGCAGCTTGAAGACGCCCGGCTCGCGCTGGCGGTGGCGGGTTTTGAGGCGGCAGTTGAGCTGGTGAGCGGCGAGCCCGAAGAAGTGCTCCCGGCATTGATCAAAACGCAGGGCGCGTCGCTACTGGTGATGGGCGCCTACGGTCATTCGCGCATTCGCCAGATGATTGTTGGCAGCACGACAACCACCTTGCTGCGGCTCAGCGAAATACCGGTTCTGATCCTGCGATGACATGAGGTTTGGTATCGGTCGGCAGCTAAGGCCTTGACCCGCGATCCTGCAGCAGTAAAAGGGCGGTAAAACCCAGTCCGCCCAGCGCTGCCGAAAACCACAGCGCCCCCGCCCCGTAGCGGTCCAGCGCCAGGCCGAACAGCCAGGGCGACAGGGCCTGTGCAAAACGAGCCGGCACCATCAGCAGGCCCTGGCGTGCGCCATAGTCCTTCACGCCAAACAGCACCAGCGGCAGCGTGCCCTTGGCAATCGTGAGCACGCCATTGCCCGCGCCGTGCAGCACGGTAAACACCGCGCCCGCCGGCACACCGATGAAGAGAAAAGCCATCGCGCCTACCGTGTGCATGGCACCTGCCACCCGCGCTGACACCAAGGGGTGGATGTTGCGCAGCAGTCCGTACTCGAGCAGGCGCCCGGCCACTTGCGCCGGTCCGACCAGCCCGGCAAACACCAGCGCGGTGGCCAGCGGCACGCCCTGGACCTGCAGCAGGCGCGGCAAGTGCGCTGCCATCGCGGTGCTGATGAACCAGGTCACGGCAAACACAAAAGCCAGCAGCACCGCCGTGCGGTTTGAGTCTTGCCCAGCGGGGCTGGCAGGAGCGCTTACAGCCCGATCCGCCGCGCGTGGGGCGTGCGCGGAGGGCGCAACGGGAGAGGAGGGCAGCATCAGGTTCAGTGGCAGCGCCACCACCAGGTGCAGGCCGGCCCAGACCCCGCAGGCCGTGCGCCAGCTCCATTCGAGTTCCAGCCAGGCCGACAGCGGCCAGCCCACGGTGCTGGCAAAGCCGGCCAGCAGCGTGATGCCGGTGATGGCACCGCGCGCGTCCTTGCCGTACAGGTGCACCAGCGCGGCAAAGGCGGCTTCGTAGAGGCCTGCGGCCATGGCCACCCCAAGCACGGCCCAGGCCAAAAACATGCCAGCGGGTCCCTGCGCCAACGCCAGCCCAGCCAGCCCAAGGGCAAAGACAAAACTGTTGGCGGCCAGCACAGGCCGGCCGCCGAAACGGTCAATCAGCTTGCCGGCCAACGGTCCGAGCAGGGCGGACACCACCAGCGCCAGCGAAAAACCGAGGAACACTGTCGGCGTGGCGATGCCCAAGTCGCGCGCCATGGACGTCGCCAGCATGGCTGGCAGGTAATAGCTGGATGCCCAGGCGAGCGTCTGCGCAATGCCCAGACCGGCAACCGTGGCGCTGCGGCGCTGGCCTGGGCTCAGCGCGCCGCGCAGCATCAGGCCTGGCCTGTGGGTCTGCTGCCTTCGAGCCAGCGGCTCATCAACACGCCTGCCGCAGCACCCACGGCTTCGGCGATGACGAAACCAGGCGCACTGGCGGGCGCGATGCCAGCAAAGCTGTCTGACAACATGCGGCCCAGCACGGCGGCAGGGTTCGCAAACGAGGTGCTGGCGGTGAACCAGTAGGCGGCGCCTATGTAGCAGGCCACCAGCGCCGGGGCCTTGCCGGGTGGCGCGCGAAGAATCACCAGAATCAGCCCGGCGGTGGCGATGGCTTCAGCCAGCCACTGGCCCCATTTGCTGAAGCTGCCGTCTGCTGACCAGCCGCCGCGCAGCTTGCTGCTCAGCTGCAGGATGTTCAGGTCAAACATGGCGTGCGCCAGCCAGGCACCGGCGATGGCACCCAGCAGTTGAGCTGCTATAAAAAAAAGAGCAATTCGCGCACGGCCATCAAGGGCTGAAGGCGTTTTTGACAACAAAACCAGAGTCACCAGCGGGTTGAAGTGGGCGCCGCTGACGGGCCCCAGGACCTCGATCAGCACGTACAGCGCAAACACGGTCACCAGGGTGTTGGCCAGCAGCGCCACACCGTTGTTGCCGCCCGAGAGTTGCTCGGCCATGATGCCCGAACCAATGACAGCGCAGAGCAGGCCAGCGGTGCCCAGAAATTCGGCGAACAGGCGCTGAGCCAGCGGCGGCGTGGTGAGCGCCGTGGAAGCCGCGCTGCTCATGAGCTGGCCAGACCGCGCGCAGTCTGCTGCACCATGGCGCGCTCCAGCTTGTCAGCCGGCAAGTTGATGAGCAGCTCCAGGCGTCTGTGGATCGCGTGCAGGGTCTGGCGGAAAGCTTCAAGTTTTTTCGCTTCATCGCCTTCGACCTCCGACGGATCGGCATAACCCCAGTGCGCGGTGGCGGGCTGGCCGGGCCAGTAGGGGCAGACCTCACCAGCGGCGTTATCGCAGACGGTGATGACCAAATCCATAACGACCCCCACGCTTTTCACTTCGTGTAATGCGCGAGGCCCTGCAGGCCGCGGCTCGCGAGACGCTTCGCCTCTGTCGCCTGTCCAAACCTGCTCAAGCAGGTTCGGAGCCGCAGGCTCCAGCCCCTCAGGGGCTGTGCTTGCTTGGGGCGGCCCTGCGCGGCGCACGTCCGGCGAATCCGGCTTGCCGAACTCGTCCCAGCTTTTACTGCGCAAGCCTTCAGTTGAAATGCCAGCGTTGTTGAGGACCTTCAGGCCCAGCGGGTTGGGCTGCTGGTTCTCGCGGGGGCTGCTGCCGGCCGAGAAGGCCTTGAAGCGGCCCTTGCCGATGTGGTTGAGTATTGCTTCGGCCAGAATGCTGCGGGCCGAGTTGTGGGTACACAGAAACAGGACGTTGAGGGAGCGCTCAGACATGAAGGTTTTACGGGGCGATCGTTGATGATGGAACAGAGATCAGGGGCAGCACCACCACCGGCGAAAAGCCGCCACCCTCTGTTCGGAAATTGGTGGTTTGCCCGGCGCAGGTGCGCGCAGCCAGCAGTTGCACCTGGCCGCCAAAGGTGTAGGCGCGGATGTCCAGCTTCAGGCGCGTCGCCACGCCATCCACATCGACCAGCCTTTCACTGGGCGGCACCAGCGCCTGGGCGATGAAACCACCCGCCGTGATGTGAGCCCAGACGCTTTTGGTCAGTTTGTCGCCCCGGTAAGCGGCCTTGGCGCCGTACCCGGCCACCGGCTTGAAGAACAGTTGCCGCCGCCGCGCCCACAGTGCATCCGCCTGCCCGGCGGTGACCAGCTCGGTGCGCGGAACAACCACTTGCAGCAGGCGGCGGTCCTCAGTGGATACGCCCCATGACGCCAGCAGCGCATCGTCACCCAGCGTGATCAGGTTGCGCTTGTCGGCAAACAGCGCGTGCGCACGCGGATGCGGCGTGACCACCGCAGCGCCTGCCAGATAGGCCGCGCGCAAGGCGGTGTGTGCGGGCTCGGACAGGCTGAAATCCGTCAGCCGGTTGTAGACCAGATCAACGGCTATGCCCGCGGGCAATGCCGGGTGCCACAGCGCGCCGTCTCTCCATTGCAGATCGCGTGCATCACCCACGGCGGCAGTGATGCCATGCGACAGAAACAGCTGCCGCGCCAGCGCAAATTCTGGCGACATGTATTGGTCATCGGGCGCGTCGTCAACAATCAGCACGCTGCGCAGCGGAGCCGTGCCGCGCTGGGCCTGCCACTCGCTGCGAAACATCGCCACAAAGGTGTCGTCCAGCCCCGTCAGATGGCTGGTGGCATCCATCAGCCCCTGCATGGGCGCGCAGCAGTCGCGGTGCGCGCGCGCCAATGCGGCGTTCAGCAGCGCGCCACCGGCGTTGGTGTTGATCTCGATCAGGCGCGGGCCGTCTTGCCCCAGGTGAAAGTCGTAGCCCATGAAAACGCCCGCGGGCCCAAAGTCGTGCTGGGCGGTTTCGGGGGCATGGGCCAGCGCCAGTTGCTGGTAGGCGGGCAGGGCCACCACCCGCTCAATGGCCGCAATCGCCTGGCTCAGCTTGGCGTTGATGGCCGGGTCCAGAAACACCGCCGTCTCGGAAAACAGATGTGGGTGCGTCGTGGTCAGCCCGCTCAGCATGCCTTGCAGGCTGGGGTCGGTTTCCAGCTGCTGGCGCAAGCGCTCGGGGTTCAGGGTGCGGCACAGGCAGCCCAGGTTCAGTGTTTCGGCGAGGTTCATCGCGGCGCCCCCGGTCAGCAGGCCGCGCACGAGGCAGCGTCGGCAACCTCGCAGGCTTCGCCCTGGCAACAATGTTCGGTCAGGTAGCCGAGCAGGGCGTTCATCTGTTGGAAGTTGGCGCGGTAGATCAGGTTGCGGCCGCGCGGCTCGCTGCTGACCAAGCCTGAATGCGCGAGTTCTTTCAGGTGGAAAGACAACGCGCTGGGCGCCACTTCCAGCAATTCGGCGATGGCGCCCGGCGTCAGCCCGTCGGGGCCGGCGACGACCAAGGCGCGGAAGGTGCGCAGCCGTTGCGCCTGGGCCAGTGCAGCCAGGGCTTTAACAGCGAGGGCTTCATCAAGGGATGCGAGAGGTTTAATTTCCATAATTCAAATATAATTGAATTATTGAATTGAAGCAATCAAACAGGAAAAAAAGCATGGCCGACATCACGATTTATCACAACCCGCAGTGCGGCACCTCGCGAAACACGCTGGCGCTGATCCGCAACAGCGGCGCAGAACCCGAAGTCATCGAGTACCTCCAGACCCCGCCCAGCCGCGAGACCCTGGCCCGCCTGGCTGCGCAGACCGGACAGCCGTTGCGGGCGCTGATCCGCAGCAAGGAAAAGCACTACGCCGAACTTCAGTTGGACAACCTTGCGCTTTCTGACGACCAGCTGCTTGACGCCATGTTGTCCCACCCCATTTTGATCAACCGGCCCATCGTAGTGACGCCACTGGGCACGCGCCTGTGCAGGCCGTCCGAGGCGGTGCTGGACATCCTTCCCAAGCGGCAGCGGGGCGCCTTCACCAAGGAAGACGGCGAGCGGGTTGTTGACGAGAAGGGAGAACGTGTTGCCAGCGCTTGAAGACCTTCCCAACCTCGACAGAACCCTGTTCACGCTGCCCACGGCCAGCGCTCTGCAGGCGTTTCGACCGTCAGCGCATGCGCCGCGCATATTGCTGCTGTATGGCTCGGTGCGCGAGCGCTCCTACAGTCGGCTGCTCAGCGAAGAGGCCGCGCGCCTGCTGCAAGCCATGGGCGCCGAGACGCGCACCTTCGATCCGCGCGGCCTGCCGCTGCCTGACGACGCCCCCGACACCCATCCCAAGGTGCAGGAGCTGCGGCAACTCGCGCAGTGGGCCGAAGGGATGGTCTGGACCTCGCCCGAGCGCCATGGCGCGATGACCGGCATCATGAAGTCGCAGATCGACTGGATTCCCCTGGCCGACGGCGCCGTGCGGCCGACCCAGGGCAAAACGCTGGCCGTCATGCAGGTCAGCGGCGGTTCGCAGTCCTTCAATGCCGTCAACCAGCTGCGCGTGCTGGGCCGCTGGATGCGCATGCTGACGATTCCCAACCAGTCCTCGGTCGCCAAGGCCTTCCTGGAATTCAACGAAGCCGGGCGCATGAAACCCTCGGCCTATTACGACCGGGTGGTTGACGTGATGGAAGAACTCGTCAAATTCACGCTGCTCACGCGGGATGTCTCGCCGCACCTGGTGGACCGGTACAGCGAGCGCAAGGAGAGCGCCGAAGCGCTGTCGAAACGGGTGAATCAGCAGGGTTTGTGAATTTTATGAGCCAAATCGGGCTCTGGCCCTTTACCAGCAAGCGTGAGAAGCTATTGAATTCATAGCAAGTGAACGTTCCCGCACCTTCATGAAAGCGTCAGAAGGGTGGTTTGGCCGGCGTTTGTACCGTGCTGACCGTGTTTATCTTGCCCTTTCAGTGAAAGTAATGTAGTGGTCGCACGTTTCCTAACGCATAATCGGGGGGTACGGGTGTCAATTCGCCCGGACAAGTTAGGTGATCGGTCAGTTTCGCGCGCTACGGCGGTACTTCTGGATTTGTTGTGCTTTCGGGACTCCATCGCTTTTGTTTTATGTGTTTTTTTGAGGAGTCCTCATGGGCAACAAACTTTACGTCGGCAACCTGCCATACACGGTGCGTGACGAAGATCTGCAACAATCTTTTGGCCAGTTCGGCGCTGTCACCAGCGCCAAAGTCATGATGGAGCGTGACACCGGCCGCTCCAAAGGCTTTGGTTTTGTCGAAATGGGCAACGATGCCGAAGCGCAGGCAGCGATTGCCGGCATGAACGGCCAGTCGCTCGGCGGCCGTAGCATCACCGTCAACGAAGCTCGTCCGATGGAGGCACGTCCTCCACGCAGCGGCGGCTTCGGCGGCGGTGGTGGTGGTGGTGGTGGCGGCTACGGCGGTGGCGGTGGCGGCGGCGATCGTTCTGGCGGTGGCGGCTACGGCGGCGGCGGCGGCGGTCGCGGCGGCTACTAAGCCCTGTACCCAGCCTTCCCGGCCTCGTGCCGGGAAACGCAACAAAGGCCTCGGAACTCCGGTTTCGAGGCCTTTTTTCTTTGGGGGCAACATGCTTGCCAGCGCTGGGATGATGCCGGATTTTCAAGTCGTTTTTGCCCCCAGCCCTTATCCAGAAAGCGCAAGCAGCTCCTGATCTGATAGCGCCCGGCACCTTGCCCCGGATGTCACCAAACAGCCATCAAAGCGACATGACCACGTCACGGCGCACTTCCAGAATCGGTGCATCAGTCAATAACACGATGGGAAGCAATGTATGGGTCAAGGGTTTGGCAAGGCTTACGAGTTTGACGAAGGGGTCAACTCTGCAGGCAATCCGTCGATTCACGACGTAGACAACGAGCGGCGCCATGTGTTGCGCTGCACCACAGCGGCGGTGGCGTTGCTGATGGGTTCGCACACGCTGACCGGTAACGCCGCCACCGTGTCCAAAGGCAAGCCGCTTGGCTTTACCGGCGTGCCGGCGTCCAGTGCCGATGCGCTGGTTGTACCGCCTGAATACGACGCGCAGGTGCTTTACCGCTGGGGCGACGCCACCGGTATTGCCGGTTCTGCTGCACCGGCTTTCAGTGCCGACGCATCCAACAGCTGGCAGGAGCAATTGCTCCAGTCGGGCATGCACCACGATGGCATGGAGTATTTCCCGCTCGACAAAAACCCACGCCACGGGCTGCTGGCCATCAACCACGAGTACACCGACGACGGCCTGCTGCACGGCGACGGCATGAAAACCTGGACGGCGGACAAGGTGCGCAAGTCGCAGGCGGCCCACGGCGTCAGTGTGATCGAGGTTGTAGAGCGCGGCGGCATCTGGCGCGTCATGCCCAACTCGCGTTATGCGCGCCGCATCACGGCGGCCACACCCATGGCCTTCAGCGGCCCGGCCGCGGGCCACGCGCTGGTCAAAACCGCAGCAGACCCGGATGGCATGAAGCCTCTGGGAACTTTGAACAATTGCGCAGCGGGTCAAACCCCCTGGGGCACGTTTTTGACCTGCGAAGAAAACTGGAACGGTTATTTCTCGGCGCCGGACAAGCCCAACCCGGACGAGGCGCGCTACGGCATGCGCGCCAAGGGTTTCGGCTACCGCTGGCACGAGTTTGACGAGCGTTTTGACGTGGTCAAAACCCCTAACGAGCCGCACCGCTTCGGCTGGGTGGTCGAAATCGACCCGCAGGACCCGACACAAACCCCGATCAAGCGCACCGCGCTGGGCCGCATCAAGCACGAAGGCGCGACCACGACCCTGAGCCGCGACGGCCGCGCGGTGGTGTACATGGGTGACGACGAGCGTTTTGAATACATCTACAAGTTTGTCAGCCGCGACAAAGTCAAGCTTGGCGGTTACCGCGCCAACAAAGAGCTGCTGGACCATGGCACCTTGTATGTGGCCCGTTTTGACGAGCAGGGCTATGGCCGCTGGTTGCCGCTGGTGCACGGTGAAGAAGGCTTGAATGCCGCCGCCGGTTTCGCCAGCCAGGCCGACGTGGTCATCAAGTGCCGCCAGGCCGCCGATGTGGCCGGTGCCACCAAGATGGACCGGCCTGAATGGGTGGCCGTGCACCCCAACACCGGTGAGGTGTTTGTAACGCTGACCAACAACAGCAACCGGGGGCAGGGCAGCCAGCCGGGGCGTCTGACCAATGCGGCCAATCCGCGAAATGACAACATCATGGGCCACATCATTCGCTGGCGCGAAGGCAAGGGCAGCCCGGGCGGCAGCGCGAACCGCCTTGATGGCGACGCCAGTGCGACCGAGTTCCGCTGGATGCACTTTGCACTGGCTGGTGACCCGAACGCCGACAAGGCCGAGTACCGGGGCACGATCAAGGGCGACATGTATGGCAGCCCCGACGGTTTGCAGTTTGATGCGGGCGGCATGCTCTGGATACAGACTGACATTTCCACCTCGGCCATGCACAAGGGGGCCTATAAAAACATTGGCAACAACATGATGTTGTGCGCCGACCCGGCCACGGGTGAGACCAAGCGCTTTTTGACCGGCCCGGCGGGCTGCGAGATTACCGGCGTGACTTTCACCCCCGACCGCCGCGCAGTGTTCATCAATATCCAGCACCCGGGAGAGACCGCCAGCGAGCGCGGCGATCCGGCCCAGCCCAAGGCGGTCAGTCACTGGCCGGATGGACCCACCGGCGGCCGACCCCGTTCGGCCACCGTCGTCATCCGCCGCAAGGATGGCGGCACTGTCGGCACCTGATTCGAGAGATTGAAAGCCCCGACCCCGGGGCTTTTTTACAGCGTTCCGGTTTTATTTATTGCGAGTTGACAACAAGGAGTCACCATGAAAGAACTGCCCAACCCCACGTTTGCCCTGTCGCCGGTGGCTCCGCCCCATTTTTCACGGGGGTTACTTCATCAAAGCTCTCATGCAACCCTTCCAGCCGCTGTTCAAAGGCCTGCCCTGGGGAAAATCCAGGTCAGCTGGGCCAGGCACCAGGACGAGGTCCGGCAGGCACAGCGCCTGAGGTACCAGGTCTTCGCCACCGAAATGGGCGCCACGCTGCCCGGCACGGTGCCGGGCCACGACATCGACCTGTTCGACGACTTTTGCGAACACCTGCTGGTGCGTGACGAAGCCAGTCAGGATGTCATAGGCACCTACCGCGTGCTGACACCGACTCAGGCCAGGCGTGCTGGCAGTACCTACAGCGACACCGAGTTCGATCTCACGCGACTGCGCTTCCTGCGCCCGCGCATGGTCGAGCTGGGCCGCAGCTGTGTGCATGCCGACCACCGCCACGGCGGCGTGATCCTGGCACTGTGGGGCGCGTTGGCCGAGTTCATGGCACGTAACCAGCTTGACACGATGATTGGCTGCGCCAGCATCCCCATGCAGCACAGTGGCCATCCCGAACACGGCAGCGGTCATGCGGCGGCCAGCATCTGGCGCCAAGTCCGGCAGACCCACCTTGCAGCGATCGAGTATCACGTCACACCACGTCTGCCGCTGCCGGTTGATCGCCTCGACGACTCGCTGGACGTCGAGCCACCGGCGCTGATCAGGGGTTACCTGCGACTGGGCGCCAAGGTGCTGGGCGCACCAGCCTGGGACCCGGACTTCAACTCGGCCGACCTGCCCATGATGATGCGCATCGCCGATTTGCCGCCGCGCTACCGCAAGCACTTTTCCGGCACGGGGGACTGATGCGCACGCTGTTTGACAAACTCGGCCCGCTGAACCACGGGTTCACGCCGGATGACGGTGACGACCAGGATGACCTCGCGGTGCGCAAGCGTTACCGCTGCATTTTCATCTCTGACCTGCACCTCGGAACGCCCGGCTGCCAGGCCGCTGCGCTGCTGGACTTTTTGAAGGCCCACCCCAGCGATTACCTCTACCTGGTGGGTGACATCGTTGATGGTTGGCAGTTGCGGCGCAAGTGGTACTGGCCGCAGTCGCACAACGATGTGGTGCAAAAGCTGCTCAAGCGTGCCCGCAAGGGCTGCCATGTCATCTATGTGCCCGGAAATCACGATGAGTTTGCGCGTGAATTTATAGGCCACCAGTTCGGCGGCATCGAGGTGGTCGAGGACGCCGTCCACACCACCGCCGACGGGCGCCAGTTGTGGGTGGTGCATGGCGATTATTTCGATGCGGTTGTGCAGTGCGCCAGGTGGCTGGCCTATGTGGGCGACAACCTGTATGAATTCACGCTCAAACTCAACCGCTACCTCAACGGGCTGCGTGCCCGCATTGGCCTGCCGTACTGGTCGCTGTCGGCCTACCTCAAGCAAAAGGTCAAAAGCGCACTGAACTACGTGACCGACTTCGAAGTGGCTGTGGCCAGCGAAGCGCGCCGCCGCGGCCACCAGGGCGTGGTCTGTGGCCACATTCACCGTGCCGAGATGCGCGATATCAACGGCACGCTGTATTGCAACGACGGCGACTGGGTAGAAAGCCGCACCGCACTGGTAGAGCATTACGACGGCACGCTGGAATTGCTGCACTGGGCACCGGCCCATGAAACCCAGGGCCGTGGCCACGTCGCGGCTACGGCGGTCGCATGAAGATTGCGCTGATCACCGACGCCTGGCAGCCGCAGGTCAACGGCGTGGTGACTACGCTGGTGGAGCTGGTGCATGAGCTGCAAAAGCTCGGCCACCAGGTCGAGGTGATCCACCCCGGCCTGTTCAAAACGCGCCCCTGCCCGGGTTACGCCGGCATCGACCTGACGATTCGCCCCCGCGTGCTGCTGGGTCAAAAACTCGACGCCCTCCAGCCAGACGCCATTCATGTGGCGACCGAAGGCCCGCTGGGCTGGGCGGCGCGCGGCTATTGCATCAAGCACGGCCTGCGCTTCACCACGGCGTTTCACACCAAGTTTCCGGAAATCCTCAACGCCGCCCTGAAAATCCCGTTGTCCTGGGGTTACGCGCTGTTTCGCCACTTTCACAGGGCCTCATCGGGCGTGATGGTGCCGACCAACGGCGTGCTGCGCATGCTGCAGGAGCGAGGCTTTCGCCAACTGCGCAGCTGGACCCACGGTGTGGACACGCGCCTGTTTGCTTTCCAGCCGCAGCCGCGCCTGTACCCGCCGCTGGGCACGCTGGTGCGGCCGGTGTCGTTGTTTGTGGGCCGGGTATCCTATGAAAAGAATATCGATGCCTTCCTCAAACTCGACATCCCCGGCACCAAACTGATCTGCGGGGTCGGACCGCTGGAAGCGTCGCTGAAAGAGCGCTACCCGCAGGTGCGCTGGCTGGGCGTCTTGCCCAGGTCCGAGTTGTCCAGGGTTTATGCGGCGGCCGATGTGTTTGTTTTTCCCAGCAAATCCGAGACTTTCGGGCTGGTGATGCTCGAAGCCATGGCCAGCGGCACGCCGGTGGCCGCTTACCCGGTGGACGGGCCGTTGGAGGTGCTGGGAACGCAGGACGGGCGCTCGCACGGCGGCGTCATGCATGCCGATCTGAAACAGGCTTGTTACGCGGCGCTGGCGGTACCGCGGCACGAGGCGCGCGCCAGGTCGCTTGATTTCAGCTGGGCGCATGCGGCTCGTGTGTTCGAGGGGCACCTGGTCGCGGTCCGGCAGACTGATGAAAAACTGGTTTCAATCGACGCCCTGACGGGATCAGGGCTTTAGCGCGACTTTGCCACGCTTTTGTCACACGCCTGTCATGTAATGTGTTAACACTGCCAACAAGTCAATTTGATTACAAAAAACCACCCAGACCGCATGCTCTCTTCCGTTTTTGCATCCCCGACCACGCCTGACGCGACTGTTTCGCTTCAGTTCCTGGACCGTGACCACAGCATTCTTGCCTTCAATGAGCGGGTGCTGGACTGTGCCAAACGCGCGGACGTGCCGCTGCTGGAACGGCTGCGCTTCCTGTGCATTGTTTCTTCCAATCTCGACGAGTTTTTTGAAGTTCGCGCCGCGCTTCACTTGACTGCTGCGCAGGCCAGAGAGCAAAAGGGCGCGTATACCGAGGCGTCTTTCGAGGCGCTGGCCGAGGCCGCTCACGACATGGTGGCGCGCCAGTACGCGCTGTACAACGACGAGTTGATGCCCCTGTTCGACAAACAGGGCATCAAAATTGTCTCGCATGGCGACCGCAACGCCGCGCAAAGGCAATGGGTTCAGGCCTATTTCGAGCGCGAGGTCAGGCCGCTGCTGATTCCCGTCGGGCTGGACCCCTCGCACCCTTTCCCCCAGGTGGCCAACAAGTCGCTCAACTTCATCGTCCGACTTGGCGGGCGTGACGCCTTTGGCCGCGAAAACGACATTGCCATCGTCAAGGTGCCGCGGGTGCTGCCGCGCCTGATCCGCATGCCAGCCAAGGTCTCGGGCGGACACACCTGTTTCGTGTCGCTGTCCAGCGTGATCCGGGCGCACTTGAACGAGCTTTTTCCCGGCCGCGAGGTTGGCCAGTTTTCGCAGTTCCGCGTTACGCGTCACTCCGATCTCGCGGTGGACGAGGACGACGTCAGGAATCTGCGTACTGCGCTGCGCCTGGGCCTGGAGCAACGCCACTATGGACAGGCGGTACGGCTGGAAGTGTCGGCGGGCTGCTCGAAGCACCTGTCCGACTTCCTGCTCGGCCAGTTCAATCTGCCGGAAGCCTCGCTGTACCGTGTGCATGGCCCGGTCAACCTGGTGCGCCTGACCCAGCTGGTGGACCTGGTGAACGACCCACGCCTTCTTTTTCCGGCCTACAAGGGCTGTTATCCGACGCAGCTGGTGCCCGGCGAGTCCTTTTTTGAACGGCTCAAACGCGGCGATGTCTCCATCCACCAGCCTTTCGAGAGCTTTGACGGCGTACTCGACTTCCTGCGCGAGGCGGTCAACGACCCGCAGGTGCTGGCGATCCGCCAGACCATCTACCGCACCGGCACTGACTCCGAAATGATGGTGCTGCTGCGCGAGGCCGTGCGGCGCGGCAAGGAAGTCATGGTGGTGCTCGAACTCAAGGCGCGTTTTGACGAGGAAGCCAATATCAACTGGGCCGAGATGCTCGAATCCATTGGCGCGCAGGTGGTGTACGGCGTGGTCGGCCTGAAGACCCACGCCAAGATGCTGCTGGTGACGCGGCGTGAAGGCCAGTACCTCCGGCGCTACGCGCACCTGTCTACCGGAAACTACAACCCAAAGACGGCCCGCCTGTACACCGACTTGAGTTACCTTACTGCCGATCCTGCGCTGACGGCTGATATTGACAACGTGTTTGTGCACCTGGCCGGCCAGAGCAAGCTGCCCAAGCTCAACCGCCTCTGGGTGGCGCCGTTTCAGTTGCACAAAAAGCTGATCGAAAAAATCGACGCGCTCGGTGATGCCGCGGCAGTTGGCAAGGATGCGCGCATTGTCGCGAAGATGAATGCGCTGACCGACGAGGCGTTGATGCTGGCGCTGGTCCGGGCCGGGCAGCGCGGCGTGAAAATCGACCTGGTGGTGCGCGGCGCCTGCATGTTGCCGGCGCAGGTGCCGGGCCTGACCGACAACATCCGCGTGCGCTCCATCATTGGCCGTTTCCTGGAGCACTCTCGCGTTTTTTACTTCCGGTGTGCCGGGGACGAGGCGCTCTACCTGTCCAGCGCCGACTGGATGAACCGCAACATGCTCCGGCGGGTCGAGCTGGCCTGGTCGGTGACAGACCCGCTGCTTCGCCAGCGCATCATCGATGAATGCCTGGTTCCCTACCTGCACGATGGCCGGGACGCCTGGGACCTGCAGTCCGATGGCACTTACCAGCGTGTCCACCCGTCGAACGCGGGCGGCGGGCATGGCGCCCAGGCGGCGCTGATGGCGCGTTATGCAGCCCGCAACAGCGGCGCGGGCAGGCCGTGATGGACCTGATTCTCTGGCGCCATGCAGAGGCCGAAGAGTGGCAGTCCGATGACGGTCATGCGGTCAGCGACCTCGAACGCTCCCTGACTCCGCGCGGCGAAAAGCAGGCGGCCCGCATGGCCGGGTGGCTGGACCGGCAGTTGCCGGAGCGTACCCGCATCCTGGTGAGCCCTGCACGCCGCTGCGAGCAGACGGCGATGGCGCTGGGGCGCAAGTACAAGCTACGCGCCGAGCTCGGCCCTGATGCGCCGCCTTCGCAACTGCTGGAGCTGGCCCAGTGGCCTGCCAACAAGCTGCCCATCCTGATCATCGGACACCAACCCACGCTGGGCCAGACCATCGCCCAGCTGCTGGCGCTGAAGGAAGGTGAATGTCCGGTGAAAAAAGGCGCGCTTTGGTGGCTGCGCTACCGCGACCGCGAAGCCGGCGCACAGACCGTGGTGGTCACGGTGCAGTCGCCTGAACTGCTTTAGGGACTGGCGGGATCTGCCTCTCAGGCGGCAGGACGGCCGGTCTTGATGGCCGGCACATTGGCCAGCGCCGTCAGGAACGCTGCGTCAGGCATGGCGGCCAGCGCCTTGATGCCGGCCCGCAGCAATTCACTTTTTTTCACCGGGCGGGTCAAAGTGCCAGCGCGCTGCTTGAGCTGGTCCAGCACCAGATACTCGGCCTTGGGAATAGTGAAGCTGTCGCGAACCAGCTTTGGCTTCTTGGCCTTGGCCGGCTTTTCCGCCTTGGGCGCAGCCGGTTTTGCGGCAGGTTTTGCGGCTTTTCTGATAATGGGCCGTGCGGGAGCCGCTGGCGCGGTGGTCTTTTTCAGCGGCACTTTTTTTGCGGCGCTGCCGGCCTGCTTGCGGGATGTCGGGGGGTTTTTCGCAGTTGCCATGATTTGCTTTCTTGCTGATTAAACGGTTTATACAGTTTATATCGTTTAATCGGCCAGGGTCAAGCCTGTGCCTGCCCGCCATCTCAGGGGCTGGCGACAATCAAGGTCCAGGGGGTTTTCTCCCAGGCCAACACTTCTTCGCGCAGCAGGTGCGCGGATTGCGGGTAGGCGGCGGCCCAGCCGGTGCGGCAGCTCACTACAAAGCGGTGCTTGTCCAGCGTGCCTTCCATTTGCATGCCCTTGAGATCGGGATCACGGCGCGCATGGCACAGGATCACCGCGAGTCGCAGGCACAGCAGCTGTTGCGCAAACACCGGGTCTTCGAAGTCGGCGTCGAGCTTGCGCAGCTTGCCCCGGTGGCCCAGCACCAGCAGGCTCAGCCGGTGCAGCTCTGGCTGCGCAAATCCCGGCGCATCGGCGTTGTCCAGAATGTAGGCCCCATGTTTGTGATAGTCGCTGTGCGAGATATGGCTGCCGATTTCATGCAGTTGGGCCGCCCAGTCGAGCTTGCGCTGCAAACGCAGCAGCTCTGGCGCCGGCAGCACATGGCCGGCTTGCCGGAGCAGCGTGCTGGCCGTCTTGCTGACACGCTCGGCCTGCGCGCTGTCCACGTCAAACTTGCGGGCCAGGCGGGCAACCGTGGTGGAGCGCAGATCGGTGGTGTCACCCTCGCGATCAAGCAGGTCGTACAGCACGCCGTGGCGCAAGGCACCTTGCGCGACCTGCATCTGCGTGATGCCAAGCAGCTCAAAAACAGCCCGCAACACGCTGATGCCGCCGCCAATCACGGCGCGCCGGTCGTCCTTCATGCCTTCCAGTTTCAGGCGGTCCGCGCTTTGCGCCTTGAACAACCGGTCCAGTAGCCAGTCCAGGCCTTCGCGCGTGATCAGGCCCTGCGGCCAGCCGCCGGCGCTCAGCACATCGGCTACTGCGCCGACCGTGCCAGACGAGCCGTAGGCGACATCCCAGCTCTCCAGGCGGTACAGAGTGATGGCTTCGTCAAGCACCGCCTTGGCGGCTACCTCAGCCGCGGCAAAAGCGCGCGGGGTGAACTGGCCGTCGGCAAAGTACTTCATGGACCAGGCCACGCTGCCAACCCGGTAGGACTCCATCACCAGCGCATCAAGGCCCTTGCCGAGGATCAATTCCGTGGAGCGTCCGCCGATGTCGATCACCAGGCGTCGTTCTTCGGACTGCGGCAGC
The DNA here is from genome assembly GCF_041689105.1 of Polaromonas sp. Taxonomy (GTDB): domain Bacteria; phylum Pseudomonadota; class Gammaproteobacteria; order Burkholderiales; family Burkholderiaceae_C; genus Polaromonas. The sequence continues at coordinate 38,344 of NZ_JBDNGU010000071.1, read as the reverse complement.
ATGTGGGCCACGCCCTGGTAGATCAGGCGCGCTTCCTCACGGCCAGAGACCACGTCGATGGGAAAGCCCAGCACCTGGTGGGCGCGCAGCAGGAACTCGTCGCGGTTGCGGGCTTCCCGCAACGTCTGTGTGGCGACGGCACGCACCTCGCCCTTTTTGAAGCCGGCCAGGCGCTCGCCGAAACGCGCCAGGCAGTCCCAACCACGCTGCATGGCTTCCGGTGTGAGGTTGCGGTCGCCGTCCAGGCCGTTGCCCTGACGCACGGTTTCCTTGAGGTATTCGGTGCGATGAATCCGGGCGTGGTCGAGACGGCCTATTTCAAGGCGAAAGCTGTTGGACCCAAGGTCCACCGCAGCGAGGCGGGTTCCATTTTGCATGTGGGGGCGGTGAGCGGGTGGTTGCGGGCGAAGCCAGCATAGCATTCGCGCAAAACCCGCATGGCTGTTCTATCCGATCAGGCGTCCGTCGGCGGTAATCATGCTTTGCGTGACGTAGGTGTTGCTGCGCCGCTGCGGGTTGAAGCGAACCAGAAAGCCGCCGATGTCCACCTTGGAGCGGCGCTGGAAGGCCGTGAGCACGCTCTGGCGCGTCGGAGTGCCTTCGACCTCGGCCAGTACAGCCATGGTGTAACGCGCGGCGATGTAGCCTGCCAGGCTCAGCGAGGTCGGCGGCTCGTCAAACAGCCGGGCGAGGGTTTCGCGGTAGGCGCGTACCACCGGCAGGCTGGCATTGACCAGCGGTACGGGTTGCGTGGCAATCACCGGTGTATTGCGGGCGGCACCCATTTGCTGCATGGTCTGCAGGTTGACATCGGCCAGCGCCACGATGTAACGCTGGCGCGCCTGCTTCTCCAGTCCCTGCGTGAACTCCGCCAGTTCGGGCGTGCCGCCGACAAACAGCAGCACGGCCGGCGTGCGTGGCGTCAGTTGCTGCCCCATGACGCGCAGATTGTCGGCGCCGCGAAACGATTCCAGCTTGAGTTTCATGCCATTGGCAATACGTTCGACTTCGCCTTGGTACGCGGCATGGTCCTGCGCGGTCGCATACACCGCGCCCAATTCGCTCATGCCCATCACTGACAGCGTTTTGAGGGCATAGGCAATCTGCTCCTGGCGCGCGGCAAAAATCGGAAAAGTCTGCTCGTCGATGTCCAGGCTGGAGTTTTGCAGCCACGGGGCGGCGTGAGCAATGCCAACGCCGTCTTTCTGCAGCTGTGTCACGACCAGGTCGGCCATCTGGTCGCCCACGCTGCCCGAGAGCACCACGCAAGTCGGGTTGTCGCGCACGGTAGCCAGTGCCTTTTGCACGCTGGCTGGCGTGCCATCGGTTTCCAGCGATACATGCTCAACGCGCCGCCCGCGGACGCCGCCGCGTGAGTTGATTTCCTGCCAGGCTGCGCGGGAGCCGATCAGGAAATCCTTGGAGACATCCTGCTGGCCCAGCGAATAGTCCACGAGTTGCGCAACCATTACGCTGCGGGAGGCGCTACCAGCACGGCCCGGTTGCGTCAGAGCGGGCAGGGCGACGCTGGCCGCCAGCAAGGCCGTCCCCTGCAAGAGCTGGCGGCGGGTGGGCGGGGTGCGGGTTGAAGGCATGATTCTTCCATGGCGTGGCCTGAACGGTTCCACCGGTTGTTGGGGTTACTATCAAATTAGTAGCTGCCTGGGACCGCTGGATAGGGGCCAGAGGCATAAAAGGCTTGAAACATGCGCCAGAAGCAGAACGCGCAGGCCGCTGACCCGCGTGTGCGCTTTTTTGCTGTTATTTTTTCGCCGGGGGAATCATCACGCGATCCACGGTGTGAACCACGCCATTCGACGCCGCAATATTGGCGGTTTGCACCATGGCGTCTTCCACGGTGACAAAGTCGCCGGCCCTGGCCAATGCCACATTGGCGCCGTTGATGGTTTTCATCGGGCCTGCCTTGATGTCAGAGGACGCCAATTTACCGGGAACGACGTGGTAGGTCAGAACGTTCTTGAGCATGGCCGGGTCTTTGGCCAGCGCATCCATGGTTTTTTGGGGGACTGCCTTGAAGGCCTCGTTGGTTGGTGCAAACACCGTGAACGGGCCAGTGCCCTGCAGGGTGGGGGTCAGGCCAGCCTTGACGACCAGGCCATGGAGGGTGCTCAGGGCGGGGTTGGCTGCGAGCGTGTCGGCCACGGTTTTGGGGGCTGACATGCTGGCACAGGCCGAGACAAGAGCCACGGTTGCTGCGGCAAGCAGGGTACGACGAAGAAACATTTTCTCACTCCTTGGTTGATGGACAGCCGTGAGCGTAGTCAGCTTGTATGACAACGGCGTGACGCAGAGGGTCGGTCATGACAAATGCCCGCGTTTGTTTTTGTCATGCCACTGTCACACAAGCTTCATACAGTCCATTCATCTGTCCACTTTCCTTTAACTCTCAAGAGGTATACGAATGAAGCTGAACTTCAAAGCAACGATGGCTGGCATGGTGGCCCTGGCGGCACTGTCCGTGACTTCCCTGGCCAGCGCCCAGGACGTGACCGGCGCCGGCGCCTCCTTCCCCGCGCCGATTTACGCCAAGTGGGCCGATGCCTACAACAAGGCCACCGGCGTGCGCATCAATTACCAGTCGGTTGGCTCTGGTGCCGGCATGCGCCAGATCCGCGGTAAAACCGTGGACTTTGGCGCTTCCGACGCGCCACTGGCCGACGCCGAACTGGCCAAGGACAGCTTGGTGCAGTTCCCCACCGTGATTGGTGGTGTGGTGCCCGTGGTCAACATCAAGGGCATTGCCGCCGGTCAGATCAAAATGACTGGTGCATTGCTGGGCGACATCTACCTGGGCAAGATCACCAAATGGAATGACCTGGCCATCACCGCGCTGAACCCGGGCGTGCCGCTGCCGGATGCCGCCATCGCCGTGGTGCGTCGTGCCGATGGTTCCGGCACTACCTTCCTGTTCACCAACTACCTGTCCAAAGTCAATCCTGAGTGGAAGGCCAAAGTGGGTGAAGGCACAGCGGTGAATTGGCCGACTGGCGCCGGTGGCAAGGGCAATGAAGGCGTGTCCGCGTTTGTGCAGCGCCTGCCCAACTCCATCGGTTATGTTGAGTACGCCTACGCCAAGCAGAACAAGCAGTCCCATGTGTCCATGCGCAATGCTTCCGGCACCTATGTGCAGCCCAGCGACACGGCCTTCAAGGCCGCAGCGGCTGGCGCGGACTGGGCCAAGTCCTTCTACCAGGTGCTGACCGAGCAGCCTGGCAAGGATTCCTGGCCCATCACGGGCGCCACGTTCATCATGATGCACACCAAGCAGGACAAGCCGGCGCAGGCCACACAGTCGCTCAAGTTCTTCGACTGGGTCTACGCCAACGGCGACAAGATGGCCGACGAGCTGGGCTACGTGCCCATGCCTGACTCGGTCAAAAACGTGATCCGCCAGTCTTGGAGCAAGATCACCGACGGCGCTGGCAAAGCAGTCGCCACCAAGTAATCCATCCCCTGTTCAAGGCGAAGCGGCGCACGCCGTTTCGCCTTTTCTGTGTCCGCACGAGGAGTTCCACTTGGCAGCTACACTTCCTGCAAGTTCATACAGCAGCAGAGAGACAACCATGTCCGTCCCGCCGACCCCCACACAGCGACGGTCCAGCCGCACAGCGGACATGATTTTCGAGTGGGCGGCCCGGCTGGCCGCCATCGCGACCCTGCTGCTGCTGGCCGCCATCATCCTGTCGCTGGTCATGGGCGCCTGGCCAGCGATCAGGGAATACGGCCTGAGTTTCCTCTGGACGTCCGAATGGGACCCGGTACAGAACAAATACGGCGGGCTGGTGATGATTTACGGCACGCTGATGACCTCGTTGGTGGCGCTGGTGATCGCCGTACCCGTGAGTTTTGGCATTGCCCTGTTTTTGACCGAACTCTCGCCGCGCTGGCTCCGGCGCCCTCTTGGGGTAGCCATCGAGCTGCTCGCCGCCGTGCCATCGATCGTTTACGGCATGTGGGGCTTGCTGGTGTTCGGTCCCGTCCTCGTCAAATATGTCCAGGTGCCGCTGCAGACCGCGTTTGGCGACGTGCCTTACCTGGGCGCGCTGTTTTCAGGACCGCCGGTGGGCATCGGTATTCTGGCGGCCGGCATCATCCTGGCCATCATGATCATTCCCTTCATTGCGTCGGTGATGCGGGACGTGTTCGAGGTCACGCCACCCATGCTCAAGGAGTCGGCCTATGCGCTGGGCGCCACGACCTGGGAAGTGGTGTTCAAAATCGTGTTGCCCTACACCAAGGCTGGCGTGATAGGCGGCATCATGCTCGGCCTGGGCCGGGCACTGGGCGAAACCATGGCGGTGACTTTTGTCATCGGCAATTTCAACCAGCTCGACTCGTTGTCGCTGTTTCAGGCGGCCAACAGCATCACCTCGGCGCTGGCCAATGAGTTTGCCGAGGCCAGCGAGGGCCTGCACCAGGCGGCCCTGATCTACCTCGGGTTGGTGCTGTTTTTCATCACCTTTGTGGTATTGACGCTGTCCAAGCTGCTGCTGTCCCGGCTGCAAAAACGCGAAGGAGCCCGCACATGACAGCTCTCACCGGCACGCAACAGGCCCGCATGGCCAAGTTCCGAGGTCGCAAGCTGCTCAATGCAATGGCGCTCACGCTGTCCATGGCGGCCATGGCTTTTGGCCTGTTCTGGCTGATGTGGATTCTGTTTGAGACTTTCCGTCTCGGGCTGGGCGGGCTGAGTCTGGCCCTGTTCACCGAAATGACGCCTCCGCCGAACGCAGAAACGGGCGGATTGGCCAATGCCATCTTCGGTTCGCTCACCATGGTGCTGCTGGCGACCGCGCTGGGGACGCCGATCGGCGTGCTGGCCGGCATTTATCTCGCCGAATATGGTGCGCACACCCGCCTGGGCAAGCTCACTGGTTTTGTGAACGACATCCTGCTGTCGGCACCGTCCATCGTTGTGGGCCTGTTTGTTTATGCCTTGATTGTTGCCCAGGTCAAAAGCTTTTCAGGCTGGGCCGGTGTGGTTGCCCTGGCGCTGCTGATCATTCCCGTGGTCATCCGGACCACGGACAACATGCTCAGGCTGGTGCCCAACGCGCTGCGCGAAGCCGCCTATGCGCTGGGCAGCCCCAAGTGGAAAGTCATCATGGGCATCACGCTGCGTGCCGCGCAGGCCGGTGTCGTGACCGGCGTGTTGCTGGCGGTGGCCCGTGTGGCTGGCGAAACTGCGCCGCTGCTATTTACCGCGCTGTCCAACCAGTTCTGGACCAGCGACCTGAGCCAGCCAATGGCCAGCCTGCCGGTGACGATATTCAAGTTCGCCATGAGCCCGTTCGAGAACTGGCAGAAGCTGGCCTGGGCCGGCGTGCTGCTGATCACGCTGGGTGTGCTGGCGCTGAACATCCTGGCGCGCGTACTGTTCAGAAATAAAAACTGAGGAATTTCCAAATGCAAACATCCACTGTGGCGAGCAGCGAATCGATCAAGATGTCGGTGCGCGACCTGAACTTTTACTACGGCAAATTCCACGCGATCAAGAACGTCAACCTGGACATTCCCGAGAAAAAGGTCACGGCCTTTATCGGCCCCTCGGGCTGCGGCAAGTCCACCTTGCTGCGCACCTTCAACCGCATGTACGAGCTTTACCCCGATCAGCGCGCCGAGGGCCAGGTCATGATGGGGGGCGAGAACATGATCACATCGAAAGAAGACGTCTCGCTGATCCGCGCGCGCATCGGCATGGTGTTCCAGAAGCCGACGCCGTTTCCCATGTCGATTTACGACAACATCGCTTATGGCGTGAAGCTGTTCGAAAGCCTGAGTGCCAGCGACATGGATGAGCGTGTCGAATGGGCGCTGGGCAAGGCTGCACTGTGGAACGAGGTCAAGGACAAGCTCAACCAGAACGGTGCCAGCCTGTCCGGCGGCCAGCAGCAGCGCCTGTGTATCGCGCGCGGCATCGCGATCAAGCCGGAAGTGCTGCTGCTTGACGAGCCCTGCTCGGCGCTCGATCCGCTGTCCACCGCCAAGATCGAGGAGCTGATCGCCGAGCTCAAGACGGACTACACGGTGGTGATCGTGACCCACAACATGCAGCAGGCCGCGCGCTGCAGCGACTACACCGCCTACATGTACCTGGGCGACCTGATCGAGTTTGGTGCTACCGAAGACCTTTTTTTCAAGCCCAAACGCAGGGAAACCGAAGACTACATCACCGGCCGTTTCGGCTGATCAGGAACCAGGAGAACACCATGCCCGAAAAACATTTATCCACCCAGTTTGACAGCGAGCTCAACGGCGTGTCCTCACGCGTGATGGAGCTGGGTGGCCTGGTCGAGTCACAAATCCGCTTGGCCATCCATGCGTTGTCGCAGTTCAATGCCGAGACCGCCAATCAGGTGATCGAGACCGAAGCCCGTGTCAATGCGATGGAAGTCGACATTGACCGCGACCTGTCGTCCATCATCGCGCGGCGTCAGCCAACCGCGCGCGACCTGCGCCTGCTGATCGCCATCTCCAAAACCACGGCCAACCTCGAACGAGCCGGTGACGAAGCGGAAAAAATAGCACGCATGGTCAAGTCAATCATTCAAAGCGGGGCCTCACGCGCCTTGCCCGCATCAGAGCTGACCGTTGCTGCCGAACTGGCCTCGGGCCTGCTGCGCAAGGCGCTGGACGCCTTTGCGCGCCTGGACACGGCGGTGGCGGTATCCATCCTCAAAGAAGACGACCTGATCGACAAGGAGTTTGACGGCTTTGTGCGCAAACTCATCACCTACATGATGGAGGACCCGCGCACCATCTCTCCCAGCCTGGACCTGCTGTTTGTTGCCAAAGCCATCGAGCGGGTCGGTGACCATGCCAAAAACATCGCCGAATTCATCATCTATATCGTCAAGGGTGCCGATGTGCGTCATACGCCGATGGAGCAGATTGAGTCGGCGGTGAAATGAGCCCCCACGGTCGCTCACTGCGTGTAGCTCCCTGCACCTTGCAGGCCGCCGCTCGCCAGAGGCTTCGCTTCTGGCGCCTGTCCAAACCTGCACAGGCAGGTTCGGAGCCGCAGGCACCAGCCCCGAGGGGGCCGCGACGCCTGCGGGCCGGCGAAGCCGGACCTGCGGCCCCCGCTTGTGCAGGAAAGATCCTGCACGGTCGCTCTTCCGTTCTCTCAAGAGAGTAGTTCCGTTATGAAACATCAGCCACGCATATTGATCGTCGAAGACGAACCGGCGATTGCCGAGTTGATCGCGGTCAACCTGACGCATGGCGGGTTTACTCCGGTGATCGCTGGGGATAGCGTGGCCGCGCAGCGCGAACTCGATGCGGTCCTGCCCGACGCGATCTTGCTGGACTGGATGCTGCCGGGTCAAAGCGGTCTGGCGCTGGCACGCCACCTGCGGAAGGATGCGCGCACCAAGGCCATCCCCATCCTGATGCTGACCGCAAGAGGCGATGAGCCGGACAAGGTAGCCGGGCTGGACGCTGGTGCCGATGACTACATCACCAAGCCATTTTCGACGCAGGAACTGCTGGCACGTATCCGGGCCGTGCTGCGCCGGCGCGCGCCGGAATCGGTCAACGACTGCGTGACCGTTGGCGAGCTGATGCTCGATGCCGGGACGCACCGTATTTTTTATCAGGGCTTGGAGCTCAAGCTCGGGCCTACCGAGTTCAAGCTGCTGCACTACCTGATGAAACATGCCGAACGCGTACACAGCCGCGGCACCCTGCTTGACAAGGTATGGGGCGACCATGTGTTCATCGAGGAGCGTACTGTCGATGTCCACGTCAAGCGTCTGAGAGAGGCGCTGGGCGCTGCGGGTGCCATGGTTGAAACGGTTCGCGGTGCGGGCTACCGGCTGACGTCGCTCGCACCCGCTGTGTGACCATCCCGGGCATGATCAATCGCTGGATAACGTTTGCAGGCTGTTTGCTGTCTGGCTGGGTTGCAGGTTGGTGGCTGGCCGGCAGGGAGGGTATGGTGTCTGGCTTGCTGCTGGCTGGTTTTGCCTGGCTGCTGCTTGACACGTTCCAGGTCGCCCGGCTTCTGGCCTGGCTGCGAAGCGAACAAAACGCCGGGGTGGCCGGCGCGACCTCCGGCCTCTCGCCAGCTACCGGTGGCGTCTGGGGCGACATGGCCGACCGGATCCGCCGGCTGTTGAAAAACCGGGACCGCCAGTATCAGGAAAGCCAGTCCCGCCTGAATGAATTTTTATCCGCCATGCAGGCTTCACCCAATGGCGTGGTGCTGCTGGACGCTCAAGGGCGGATCGAATGGTGCAACCAGACGGCGGCTCAGCACTTCGGGTTTGACGCCACCCGCGACGTGATGCAGCATATTGCCAACTTGGTGCGCGACCCTGCTTTCACGGCCTACCTGACCTCGGGCGACTATGCCGGTGACGTGACCATCCCTGGCGGCCAATCGACGCCGGCGCGCCCCGTGAAGCTGTCGGTCCATCTGCACGCCTACGGAAACGAGCGCCGTTTGCTGCTGTCGCGCGACATCACGGCGCTGGAACTGGCTGAAGCCATGCGCCGCGATTTTGTGGCCAATGTGTCGCACGAGATTCGCACCCCGCTCACCGTGCTCTCGGGCTTCATCGAAACCCTGCAAACCCTGCCACTGCAGGAGCCTGAGCGCACCCGCTATCTTGGCCTGATGGCCCAGCAGTCCCTGCGCATGCAGACCCTGGTCAACGATCTGCTCACCCTGTCTCGCCTGGAGGGTGGCCCGCTGCCCGACACGGCTGGGTGGGTCAGCACCGCTGCCTTGCTGGCGCAATGTGAGCAGGAGGCGCGTGCCTTGTCAGCCCTTTTGGCGCCAGACGGTCACCGCCTGGAGTTTGATCCGGGGCCGTCTTGCGAAATCGCGGGAGCCCACAACGAGCTGCTCAGCGCCATGTCCAACCTGGTCAGCAACGCCGTGCGTTATACGCCGGCGGGCGGGATGGTACGTGTCAGCTGGACGCTGCTGCCCGACGGGCGGGGTAGATTTCAGGTGCAGGACAGCGGGCCGGGCATCGCGGCGGAACACATTCCACGCCTGACGGAGCGTTTTTACCGCATTGACCGCAGCCGATCACGCGAAACCGGTGGGACCGGCCTGGGGCTGGCGATTGTCAAACACGTGACGCAGCGCCACGGCGCAGAACTGCACATTGAAAGCCAGCCTGGGCAAGGTTCGCGCTTTTCCATCGTTTTTCCGGCGACCCGGTTGCGCCAGCTGCAGGCCACCTGAGGCTGCCTGCAACGTCGGCTTCATGCAAGCTCAGACCGTAGTCACCATCTCCACATCGTTGTCATAAACATCGACGCGTTTGTCGTACAGCGGAATGGTCGTGCCGTTGACGCGGTTCATGACCAGCTTGCCGAGGTCCACGTCGGCAATCACGATCTGTTCCATGTTGGGCACACCTTCGGCAGCGATGCCGTCGCGCGCAAAGGGAAAGTCCGACGGTGTGATGATGGCCGCCTGGCCATAGTGCAGACCCAGGCCTTCGACAGGGAGGTTGCCCACGGTTCCGGTGACGGCAACGTAGACCTGGTTTTCAATGGCGCGCGCATGGCAGCAGTAGCGTACCCGCAGGAAGCCCTGGCGGTCGTCGGTGCATGAGGGGACAAATATGATGTCGGCGCCCATTTCGCAGACCTTGCGGCTGAGTTCTGGAAACTCGATGTCGTAGCAGATCAGGATCGCGATCCGTCCGTGTGGCGTGTCGAAGACTCGCAGGTGGTGACCTGGGTCGCCTTTCCATTTTTCCTTCTCCCAGCGGGTCAGGTGAATCTTGTCCTGGGTGAAAACCTTGCCTTCAGGCGTGAAAAGATAGGCCGTGTTGAGAAGCTGGCCGTCGCGTATGGTCGGGTGGCTGCCGCCGATGACATGCACTTTCCACTGGGCGGCGAGTTCCTTGAACAGTTCGATGTAACGCGTGGTGTAGTCGTTCATGTTGCGCACGGCCTGATGCAGGTCGCTGGTGTCCATGAAAGACAGCAATTGTGTGGTGAAAATTTCGGGTAGCAACACAAACTGGGGTTTGTAGTCGCCAGCGGCTTTCATCACAAAGCGCACCTGGTTTTCAAACCCGTTCCAGTCATGGATGGAGCGCAGCAGGTACTGCACCGCCGCGATACGCACCGAGATCGGCTTGGGTTCGTGAACGTTCGGCTTTGGGGGTGTCGTCATGGCGTCTTCTCCTTGGTAGCGGCTAGCGCCAGTTGCAGACCGGTGGGCCGGGAGGCGTCGTAGTGCGGATTGAGCCAGACGATCAGAGAGGCGTAGCCTTTTGACTCATGGTCATCGGCAATGTAGTTTTTTATGATGCCACAAAACCTGAACCCTTCCTTCAGCTGGAAGCTCAGTACCGGGTCGGTGATGTCGCCCCACAGCACCTTGCGGGCGTAGAGATCCACCGACATCTGGTCAGCCACCAGGTGGTAGCCCGGCAACCGGCCACAGGCGATAACGCGCCGCAGGTTCAAAGCCACGCAGGAACGTCGCCTGGCCTCGTACAGCGCGTGGCCAAGCCGTTTGCCGCGCAACAGCGGCGCGACAAAGACCTCGGCGCCGTACAGGGTGTAGCCGTCCACATCATGCGTGTCAAAAGTGCCTTTGGCCGTGATTTCGTCCCAGGTGTGGGGTTCTGACCATTCGTCCCACTGGATGACCAGCGAGCTGGCGCAGCCGACGAGGCGGTCATCGTAGAAGGCGACAAACTGGCCCTCGGGAAACAGTTCAATCTGGTTTGCAACGCGGTCGTGCCGCCAGGAGGGAATATTCGGGTAGACCTCGCGCTGCAGACGCACCAGCGCCTCAATGTCGTTCAAGGTGGTATTTCTAACGATGAGTTTGGCCATAGGGATATCGGGATGTCGGGGTGTCAGGGGGATAGGGCGCGTCGCAGGCCATTCGGGCAGGCCGGAAAGCGCGGGGTGCGGACAGATCCGCGCGGCTGGCGAATGAGGGCGGGAGGCAGGAGGCCGGGCAGCATTGCGGCGGGGACGGGGTCACGGTCGGCTGACGCGTTTGAACAGCAGCACGTTCTCGTTCCGGTCGGTCGGCCGGCGCAAGGTGGCCAGGAATGCCCACTCGGGCATGTCAACGGTCCCGCTGAGGGTGGCTTGCGCGTCGGCATCGACCACCAGGTACGGGCAGGCGGCTTTGGCGCCGGCACGTTGCAAGGTCATGTGGCCGTGATACTGGAAGGCCGCCACCTGGGCTGCGTTCAGACCATAAACCTCCACGCAGCCATCGGGGTCAACCAGGGCCGCCACCTGCCGCGACAGCGGCGCATAACTGCGCGCGTAGTCCAGCAGGGGCAACCACAAGGTCATGAGCAGCATCCAGCACAAGGTGGCGCCGCCCGCAGGCAGCACCATGGATTTCCAGATCGCCGCACGCTGTCGGCCGGCGCGCCACCGGACCAGCCAGGCCCAGGCCAGCGTAGCCAGTGCGGCAGCCAGAAAGGCCAGCCAGGAAAAGCTCGGCTCGAAGCCGGGCGCCAGCTTGGCGACGTTGGCCGCAGGCTGTTTGGGCATGCCGGTCTGCATGGCGATCCAGATCACCCAGATGACGGTGGCGCAACCGGTGAAAAACAGCAGGGTGAACCAGTCGATCAGCGAGGCCACGCTGCGCTTGAGTGTGGGCAGGGCAAAGGCGGCCAGCGCCGCCAGCGGCGGCAGGCTCAGCAGCAGGCTGCGATCAGTCGCCAAGGTGGTCACGGTGGCGGCCAGCGCCACCAGCGCAAACCACAGCGGCAGGGCCACATGGCGGCTGGTCAATTGCCTGCGCCAGCGGTACAAAGTCCAGGCGGCCAGCGGCCAGGTAGGCCAGGTGAACCAGATCAGCAGCCGTGCCAGACTGCGCCATTCCTTGCGGTCGGCAGAGGTTTCCAGGCCGGGAATTTCGATGCGCCAGCGCCATAGGTCCAGCCCATAGGACAGGGCGCACACAGCCAGCGTCAGAACGCCCGCCAGCAAGACCCAGCGCCAGGCGTGTGGCTGGGGTTTTTCGGACTGGGTTTCTTGTGTGCCGCCCAGCGCAAGCAAGGTGCTGCCAGCGCCGAGCAAGGCCGCCACGGTGGGCGCGCCGCTCAGGGCCAACCCGGCCAGACCAATCCCCAGGCCCAAGGCCGGCCCCAGCAGCTTGTAAGCGCTTCGGTAGGCGCTGGCCGCCATCGCATAAAACACCAGCGCCGTAAAGGCGAGCTGCGCCAGTGCCGGCGTCGTTTCATGGGAGAGCTGGGCCAGGCCCAGGCTCGCGACCAGTGCCAGCAGTCCGGCATCGGCGATGGCGCGGGCATAGTCCACCGGGCTGGCTTCGCCGCCAAAGGCAAAAGCCACGGGCTGGGCTTGCGGGCTGCGCGCCAGGTAATACACCGCGTACCAGGTGCACAGCAGGGTCAGGGCCAGCAGCAGCCCGAACGGGACGCGCACCGCAAAAGCCGGGTCAAAAAACGGGAAGGCCTTGATCGCCAGTGCGCCCAACCAGTAGGGCGCCAAGGCTTCGAACTCGCCTGACTGGCCCAGCAGTTGCGGGTGCAGCCAGCTGGTGTTGCCTGCGGCCAGCTCGCGCATCGTGCCGAAGGCCGCAATATCGGCGTTTTTCCAGGGACTGCGGCCCAGGAAGCCGGGCAGGATATAGGCGACACAAAACAGCAGCAACGCAAGCCGGGGCAGGCGCCGGACTGCGGACTGGGCAATGATGGCGGGTGAAGGTTTGTTCACGGAAACTCAGGCGGACGCAATGCCCGATTTTGGGGCAAAAAAAAGCAGCCTGGTGTCAGGCCGCTTTTTCTGGTGGGCTGGAGAGGTTTCGCAGCTTATTCGGCAGCAGGCGCCGCAGCGTCCTTGGCGGGGGTCTTGCCAAAACGGTTGCGGAACTTCTCGACGCGGCCTCCCATGTTGTCCACAGATTTTTGTGTGCCGGTGTAGAAGGGATGCGACTCGCTGGACGTATCAAGCTTGTACAGGGGCAGTTCGCGGCCGTCGTCCATTTTCACCATTTCTTTGGTGTTGGCGCAGGAACGGGTCACAAACTTGAAGTTGTTGGACATGTCCAGGAAACAAACTTCGCGGTAATTGGGGTGAATGCCTTCTTTCATGATCTTTCCTTGTTCGTTTCGGGAGCCACTCAAACCAGTTTCGAGCACTTTCCGTGAAGCCTCGCATTATGCCATGAAATCAAGCACTTACAGCGACTTTTGGCTTTGAGCCCGTCCAGCAAGCAGGAGCCGCAGGTCCGGCACTGCCGGCCCGCAGGCCCAGCGCCCCCTCGGGGGGCAGGGCGCTACGCGAAGCGAGCAACCGTGGGGGCGATTGCTGGCGTGGCGGCGTTAGCCGCCGCGCCTCATCATGTCGAAGAACTCGTGGTTGTTCTTGGTGGCTTTCATGTTCTTGAGCATCAGCTCCATGGACTCGATTTCGTCCATGTTGTACATGAACTGGCGCAAAATCCGCGACTTTTGCAGGATTTCGGGGGCCAGCAGCAACTCTTCCTTGCGGGTGCCGCTGCGGTTGAGGTGAATCGCCGGGAAAACGCGTTTTTCGTAGAGGCGGCGGTCCAGGTGAATCTCGCAGTTGCCAGTGCCTTTGAACTCTTCAAAAATCACCTCGTCCATGCGGCTGCCGGTATCGACCAGCGCGGTGCCGATGATGGTCAGGCTGCCGCCTTCTTCAATCTTGCGGGCCGCGCCGAAGAAGCGTTTCGGGCGCTGCAGCGCGTTGGCATCCACACCACCGGTCAGCACCTTGCCCGACGAGGGCAGCACGTTGTTGTAGGCCCGGGCCAGACGCGTGATCGAGTCCAGCAGAATCACAACGTCCTTGCCCAACTCGACCAGGCGCTTGGCGCGCTCGATCACCATCTCGGCGACGTGGACGTGACGCGCGGCGGGCTCGTCAAAGGTGGACGAGATCACTTCGCCGCGCACGCTGCGCTGCATCTCGGTGACCTCTTCAGGGCGCTCATCCACCAGCAGCACCATCATGACCACTTCGGGGTAGTTGGCGGTGATGGCGTGGGCGATGTTCTGCATCATCACGGTCTTGCCGGACTTGGGCGGTGCGACCAGCAGGGCGCGCTGGCCCTTGCCGATGGGTGCCACGATGTCGATGATGCGGCTGGTCAGGTTTTCTTCGCCCTTCATGTCGCGCTCGAGCTTGAACTGCTCGCGCGGGAACAGCGGCGTCAGATTCTCGAACATCACCTTGTGTTTGTTGGCCTCGGGCGCGCCGTCATTGACCTTGTCGAGCTTGTTCAGTGCAAAGTAGCGCTCGCCGTCTTTCGGGGTGCGCACTTCGCCTTCGATCATGTCGCCGGTGTGCAGGTTGAAGCGGCGTATCTGGCTCGGGCTGATGTAGATGTCGTCGGTGGACGCGGTGTAGCTGGAGTCCGGTGCCCGCAGAAAGCCGAAGCCGTCCGGCAGCACTTCGAGCACACCATCGGCGACGATGGTTTCACCGGTTTTGGAGCGTTTCTTGATGATGGCGAACATCAGCTCCTGCTTGCGCATACGGCCAACGTTTTCAATCTCAAGCTCTTCGGCCTGCTTGAGGACTTCAGACACATGCAGTGCCTTGAGTTCGTTTAAGTGCATGGAATTACTCCTGGCGGAGTTCATTGATGGAAACGGGGGGAGGTTTGAAAAGAAGCCGCTTCAGAGGGAAGGCTTACAAACCGGGAACTCGAACCAACCGGCAGCGGCCGGTCAGCGAACAAGGGCATTATGACAGGAAATCAGGGCTGCCCGTCAGGTCGAAAAAGGGGCTGCACTCGCAGTGCAGGCGCGGGGCTGATACCCGGTCATGCGAAGAATCCACAGGCGGGATTGGTCGCATGGCGGGCGGGAGGTTCAGGCCAGTTGCTGGTCGATGAAGGCAGTCAGTTGCGCCTTGCTCATGGCGCCAACCTTGGTGGCGGCCAGTTGGCCGTCCTTGAACAGCATCAGGGTAGGAATGCCGCGAATGCCGAACTTGGCCGGGATGTCGCGGTTTTCATCGACATTCATTTTGGCAATTTGCAGGCGGCCGTCGTAACCGGTGGCTACTTCGTCCAGAATCGGGGCAATCATCTTGCAGGGACCGCACCACTCCGCCCAGTAGTCCACCAGCACCGGCTTTGTGGCCTGCAGCACATCGGCTTCGAAGGTGGCATCGGTGGTATGTTTGATCAGTTCGCTGGCCATGGCATGTCCTTTGGAGAGGTTCAGGAAATTGTGTCGATAGAAGCTAAAGTTGCAGGCATTGTGGCAGAAACCAAGTCCCCCCGCAGGCCACCAAACCCCAAGTCCTCCCTATGAACGTGATAGTGAATGCCGCGACCGCCGCGCCAGGCCCCAGCGAGGTTGTCTGGCCGCAGGTGATGGCGCAACTGGCTGTGCTGCTGCGCGAGCGCGGCGCCCATCCGGCGCGAACCCTGGTGCTGCTGCCTTATGCGCAGCTCATTCAAGAGGCCAAAGCCGCTTGGGCAGGAACCGCGGGCGGCACGCACTTTGTGCCGCGTTTCGAGTCCACGATGAACTGGGCGACCAGCCTGGGCGGTCTGGACGCGGCCGATGGTGATTTTCGTCAGGACGCGGCGCGTGATGTGTTGACTGCCACTTCGCTGCTGCAGCGCGCCGGCCTGGGCGCGCACAAAGACGCGCTGGCCACCCGACTTGTCGAATCCGCCGGATCGCTGGCCAGGCAGGCTGCGGCAGTGCCGCCTGAACGGCGGCAGGCCTGGGGTGCGGAGATGATCACCTTGTTGGGCGCCGGCCTGCAGACACCGTTGCTGCGGCTGGAGGCTGCACTGGGACAGATCGCCCTGACTTGGGTCGCCCATTCGAGCTACCCGTCGGATCTGCTGTTTTCACAGCAGGCGAGTGGTCCTGTGGACCTGCTGGTGGTGCTGGAAGGTTTTCAGGTCGAGCCAGTGACCGCGGCGCTCAAAGCGCACTTTGGCGAACGCGCCGTATCCCTGTCGCTGAACCTGCCTGGCGAGGCTCGCGCGCCGGCCCTGCATGCGGCGCCGGACTTCGAGGCTGAGGCGCAGCGCGCTGCCGCCTGCGTGCTGGCGCACCTTGCGCAGGGGCGCAGCCCGGTCGCGCTGGTGGCGCAGGACCGCGAACTGACGCGCCGTGTGCGTGCCATGCTCGGTGAGGGCGGAGTCGCGCTGCGTGATGAAACCGGCTGGAAACTTTCCACCACGCGCGCCGCTGCCACGCTGATGGGCCTGCTGCGTGCGCTGACCTGGCATGCCAGCACCGACGCGGTGCTCGACTGGCTCAAGAATGCACCGGCTTTTGCGCCCGCAGCCGTCGAAGCCGCCGAGAAGCAGCTGCGCCAGCTGGGTGTGCGTGAGTGGCGCGCTGTGGGTGACACGCTGGCGGCCGTGCACGACATCGCCGAGCGGCTGAACGCATTGCGTGACAAGCTGCAGCGCGCCCGCCCGCTGGCCGCCTGGCTGCGGGATCTGCGCGCTGCGCTGCAGGCGGTCGGGCAGTGGGACGCTCTGGTGCAGGACGTGGCCGGTCAGGCCGTGCTTGACGCGCTGCGCCTGCACGAGGGTGCCGAAGCCGAGTTTGCCGATGCCGATGCGCGCATGGACCTGGCCGGGTTCACCGGCTGGGTCAACCAGACGCTGGAGGCGGCGGACTTCAAGCCCGTGCACCCGCGCGAGGCGCAGGTGGTGATCCTGCCGCTGAGCCAGTTGCTGGGCCGGACGCTGCAGGCTGTGGTCTTGCCCGGCTGCGACGAGCAGCGCCTGCAGGTGTCGCCCGAGCCCCCGGGCAGCTGGACCCCGGCGCAGCGCGAGCTGCTGGACCTGCCATCGCGCGAAGCGGGCGCCGCTGCCCAGCGCGCCGCCTGGCTGCATGCACTGCGCTTTGCGCACCTGGATGTGCTCTGGCGCGAAAGCGACCAGGGCGAGCGCCTGATGCCCAGCGGTTTTGTGCAGGAGCTTCTGTTGCAACAGCATGACAGGACCCTGGCCGCCGACCCGCGCGTGTTGCGACCGCTGGTGCTGCAACCCACGCTGCACCCCATGCCCAGCGGGGAAGCCCTGCCGGTGAGGCGGCTGTCGGCCAGCGCCTATGAAGACCTGCGGCGCTGCCCCTATCGCTTTTTTGCATTGCGCCAGTTGCGCTTGCAGGAAGCCGATGAACTCGATGCCGAACTCGGTAAACGCGATTTTGGAAACTGGCTGCACACGCTGCTCAAGTTTTTTCACGACGCGCTGCAAGCTGCGCCGGCAACCGGGCTGCCCGTGCGCAGCGCGATGATGGACCAGGCGGCAGACCAGGCCAGCCGCGCCCTGGCCCTGAGCGACAGCGAGTTTTTGCCGTTTGCCGCGAGCTGGCCGCGCGTGCGCGACGGCTACCTGGCCTGGCTGGCGGATCATGAGGCTACCGGCGCGGTGTTCAGCGCCGCTGAAGTCGAAAGGCAGACACCGCTTGGTGAGTTGACCCTGATCGGCAAGATTGACCGCATTGACAAACTTGCCGACGGCAGCGCGCTGGTGATTGACTACAAGACCGAGGCACGCGCCACCACCTCAGAGCGTCTGAAGCAGCCGCAGGAAGACACGCAGCTGGCGTTTTACGCCGGCCTGCTCGACGACGACACGCTGGCCGCCGCCTACGTGAATCTCGGGGAAAAAGAGCCCACACGCACCTATGAGCAGTCCGGTATCGTGGCTTTGCGCGACGAACTGCTCGACAGCATCATCACCGACATGGCGCGGATTGCGCGCGGCACGCCGCTGCCGGCACTGGGTGAAGGCAAGGCCTGCGAGTATTGTTCTGCGCGCGGCCTGTGCCGCAAAGATTTCTGGGAAAGCCCATGACGCAGGCCGCCTACGAACACAACGACCAGCCGGTGTCGGCCGAGGCGTTTTATGCCATCGCCTGCGACCCGCGCCGCAGTGTGGCCGTCGAGGCCTGCGCTGGCGCCGGCAAAACCTGGATGCTGGTCTCGCGCATTTTGCGGGCGCTGCTCGCGGGCGCGCAGCCGCACGAGATCCTCGCCATCACCTTCACCAAACGCGCCGCCGGCGAGATGCGCGAACGGCTCTACGAATGGCTGGAGCAGTTTGCGCATGCCGACGACGCTACGCTGGCGCGCGAGCTCGCGATGCGTGGTTTTTCGTACAAAAAAGGCCCGCAGCCCCCGCCAGATGGGCGCGAGCAGCTATCAAATTTATACCAGCGCATCCTCGAGACCGGCCGCTCGGTGCAGATTCGAACCTTCCACAGCTGGTTTGCTGCCTTGCTGCGCAGCGCCCCCCTGGCCCTGTTGCAGCAGCAAGGCCTGCCGCTCAACTACGAACTGCTGGAAGACGATGCGCCGGCCCGCGCCCTGGTGTGGCGCAGGTTTTATGCTGCACTGCTGGCTGAACCTGCGCTCAGGGCGGACTTCGAAGCGGTGGTGCTGGCACATGGGCGTTTTCAGACCGACAAGGCCTTGCAGGCGGCCCTCGACAAACGCACCGAGTTCGCCCTGGCTGATGCGGTCGGCGTGGTGGACGCGTCGGTCAAGCATTTCACCGTGCAATTCACCGAGTTTGGCGGCCTTGACGAGCCCGAAGAACTGCTGAGCACCAACCGTTTTCACCGCCAGACCTTGCGTGATGCCGCCGTTGCCCTGGGCCGCGCCAGCGCGCCGACTTTTTCAGCCAAAGGCGCTGAGCTGGAGCAGGCGCTGAGCGCCGGCAACCTTTCCGGCGCGTTTGCCGCGCTGCTGACCGAAAAAGGCACGCCGCGCAAGTTCGGCGAAAAAATCGTTGGCATCGAGCAGGTGCGCATCGCGCAGGAGCTGGTGCTGCGTGTGCTGGCCGCGCGCCAGCAGCACGACGCCTGGCTTTACCAGCAGCGGCTGGCGCGGCTGGCGCGGCTGCTGATTGCCGAGTTCACCGCGCTCAAGCAGGAGCGCGGCTGGGTCGACATGAACGACATCGAACGCGCAGCGCTCGCTTTGCTCGGCGACGAGGTGTTGTCGGGCTGGGTGCAGCAGCGCCTGGACGCGCGTATCCGGCATCTGCTGATCGACGAGTTCCAGGACACCAACCCGCTGCAGTGGCAGGCGCTGTGGTCCTGGCTCAGCGCTTACGCGGGTGCGGGCACCGCGCCCAGTGTGTTTATCGTCGGTGATCCCAAGCAGAGCATTTACCGCTTCCGGCGGGCCGAGCCGCAAGTGTTCAAGGCCGCGCAGCTATTTGTGCGGCAGGGCCTGGGTGGCGAGCTGCTCAGCTGCGACCACACGCGGCGCAACGCGCAGCGGGTCATCACCACCGTCAATGCGGCGATGGGCGCGGCGCGGGACAGCGATGGTTATGAAGGCTTTCGGGAGCACACGACGGAGTCAACAGAAGCCGGTGCGGTTGGCCGGCTGCCGCCCATTCCGCGCAGCAAGGAGGACGAGGCTGCGTCCGACGAACTGGGTGGCTGGCGCGACAGCCTGACCACGCCGCGCGAAGTGCCCGAAGAGACATTGCGCACCTTGGAGGCAAGGCAGGCCGCAGCGTGGATTTCACACTTGTTGGCCCCCACGCTCGGCACTGGCGTGTCCTCGCTGCCCCCCGGGGGGGCGCATTTTTCCTTGGGGCGGCCCGGCGGAAAAACATTGTTGCCCTCTGATGTTATGGTTTTATCGCGCAAACGCGCTGGCCTGCTGCCGCTGCAGGATGAGTTGCGCGCGCTGCACATCCCCGCAGTGGTCGGTGAAAAAACTGCGCTTATCGACTGCTGCGAGGTGCTGGATGTTGTCGCCTTGCTCGATGTGCTGGTTTCACCGCAGCATGACCTCTCGCTGGCGCGTGCACTCAAGTCGCCGCTGTTCGGGCTCAGCGACGACGCGCTGGTCGAGATCGCGCTGCAGCGCGCGACGCTGGGTCTGTCGTGGTTTGAGGTGCTACAACAATCAGAGCAGCTAGCGCCCGCCACCAAAGGGCTGGCGCCAATTTTGATGCAGTACAAAGGCTGGCTGGACAGCCTGCCGCCGCACGACGCGCTGCAGGCGATTTACCACCACGGCGATGTACTGGCGAAGTTCGCTGCCGCCGCTCCGGGGGCGCAGCGCGCCGCCGTGCTGGTCAACCTGCGCGCCTTGCTGGCGGTGGCCCTGCAGCTCGATGGCGGACGTTACGCCACGCCGTACGCCTTTGTGCGGGCGCTCAAGGCTGGCGGCCTGCAGGCGCCAGCCACGGTCAGCAGCGAAGCGGTGCGCCTGCTGACCATCCACGGCGCCAAGGGGCTGGAAGCCGAAGCCGTGCTGCTGCTGGACACCGACACGCTGGAGCGCAACGCCGACAGCATGGGGGTGCTGGTGGACTGGCCCGGTGAGGCCGTCGCGCCGCACAAGTTTGTTTTTCTGGTCAGCGAAAGCCGCCCGCCCGCCTGCGCGGTCGAAGCGCTGGCGCTGGAGCAGGCGGCGCGCAAACGGGAAGAACTCAACGCGCTTTATGTGGCGCTGACCCGTGCGCGCCACACGCTGGTGTTGTCGTCCATCACGCCGCACCGCGAAACCACCGACAGCTGGTGGCGCCGCCTGGACAGCCTGTTAGACGATGTACCCGTGCCGATGGCACAGGCCATATCCGGTGCCGGTGAGCAGGCCCTCGACTACCTGCTGGAACTGCCCGCAGTTCCCGTCCTGCCTGCGCAGCCAGCGATCGAAACCGCAGCGGACGAGGATCCCGACGTCGCGCGTATCGGCAAAGCCATGCACCGCTTGCTGGAGTGGGGCAGTGGGACCGAACCCCAAGTACGCGCCGTGGTGCGCGAGTTCCGCCTGAGCCCGGCGCAGGGCCAGGCCGCGGCGGCCATGGCGCAGCGCATTCTGGCTGGCGAAGGCGCGTGGGCCTGGAACGCAGAGGTGATTGCCTGGCAAGGTAACGAGGTCGAGTTGTCCCACGCTGGCCAGGTTTTTCGCCTGGACCGGCTGGTGCAGCGCCGTGATGCCGGGCATGAAGGCCACTGGTGGGTGCTGGACTACAAATCGCGCGCCGCCCCGCAGGAGTTGCCCGATCTGGTCGAAAAAATGCAGATCTACCGCGCCGCCGTGCAGGCGATCCATGTCGGGCAGACCGTCAAGGCGGCATTCTTAACCGCACAGGGTACGGTGCTGGAAGTTCCCTGAGACAAGGGCAGGGTGTTCGGACCTGCATAATTCAGGCTGAAGCCGACCCAGCAGCGCCCGCACTACTTGCCATAGCGATGGCCCTGGAGCCGATTTCCCAAGCATTTCAGGCCTGCAGCCCTTGTGGAGCCGGCATAGTCAGCTATCAAAATGATAGTTTTCTGCGCCGCTGGC
The DNA here is from genome assembly GCF_041689105.1 of Polaromonas sp. GTDB lineage: Bacteria > Pseudomonadota > Gammaproteobacteria > Burkholderiales > Burkholderiaceae_C > Polaromonas. The sequence goes on along the minus strand of NZ_JBDNGU010000071.1, from coordinate 17,077 downwards.
CCGCGTACTCTTGTTCCTGACATCGCGCCATCTGGCCTTTTTGCATCTTCCCTGGAATTTTTTTTGAACCCGCTCACACCCCACGCTGCATCCGGTACGCCCGACGCCTCCGCCCACCGGGCGCTTCGCGTGGCCGTCATCGGCGGCGGCCCGGCCGGGCTCATGGCCGCCGAGATCCTGTCCGCCGCCGGCGCGGCCCTGCAGGTCGGGGTGTATGACGCCATGCCTTCGGTGGGCCGCAAGTTTTTGCTGGCCGGCAAGGGCGGGCTGAACCTCACGCATTCAGAGGCCGCAACGCCTTTCATCAGCCGCTACGGTGAGCGCAGCGCGCAGCTTGAGCCGCTGTTGGCCGCATTCGGCCCCGCCGAATTGCGGGCCTGGGCCGGGGCGCTGGGCGTGGAAACCTTTGTTGGCAGCTCGGGCCGTGTGTTTCCGAAGAACATGAAGGCCGCACCACTGCTGCGTGCCTGGTTGCAGCGCCTGCGCGGCGCCGGCGTGAAGTTCGCGATGCGGCACCGCTGGCTGGGCTGGGCCGATGATGGTTCGCTGAAGTTTGCCGGCCCCGCCGGCGAAGTGCGGGTTCAGGCCGATGCCGTGGTGCTGGCGCTGGGCGGCGCAAGCTGGGCGCGCCTGGGCTCGGACGGTGCCTGGGTACCGATGCTGGCCGGGCGCGGCGTGGCCGTGGCGGCGCTGCAGCCGTCCAATTGCGGCTTTGATGTCGGCCCGGAGCCGCGCGCGCTGGCAGCTGCCGAACAGGGCGAAACCCGGCGCGAGTTTTTCCGCGAGTTGGTCGGCCAGGGTCCGTCGCAGCAGCCGGGCTGGACCGGGCATTTCGCCAGCCGCTTTGCCGGTCAGCCCTTCAAGTCGGTGGCCATCAGCTTCACCGACTCGCGCGGCCGCAGCTTCAGCCGCAGGGGCGAATTTGTCGCGACGGCCACCGGCGTGGAAGGCAGCCTGATCTACGCCGCCTCCAGCCTGCTGCGCGACGAAATCGCCGCCCATGGCAGCGCGGTTTTTCACCTCGACTTGCTGCCCGACAAGTCGCCTGAGCAGGTGCTGGTTGAAGTGCGCCACCCACGCGGCTCGCGCTCGCTGTCCAGCCACCTCAAGAGCCGTCTGGGTATCGAAGGCATCAAGGCCGCGATGCTGCATGAGCTGCTCGGCAAGGAAGCGATGAACGACCCGGTGCAACTGGCCCACGCCATCAAGGCCCTGCCGGTGCGTGTGGTGGCGACGCGACCCATCGACGAAGCCATCAGCAGCGCCGGCGGGGTGGTGTTCGAAGCCATGGATGCGCAGCTGCGGCTCACGGCCCCGGCGGGGGTACCGGTGTTCTGCGCCGGCGAAATGCTGGACTGGGAAGCGCCCACCGGCGGCTACTTGCTCACCGGCTGTTTTGCGAGCGGGCGTGTGGCCGGGCAGGGCGTTTTGAGTCATTTTGGCCTGAAGCCCTTGATTGGCGAGAACGACCAGCTATGAATTGGATAGCGTTTCAGGGATGAATTGAAAAATTCGACGTTCGACTGGCGGAGCGGGTTGGTTTGATTTAGTATTACGTACGTTATAACCAAGGCTGAAACGTGCACATTCTCAAACTGACTCAAATTGGCAATTCCATTGGCGTTATTTTGCCGCGCGAAGTCCTGGGGCGGCTCAAGCTTGAAAAAGGGGAGTCGGTGTTTCTCGTGGAAACACCAGACGGCTATGCCATCACGCCCTATAACCCCGCCCTCAACGAGCAGGTTCAGGCCGGCCGTGAATTCATGCGTGAATACCGCGACACCTTCCATCAACTCGCCAAATGACGTGGCGCTGGATCAACAAGCAGGCATTGCTGCTTCTGCATGGCGAAAGCTTGGCGGAACACGGCGGTGCCGAGGGTTTGCGCGATGACGGCTTGCTGGAGTCAGCGTTGGCCCGGCCTTTGAACCTGCTCGTGTACGCAGAGCCCGATGTTGCCGCGCTGGCTGCGAGTTATGCGATGGGGGTGGCGAAGAACCATCCCTTTGTTGACGGCAACAAGCGTGCAGCATTTTTGGCAGTAGGTATGTTTCTGTACTTGAACGGCTACCGCTTGAACGCAACGCAGGCAGATGCGACAGTCACGGTGCTGGCGCTGGCTGCAGACGACATCGGCGAAGAGCAGTTTGCTTCATGGCTCCGTACGAAAATCGTTGTCAGGTCCTTGAAAAAAATGACGAAATCACAGATGACAAGAGGCCAGCCATGATTGTGCGTTTCCACATCGACCCGATGGAACAGGACCAGTACGAATACCGCGTCACCAACGAAGGCGAAGCGCTTTACGACGACGCCGGCCTGGACAGCATCGAGGCCTGCATCGTCGCCGCCACTGAGGGCCTGGGCCGGGACGCGGTGGCTGCCGAGGTGGCTTACAAGGGCATCATCAGCGGCACCTATGCGCTGGCGTCACTGGCGCTGGTGTCGGCGCAGATTGCGGAGCATGCGCTGCAGACGACGATGGCGATTGAAGAAGCCGAAAATAGCGGTCTTTCCGCTTGAGAAGCAAGCAAAAAGCTGAGCCGGGTAGACTCACCGAGAGTTGGTATTCGAGACCTATTTAAACAAGGCATTCGCCAAGGAAGAAAAAATGCAAGCTGTATTTTCTGTCAACGTAGCGTGCTTCGCTCTGGCGCTCTTGTGTGGGGGTGATGTTGCTGCTCAACAGATCTACAAATGCAAGACTTCGACAGGAAAAATTGAGTTTTCTGATGCCCCTTGTCAAACTGCGCACTCCAGTGAAAAGATTCTGGTACAGGGAAATACCCTTGACTCCTCGGGAAACAGGGAGCTCTTGCTCCGCAAGGAGAATGAGGAGTTGAAAGAGCAGCTGAGAAACCAACAGCAAAAAGCGGTGACATCCTCGGGGGGCATGGCGTCTCAGCGAACGCAGCCTGATTTTCAGGCAGAACGCATTGACACCTTTGCTTGTGAAAAAGCCAAACGCGATTACGAAGTGACGGCGAGCTCGACCGCCAACAGCCAAACCATCGTGGATGCCAAGAGGTCTGTCATGTTTGGTACCTGCGGTATGCGAGAGCCAGATAAAAACACGACCACCATCAACAACAGAATTAACAATACGATCCGCTAGTTGTGATGCGATGCACCGAGCCTTTGTGACCGGCCAGGCTAAATTCCGAATTGGTTTCTACGACCAATATAGCTTGATGATAAAAAAAGGTGACGGACCTTGACCCCGGCACTGGCTCGACAGTTAGGGCTGCTTGGTTCCCCATCTGACCCGGTTGGCCGCTTCACCATGCGGGAAGGCCCGTCGCTTTGTATTGTAAGGGCGGCGTGCAGGAGTTAAAGGGCCAGGCCAGCAAAAAACCTCTGGGTGGCGCTTTAGAATCCATGCCATGTCCTACCTCGTGCTTGCCCGCAAATACCGCCCCCGGAATTTTTCTGAAATGGTCGGGCAGTCGCATGTGGTGCAGGCCCTGAGCAATGCCTTGCGCACGCAACGCCTGCACCATGCCTACCTGTTCACCGGCACGCGTGGTGTGGGCAAGACCACGATCTCGCGCATCCTGGCCAAGTCGCTCAATTGCCTGGGCCCGGACGGGCAGGGCGGCATCACCGCCACCCCGTGCGGTGTGTGCCAGGCCTGCACCGACATCGACAGCGGCCGTTTTGTCGACTACACCGAGCTGGACGCGGCGTCCAATCGCGGCGTCGATGAGATCGCGCAGTTGCTGGAGCAGGCGGTGTACAAGCCGGTTGTCGGTCGCTTCAAGGTTTTCATGATCGACGAGGTCCACATGCTGACGAACACGGCCTTCAACGCCATGCTCAAGACGCTGGAGGAACCCCCCGAGTACCTCAAGTTTGTGCTGGCCACCACCGACCCGCAAAAAGTGCCGGCCACCGTGCTGTCGCGCTGCCTGCAGTTCAACCTGCGGCCGATGGCGCCTGAGACCATCCTCGAACACCTGCGCCAGGTGCTGCAGGCTGAAAATGTGGCCTCCGAGCCGCAGGCGCTGCGCCTGCTGGCGCGCGCCGCGCGCGGCTCCATGCGCGACGCGCTGTCGCTGACCGACCAGGCAATTGCCTTCGGCTCGGGCCAGTTGCAGGAAGCCAGCGTGCGCCAGATGCTGGGCAGCGTGGACCGCAGCTATGTGTTCGAGCTGCTCGATGCGCTGGCGCGCGGCGACGGCAAAAGTGTGGTCGAAACCTCCGAGGTACTGCGCCTCAATGGCCTGAGCGCTGCGTCCACGCTGGAAGAAATGGCCACCGTGCTGCAGCGCATGGCGGTGCTGCAGGCGGTGCCGGGCATCGGTGCCTCAGACGACGAGTCGGACCCCGAGATCGCGGCCACCGCGCGCCTGGCGGAGCTGATGCCAGCCGATGAGACGCAACTGCTCTACAGTCTGTGTCTGCACGGCCGCGCTGAACTGGGCCTGGCGCCCGACGACTACGCGGCGCTGACCATGGTGCTGCTGCGCCTGCTGGCTTTCAAGCCCGCCGGGCACATTGCGACCAAGCCGGGGAGCGCCGTCGAGCCCCCAAAAAAGCTGCGGCCTGAGCAGACCCCGGCTGCGGTAGCAGCCGCCCCGGCCGTCCCCGCGCCGGTTGAGCCACCCGCTGTGCGGCCCAACGTCTCTGCACCTTTGCAGCGTATAAATTCTGAATCAAATCGGGATCCAGCCCTTGCGCAGCGGGCGCAGGCAGCTCCTGAATTTGTAGCATCTGACGTTCCGCTGCCGCCGCCCTGGGACGATGAATGGCTGGCAACGCCGTCACCGGCTGCGACCCAGGCACAGGCGCCGGTCCCCGTGCCGGTTGGTGTGCCGCAGGCTCCGTCCGCGGCGCCCGAAAGCCCGCTGGGTGACGAATGGACGGCTTTGGTCAACCGCATGGTCGCCGCCGAGATGGTGGGCGCACTGGTGCGGGAGCTGGCGCTGCAGTCGGAGCTGCGTTCGCAAACTGACGGTGTATGGACATTGCGTGTCGAGCGCGAGTCGCTGAACCAGGCGGCCGCGCGCGAAAAACTACAACTGGTCCTTCAGGCCGCGTTGAAGGACAGCGGGCAAGCGCCGGAAGTGGTGGTCGAGCTGGGGCCGGTGAGCGACTCGCCAGCGCGGCGCAATGCCTTTGCCGCGCTGGAGCGACAGCGCCACGCCGAAGAAACCATCCAGAACGACCCTTTTGTGCAGGGGATGATGCGCGACTGGGGCGCGAAAATTGTTCCCGGCAGCATCAAGCCGCTGGCGCCTGTCATGAACAAGCCGATATGATTCTCGCCATGGTGTTTCGACACCCCGTCAACCCGTTTTAAAGGAAAAGACACATGTTCAACAAAGGACAACTCGCCGGCCTGATGAAACAGGCGCAGGCCATGCAGGACAACCTGAAAAAAGCCCAGGATGAACTCGCGTTTATCGAAGTCACGGCGGAGTCTGGCAACGGTTTGGTCAAGGTCACCATGACCTGCAAACACGACGTCAAGCGCGTCGAGATTGACCCCAGCTTGCTGGGCGATGACAAGGACATGCTGGAAGACCTGGTGGCGGCGGCTTTCAACGCCGCCGTGCGCAAGGCCGAAGACCTGAGCCAGGAAAAAATGGGCAAGCTCACGGCCGGGATGCCGGGACTGCCCGGCGGCATGAAGCTCCCCTTCTAATGGCGGCTACTGCGCGGGCCCATTGCTGCGTTGCGGGTCCCGTCCAGGCCATCCTCATGCACCTGACGTGCATTCCGGTGACCTGACACCCGCGCCTTGCCCTGAACCCGCTCGCTACGCCGCTAATGCGTCTTCTCCTTTTCACAGTCCATGGCTTCTGATTCCAATGCTCTTGAGGGCCTGACCCAGGCGCTACGCCGCTTGCCGGGCGTGGGCGCCAAGTCGGCGGCGCGCATGGCTTTTCATCTGCTGCAACACGACACCGCTGGCGCCCTGCAGATTGCGCGTGCGCTGGAGCATGCGGTGCACAGCGTCAAACATTGCGGGCTGTGCAACACACTGACCGAGCTGGCTATTTGCAGCACCTGCGCCAATCCTGGCCGCGACCGCAGCAAGCTGTGCGTGGTGGAGACCCCGGCCGACCAGGCGGCGCTGGAGCGCACCCTGGCTTACCGCGGCCTGTATTTCGTGTTGATGGGCAAACTCAGCCCGCTTGACGGCATCGGCCCACACGACATCGGCCTGCAAAAGCTGTTCGACCGGGTGGTGCCCCGGGATGCGCAGGGCGAGCTGGCGCCAGCCGATGCGCGCGAGGTACAGGAAGTCATCCTCGCGACCAATTTCACCGGCGAAGGCGAGGCCACGGCGCATGTGATTTCGCAGGCCCTCAAGAGCCGCGGCGTGCAGGTCACCCGGCTGGCGCGCGGGGTGCCCGTGGGCAGCGAGCTCGAGTACGTGGACCTTGGCACCATCGCCCACGCGCTGGTAGACCGTCGCTAAGGCCCGCCAGGACCCGCTGAGGCCTTTTCACCGCCCGCCCGATTTTTACCGCTGACAGTGCCCCTTCCCCCACGACCACGAGCCAGAAAGGCCTCAAAAAAATGACATACACACGTTTCACCGTCGCCTATTGGTGCCTGCTGGCGTTTGCATTGCTGCCCATCGCCTGTGCGGGGCTGGCCAAGTGGGGCATGATGACCACGTCGCCAAAAAAAGGCGGCTACGACAACAACAACCCACGCGCCTGGCTGGCCCGGCAGACCGACTGGCGCGCCCGCGCCAATGCTGCGCAGGCCAATACCTTTGAAGCGCTGCCGTTCTTCTTTGCGGCGGTGATCATTGCGCACCAGCTGCAGGCTTCCCAGGTGCGGCTTGACGTGTTTGCATTTGTTTTTGTGGTGCTGCGCATCGCCTACGTCATGATGTACGTGGCCGACATGGCCAAAACCCGCAGCGTTATCTGGTTCCTGGCGCTGCTGGTCAATATCGCCATTCTGTTTCTTGGCTACCGGTAACGTCTGGTAACCACGAAGCGTTCCGTACAAACCCGCACGGGATGATACCGATGCAGTTTTTTTCGCTGCCCGATATGCTCTTGATGAATCCATAAAAACATCAGAGAGAGAACCCGTCATGAACGACATCACCATCCGCCGCAGAACTTTCGCCAGCGCCATCGCATTGGGCGCGGCCACCTTGGCGTTTCCCGCCCTGCGTGCGCAAGGCAAACTCGAAAAATCAAAAATCGCGCTGGCCGTCGGCGGCAAGGCCGCTTTTTATTACCTGCCGTTGACCATCACCGAGCAGCTTGGCTACTTCAAGGCGGAAGGTCTGGAGGTGGAGATCAGTGATTTCGCCGGCGGCGCACGCGCCTTGCAGGCGGTGGTGGGCGGTTCGGCGGATGTCGTCTCGGGCGCCTACGAACACACCATCAATCTGCAGTCCAAAAACCAGATGTTCCAGGCTTTTGTGCTGCAGGGCAGGGCGCCGCAGATTGCTTTTGGCGTGTCCACCAAAAACATGCCGAACTACAAGTCGGTGGCCGACCTGCGCGGTAAAAAAATCGGCGTCTCCGCCCCCGGATCGTCGACCAACATGATGGCCAACCTGGTGTTGTCGCGTGCCGGCATCAAGCCGGGTGACGTGAGCTTTATCGGTGTCGGTACCTCGGCCGGCGCGCTGGCGGCCCTGCGCTCGGGCCAGATCGACGCCATGAGCAACACCGACCCGGTGATGACCATGCTGGAGCAAAAAGGCGAGGTAAAAATCATCTCTGATACGCGCACGCTCAAGGGCACCGTGGATGTTTTTGGCGGTCCCATGCCGGCAGCCTGCCTGTATGCGCCGATTGATTTCATCCAGAAAAACCCCAACACCTGTCAAGCCATGGCCAACGCCATCGTGCACGGGCTCAAGTGGCTGCAAACCGCCGGCCCCGGTGACATCATCAAGACCGTGCCCGAAAATTACCTGCTCGGCGACCGCGGGCTGTACCTGGCATCGTTCAACAAGGTGCGCGACGCGATTGCGCTGGACGGCCTGATTCCCGAGGAGGGCGCGAAAACGGCGTTGAGGGCGCTGGCCAGTTTTGACCCCAGCATCAAAGCCGACAAGATTGACCTGGACAAAACCTACACCAACGAATTTGCCCGGCGCGCCAAGGAAAAGTTCAAGGCCTAGAAATAGGGCCCCCACGCTTGTCACTGCGTGTACTACGCTGCCCCCCGAGGGGGCTTGCCTTGCTCGGGGCGGCCCTTCGCTGCGGCCCTCACCCCACGCTTGTCACTTCGTGTACTACGCGAGGCCCCGCAGGCCGCGGCTCGCGAGACGCTTCGCCTCTGTCGCCCGTCCAAACCTGCTCAAGCAGGTTCGGAGCCGCAGGCACCAGCCCCGAGGGGGGCGCTGCGCCTGCGGCCCGGCTAAGCCGGTTCCGCGGCCCCGGCTGGCATGGAACTCCACTTCGCTTGTGGTCGGCCTCTGTTTAAGCAGCCCGGTTCGCGGTGACAATATGCATCCATGACCGACCCCGCCAAAAATCAAACTGCTGGTTGCGCCCTCGAACTGCTGGACGTCACTTGTACCTTTCGTTCACGCGACGATGCGGGCGAGGCCTACACTGCCGTCGGCGAGACCACGCTGCGTATACGCGCCGGAGAGTTTGTCTCCGTCGTTGGCCCGACCGGCTGCGGCAAGTCCACCCTGCTCAACATCGGTGCAGGTTTGTTGCCGCCTACGTCGGGCACCGTGAAGGTATTCGGCCAGCCGTTGAGCGGCATCAATACCCGGGCCGGCTACATGTTTCAGACCGAGGCGCTGATGCCCTGGCGCAGCGCCATCGACAATGTCATGGTGGGTCTGCAATACCGCGGCGTGCCGGATGACGAAGCTCGGCGCCAGGCCCAGGCCTGGCTGGAGCGTGTTGGCCTGAGCGGCTTTGGCGATCGTTACCCGCATCAGCTCTCCGGTGGCATGCGCAAGCGTACGGCGCTGGCGCAGGTGCTGGCGTTGGACCCGGACATCATCCTGATGGACGAGCCCTTTTCCGCGCTCGACATCCAGACCCGTCAGCTCATGGAAAACGAGGTGCTCGATTTGTGGGCAGCAAAAAAGAAGGCGGTGCTTTTCATCACCCATGACCTCGACGAAGCGATTGCCATGAGTGACCGTGTGGTGGTGTTGTCGGCTGGACCGGCGACCCGGCCCATGGGTGAGTTCGACATTGACCTGCCGCGTCCCCGCAACGTGGCCGAAGTCAGGACGCAGGCGCGCTTCATTGAACTGCACACCCAGATATGGGACGTGCTTCGCGATGAAGTCTTGAAGGGTTATGCCCAGCAACTCCGCAAGGCGGCATGAACATCATGTGGAATTCGCTCAAACCTTCCGACAAAAATCTTCGTTATTGGCAGGTTGGCCTGCTGGTGGCTTTCCTGGGTCTGTGGCAACTGGCTTCGCGCGACCAGCAGCTGGCGTTTTTCCTCGGTGAACCCATCAAGGTGGCTGGCCGGGTCTGGTCCTGGTTCCTGCCTTTCGGCTTTGGCCCCAGCCTGCTGTTTCCTGACGGTTTGCCGGGCAATGCCGACATCTACCTGCACCTGGGCACCACGCTGCTGGAGACGGTGCTGGCCTTTGGCATCGGCACGGTACTGGGCCTGGCCTGCGGCCTGTGGCTGGCGCTGGCGCCCATGGCCAGCGCCATCCTGGACCCTTACATCAAGGCCGCCAACTCCATGCCGCGCGTGATCCTGGCGCCGATTTTTGCGATGTGGTTTGGCCTGGGCATCTGGAGCAAGGTGGCACTGGCGGTCACGCTGGTGTTTTTCATCGTGTTTTTCAATGTCTACCAGGGCGTCAAGGAAGTCAGTCCGGTGGTGCTGGCCAATGCGCGGATGTTAGGCGCCAATCAACGGCAGCTGCTGCGTACCGTCTACCTGCCCAGCGCGACCAGTTGGGTGTTTTCCAGCCTGCACACGTCGGTGGGACTGGCCTTTGTCGGCGCCGTGGTCGGCGAGTACCTGGGGTCGGCACGGGGCGTGGGTTACCTGATCCTGCAGGCCGAAGGAACGTTTGACGTGAACACCGTGTTTGCGGGCATTGTGGTGCTGACAGCCTTTGCGCTGGTGCTGGACGGCATTGTCGGGCGCGTCGAGAAGCGGCTCATGAAATGGCAGCCGCGCATGGGCGAGACTGAGAAACTCTGATGGGCGGCGCCGCCCCGGCGATGCGCCTGTACTCCGGTCCGCTGAGCATGTTCGGCGCCAAGGTAGAGATTGCGGCCCTGGAAAAAGGGCTGGACGTCGAAGTGGTCATGGTGCCCTTCGAAATGAAACGTTTGTACCAGCCCAAACACCCCGAGGTGCTGCGTATCAACCCGAAGCAGCAGGTGCCGGTGCTGGTGCATGGCCGCCTTGAGCTGTTTGATTCGACCCAGATTTTTGAATATCTTGAGGAACTGCAGCCGGCGCCGGCGCTCTGGCCCACCGGGCTCGAAGCAAAAGCCCGTGCGCGCCTGCTGGAGCACCAGTCCGACGAGGTGTATTTTCCGCCCGTGGTCCGCCTCATGGGATTGCAGGCGCAGCCGCAGGACCCGGCGGCTGTCGCGGCACGTGAGGCTTGCGCCCTGTATGACGGGCAGATGGAAAAACTGCTGGCTGACCGTGAGGGCCTGACCGGTTCCTGCTCGTTTGCGGATATCGCGTTTTACTTGGCCCGGCTGTTCGGCGAGCGCATGGGCGCGCCCATCAACGGTTCAACACCGCTTTTGCTGGCCTGGCGCGACCGCGTGTCACTGCGGCCCTCGGTGCGGCAGGTTGCTGGGGCCATGGGGCGTTATCTGCTGACGCAGGGCCGACCGCTGCCAGCCTTCCTTGCGACGCTGGTTGCCGCCAGCCAGCCTTGAACCGGTTTGCTGGCACGTACGGCCTGCCGGCTCGTCAATTCGCGGTTCAGCTGTTTGCTTCGTCCTACAGACCCGGGCGACCGCTGCCGGTACATTGATACGACCCGCGCACTGCCAAAACCAGCAGGACGCTTTGAACACTTGCCAAGGACACCCCATGAACCTGTCTGCCCACATCGGCCCCATCGTTTCCCTGATTGCCGGCATCCTGATCCTGATCATGCCGCGGCTGCTCAATTACATCGTGGCGATCTACCTGATCGTCATTGGCCTGATCGGATTGTTCGGCACCGGGTCCTTGCGCCTGTAGACAAGTTCCGCAGCCGCGGCTGGCAGCGTCAGGTGTTCGCCAGCGCCAGTGCCAGCAGGGCTTGCTGCTGGGCCGGCGTACGTCCGGCGATCAAGCCCAGCAGACCGACCTTGTCCAGAGCGTTGATGTTGTTGTCCTTTGCGAACTGGCGCGCATTGTCGGTGTAGCTTGATGCGGTGGCATAGGTGCCTCGCTTGAGTTGGCGCGCCTTCATGAGTACGAACAAGGGATACAGTTCACGCAGATCCACCACTTGCCCCTTCCATTGCTTGCACAGCGCAACCGCCGCAGGGGTTTCCTTGCCCTGGTGCGCATGGCGGGAGTGAAGCCAGATCGTCACCCCGCCAGGCACGCCATGCGACTGGCAACGGGGTTCAAACCCGCTTTGTCCAAACAGGGCCACGCACACGCTGTCAAACTGCTGCGGTGACATGCGATCAAACAGTTCTGTCCACGAAGGCACCGGCGCGGGTGGTACGTGCACGGGCATGCTGCGGGCTGGCGGGTCGGCGCGGCGGGGGGGCGCAGCGGCAGGGAAATCGATCAGTTTTTCCATGGAAAAGGCCGTTCCGGGTGAAACGGCCGCTTTTCCTGGGGCCGGCAGCCTTGGCGGCCCGGCACCTCTGGCGAGCTTGCTCCAGGGGGGTTCGTACGCCAGAGGGTCGGCATAGGCTTCGTTGTAGAGCCGGTTCGTCAGATAGCTGCCAGCCATGACGAGGCCGAGCAGCAAGGCCACTGCGCCCGCAGGCCTTAAACCCTTGCTCTCCAGGGACATCACCAGCAGCGTCAGCCCGAGTGCGATGGCCAGCAGGCCAATGAAAAAAACGTAGGAATGGCGCGCCTTGGGCTTGCCGGGGTCGCGGGGCTTGCTGGGGGGGCTGGGGTTGCGGGCGGCCATGGCATGTGCAATCTGGGGCGCTACATTTTTGATAGCTGTAAACGCAGGATGGACATGGGCCAGGGCACGGTTTTTTTGTAGTTCCCGCAGACGGGTGCCGTTAGCGTTTTTTGCTCTTGATCACGGTTTTGCCAGGGCTGCGCTTGATGGCTTTGATGTTGCTGCGCGAAGGTGCTGCCCTGCGGGTGCTGCTGGCCTTGACCGGTAAAAAAAGCACCACCTGGTGGCCCAGCTTGAATGCGGCATTGGCGCTGACGTCGTTCCATTCGGCCACGTTCGCGGCACTCAGGCCGTAACGGCGCGCGATAGTGGTTACGGTTTCTCCCTTGCGCGCCTTGACAGAGGTTTTGCGGGTGACAATTTCGGGCGCGAAAGCCACTTGCGCCGTGTCGGCAACGTGGCTGGTCACATCGCTGTCCGTTGTGGCGGTACGCGGCACCAGCAGCGTGGAGCCGGCCTTGATCAGCATACGCGGCGGAATGTTGTTGACGCCGCGCAGGTCGGCCTCACTCATGCCGACGCGCCTGGCTGCATCGCCGACGCTCAGGGTGGCCGGTGCGGTCCAGGCGGTCCAGCTTGCATATTGCCCCTGTGTGTAGGCCTCGAAGTTGCGCTGGAATATTTTGGCGTTGTCCCAGGGGAGCAGGATTAGCGGCGTGCCTGACGCAATGATCACGGGGCGGTGCGCGGACGGGTTGAGTGCCTTGAAGTCGGCGAGTGCGACGTCAGCGAGTTTGGCGGCCAGCGCAACATCGATGTCGCGCGAGATCAGCACCTGCTGGAAATACGGGTGGTTTTCAATCAGCGGCAGCTCAGCGCGGAAGGCCTGTGGATTGGCCACGATGTTCTTGACCGCCTGCAGTTTGGGCACGTACAGCCGCGTCTCGTCCGGCATGCGCAGGTCCTGGTAACCGGTGCCCAAGCCGTCCTTTTTGTTTCTGGCGATGGCCCGGCCCACGCTGCCTTCGCCCCAGTTGTAGGCGGCCAGCGCGAGGTGCCAGTCGCCGAACATGCGATGCAGCTTTTGCAGGTAGTCCAGCGCGGCACGTGTCGAGGCCAGGACGTCGCGGCGGTCGTCGCGGAAGGCGTTTTGCTTGAGGTCAAAGTACTTGCCGGTGGCCGGCATGAACTGCCACATGCCGGCGGCCTTGGCGCTGGAGACGGCCTGCGGGTTGAAGGCGCTTTCGATGTAGGGCAGCAGCGCCAGTTCGGTCGGCATGTTGCGCCGCTCCAGCTCCTCGACGATGTGAAACAGGTATTTGCTTGAGCGCTCTGTCATGCGCTGCATGTAGTCGGGCCGGCTGGCGTACCACTGCTCCCGGTCGGTCACCAGTTCGCCTTGCAGGTCGGGCATGGCAAAGCCGCTGCGTATGCGAGCCCAGAGGTCCGGTGGCGGCTGCAACTGCACGACCGTGCTGGACGCCGCCTGCGCCCTGTTAATGGGTGACAGCGGGCCGTTGGGGTAAACCGGTGGGGCCGCTGGCGCGGAGGATGTGGTCAGCACCGGGTCGCCGGGCATGCCCGTCGGGCTGGTGGCGGCGCAGCCTGCGAGCACGGCCACCGTGAACGCCAGAACAAATGTTTTGAGGCTTGATGCCTGACGGGAAAAACGCCCGCCCGAAATGGGGGAACTGGGAAAAAACGGGCGCTGCGGTTCTGTCATTTGAATTGGTTCTTCCACTGCCTGATGGCGGCAAATATGGTGTTGTCGTCATGGGCGGCCGGGTCAAAACGCCGGGCTGCTGCGATGACAGTGGCTTGTCGGGTACGCAAGAACGGGTTGATCAGCAACTCCTGGGCTATCGACGTGGGTAGCGTGGGCTTGCCTTGCTCTCTCAAGGCCGTACAGCGTGCATGGTAACCAATTAGTTCGCTATTGTCAGGTTCCACCGCCAGCGCAAAGCGCAGGTTGCTCAGGGTGTATTCGTGGGTGCAACACACACGGGTGTTGCCGGGAAGCGTCGCGAGGCGGTCCAGCGAGGCCAGCATTTGTGCCGGCGTGCCTTCAAACAGCCGCCCACAACCGCCAGAAAAAAGCGTGTCGCCGCAAAACAGCAGCGGCCGCCCATCCACCTCCGGCGTGTAGAAGGCGATGTGGCCGGCTGTATGGCCCGGCACGTCGATCACTTCAAAATCCAGGCCCAGGGCCTGCACCCTGTTGCCGTCCACGAGTTTGTGAAAAGGTCCGGGAATAGGCTCGCGGGCCGGGCCGTACACCAGCGCGCCTGTGGCCTCGCGCAGGGCGTCCACGCCGCCTGTGTGGTCGGCATGGTGGTGCGTGACTAGAATCGACTCCAGCGTAAGCCCGTTTTCCTGCAGTGCGCGCTGCACGGGTTCGGCATCGCCGGGATCCACGATCAGCGCGCGCTGGCCGTCGTGCAGGAGCCAGAGGTAATTGTCCGAGAAGGCAGGAATGGGAATGATGAACATGCAGCGGTCTTGATGGGCTCACAAATTATAGGTTTCACAGACTGGTTCAGGACTCCGCCCGGCGAGTATTTGCTGGCGTGGGAGCGTGAGCGCTTCGATCAGGCCGTGGCCGACATGTTTGGCTATCACGCGTTGCAGCTGGGGCTGCCTGAACTGGACGCGTTACGCGGCAACCGCATGCCGCACAAATGGCTGGCCCAGCAGGGTGCCGAGGGCGGGCCAGCTTCGGTCCCGTCGCCGCCCGACAAAGGCGCCACGGCGTCCGCCGCGCCAGACGCACCGCCCGCACGCGTGGCGCTGCTGACGGATCCGGCAGCCTTGCCGTTTCCCGAGAATAGCCTGGATCTGGTGCTGCTTCCGCACACGCTGGAGCTCAGCAGCGACCCGCACACCACGTTGCGCGAGGTTGAACGCGTGCTGGTGCCCGAGGGCCGCCTGGTGATCAGCGGCATGAACCCGGCCAGCCTGTGGGGGCTGCGGCAGCGCCGCGCGCATTTTTACCAGCGTATGGGCTACGGCGAACTGTTTTTGCCTGAGGCCGGCGAATTTATTGGCTACTGGCGCCTGCGCGACTGGCTGCGCCTGCTCAGCTTTGAGGTGGAGTCCGGCCAGTTTGGCTGCTACCGTCCGGCCGTCAGCAGCCGCGCGTCGCTGGAGCGGTTTGCCTGGATGGACAAGGTCGGCGCTCGCTCGTGGCCGATTTTCGGCGCTGTGTATTTCCTGGTGGCCGTCAAGCGGGTACGCGGCATGCGCCTGCTTGAACCCGCCTGGAAAGCCCGCAAGGGCACAGCCACCGCCCCGGTGGCTATTGCCAACCAGGTGCGGCAGCCTGGCGCTTTTTTAATAACTCCGGACACTCGCAGAAATCTGGACCCCGATGCATGACTGAAATTTCGCAAACCGCCGCGCAGCACGTGGTGATTTATACCGATGGGGCCTGCAAGGGCAACCCCGGCCCCGGCGGTTGGGGCGCCATGCTGACCACGGACGGCAGCGTCAAGGAACTGTTCGGTGGCGAGCTGTCGACGACCAACAACCGAATGGAAATGACCGCCGTGATCGAGGCACTGGCCGCGCTAAAGCGGCCCTGCCGCGTCACCCTGTATGTCGATAGCCAGTATGTGCTCAAGGGCATGACCGAATGGATCACCGGCTGGAAAGCCCGGGGCTGGCGCACGGCGTCCAAAGAGCCGGTGAAAAATGTCGATCTCTGGCAAAAACTCGACGCGCTGGTCAGCGGCAGCGGCCATGCCATCGCGTGGAACTGGGTGCGCGGCCACGACGGCGATCCCGGCAACGAGCGGGCCGACGTGCTGGCCAACAAGGGCGTTGAGCTGGCCTTGTCCCGGCGCTGAAGGGCGCCCGAGCGGCCTTGCGGCGGCCATGAAAAGACAGGGCCGTAAGCGTACATAGCATCGGCAGCGACCACGGCCCCCTGGCTTCGTAAAGGCCGTGTAAAGCTGACCGGCAAGCCCCTGCACGGCCGATAAAAAAGGCGCACCCGGCAGGAGCGTCCTGATACATTGGCGGCTTGTATCTTTTCAATTACAAGTTTCTTCCCCATGGCATCAAAAGCAATTTACGCGGTGGTCGCGGTGGCCGGTCTTGCGCTCGCTTCGGGCGCCGCCTGGTGGTACCAGAAGCCCAAAGCCGCAGGGGCTGACAACGCGGTAGCCCCCGCTTCGGGCACCAAGGCGGTGCCAGCGGGTGCTACTGGCGCAACGGGCAGGCCAGTGACGGTGGAAGCCGCCAAGGTGGAGCTGGTTCGCCTGATTGACGATGCGCAGGCCGTGGGCAGCCTGCGCTCGCGCCGCAGCGTGGTGCTGCGCCCGGAGGTCAGCGGGCGCATTACCCAGCTTAACTTCACCGACGGCCAGCGTGTGCGCAAGGGTCAGGTGCTGGTGCAGTTCGATGACCAGCTACCGCTGGCGCAGGTTCAGCAAAGCCAGGCCGAACTGTCGATTGCCCAGGCCAACCAGAAGCGCAACGAGGAACTGGTCGCTCAGAATTTTGTCAGCCAGCGCTCGCTGGATGAGAGCGCCGCGAATCTGCAGGTGGCTCAGGCCAAGCTGTCGCTGGCCAGGGCGACAGCCGCGCGGCTCAAAATCATTGCGCCGTTTGACGGCATTGCCGGCATCCGGTTGGTCCATGTAGGCGACTACCTGAAAGACGGCGCGGACATCGTCAACATCGAGGACATCGATGTGATTTATGTCGACTTCCGATTGCCCGAGCGTTTTCAGAGCAAGGTCCGGCGCGGCCAGACGGCGCGGGTGGACATGGATGCCTTGCCCGGCCTCAAATACAGCGCGGTGGTGCAGGCGATTGATCCGCTGATTGATGCCAACGGCCGGTCTGTCGCGGTGCGGGCCTGCATCGACAACCAGCAGCTGAAACTGCGCCCCGGCATGTTCGCCCGCGTCAACACCGTGTTTGGCGAGCGGAACGACGCCCAGGTGATTCCTGAAGAGGCACTGTTGCCCCAAGGCGACAAGCAGTTCGTCATCAAGCTGCTGCCAGGGGCCGAGGCGCAGAGCTGGACCACCCAGCGCGTGCCGGTACAGGTTGGCCTTCGCCAGCCCGGAAAAGCCGAGATTACCAGTGGCTTGCAGG